>PNJT01000017.1 GCA_013822005.1 Novosphingobium sp. | reverse complement strand
TTAGCAGGTTCTGCGTCAGGCCCTTGCTGGGGGTCAGGACCTTGGCAATCGGCACGCGGACCGAGACTTTGGCCTGGTCGAGCTGCGCAGGGTCAATGGTAAGCGTGCCGGTCACGTCGCCAAACAGGCCGAAATAGTCGTTGAAACCCATGTGATCGACCCGCCAGCTGATCAGGGTATGGCTGGCGTCGGCCTGATAGGTGCCCGCGGTAACCTTCGCGACATCGGGCTTGCCGGGCACCTGTGAGCCCGCGGATGCAAGCGGCAAAGTGAGGGCGAAAGCCAGCGGCAAGGCGAAATGGGTAACACGGCGCATCGGTATCTCCTGTGGGGCTGCGCCTACCTGGCGCGCGCCTTCGGCCCGGGTCAAGCCCGCAGCTGGGGGAGACTGCACTTGCGCCCCTTGCCACTGGCTGAACCGGCACTAAGCCTTTGCACCGGGGAGACTTGCCGCATGACCGACACCAAGCAAATCGACATTGCCGCCGCCGGGGAGGATGTCCAGCTGGGCAAGAGCCTGGAGAACCGCCACGTCACCATGATCACGCTGGGCGGGATCATCGGCGCCGGGCTGTTTGTCGGGTCATCGACCACGATCTCGCAGGTCGGACCCGCAGCGGTTGTCTCGTTTGCAATTGCGGGTCTGGCGGTAATGTTGGTGATGCGGATGATCTCGGAAATGGCCTCCTCGCTCGACGGCGTGCAGGCCTTTCCCGATTTTGCGCGTGCAGGGCTGGGCCACTGGGCCGGGTTCCTCTCGGGCTGGCTCTACTGGTATTTCTGGGCCGTGGTGGTGGCAGTCGAGGCGGTGATCGGGGCCAAGATCATTGCCGAATGGTACCCCCAGTTCGCCGAGTGGCAGATCGGGGTGGCGCTGATGCTGGTGCTGACCGCGGTCAACCTGCTTTCAACCCGCGCCTATGGCGAGTTCGAGTTCTGGTTTTCGTTGATCAAGGTCGGGGCGATCCTGGTGTTCATTGCGATTGCCGGGGCCTGGGTGCTGGGGCTGACCAATCCGGCCGGAGCCAGTGTGGCCAACTGGACCCAGCACGGCGGCTTTGCCCCGAACGGCTGGGGACTGGTGCTGGCCGCTGTCGCCTCAACCATCTTCACCATGTGCGGCGCGGAAATCGCAACGATCGCGGCAGCTGAGAGCAAAGAGGGCCCCAAAGCCATCGCGCGGCTCTCACTTTCGGTTTCGGCGCGGATCCTGGTCTTCTACGTCATTTCGCTTTCGCTGATTGTCGCGGTGCTGCCGTGGAACGGCGTAGTGCCAGGATATTCGCCTTTTGCCGCGACGCTGGAGGCGATCAATTTTCCCGGCGGCAAATTCATCATGACCTGCCTCGTGCTGGTCGCGGTGCTCTCATGTCTCAACTCCAGCCTCTACATCACCTCGCGCACGCTGTTTGGCCTGGCCAAGCATGGCGATGCGCCGCAGTGGCTGGTGGCGGTCAACAAGCGCAAGGTCCCGGCCCGGGCGATCCTGATCGCCAGCCTGTTCAGCTATGTCGCCTATGCCGCAGAGCGGCTTTCGCCCAACACTGTGTTCAGCTTCCTGGTCAATTCCTCGGGCGCGACCATGCTGCTGCTCTACATTCTTTGCGCCACCGCGCAGATCAGGATCCGCAGGCGGCTGGAGGCCACCAGCCCGGAGAAGCTGCAGATCAGGATGTGGCTGTTCCCCTGGCTGACGCTGGCTACGATCGCGGTAATGGCCGCGGTCTTGGTCTTCATGGCGATCAGCCCCGCGCGCCAGATCGAGCTGTTCACCAGCCTGCTGGTCGCTGGCCTGTTCCTGCTGGGCTTCATGGCCATGAAAAAGGCCCGGGAGTAGTTCCTCCCCGAAACGGGGAGGGGAACCACGAAGTGGTGGAGGGGCACCTGCGAGTTGTCCTGACGCCTCAGGAATACTCGCATGTGCCCCTCCACCATCCCTGCGGGATGGTCCCCCTCCCCTGAAGGGGAGGAATGGCCTCAGTTCTTTTCCTGATCGACCAGCTTGTTCTTGCCGATCCACGGCATCATCGCGCGCAGCTGGCTGCCGGTCTTTTCGATCGGGTGGGCTTCGGCGGCCTTGCGGGCGGCCTTCAGCTCGGGCTGGCCGGCGCGGTTGTCGAGCACGAAGTTCTTGACGAAGCGCCCTGATTGAATGTCGGCCAGCACGCGCTTCATCTCGGCCTTGGTTTCGGCGGTGATGATCCTGGGACCAGTGGTGATGTCGCCATATTCGGCGGTGTTGCTGATCGAATAGCGCATGTTGGCGATCCCGCCTTCATAAAGCAGGTCGACGATCAGCTTGGTTTCATGGAGGCATTCGAAATAGGCCATTTCCGGCGCGTAGCCAGCCTCAACCAGCGTTTCGAACCCGGCCTGGATCAGGTGAGTGATCCCGCCGCACAGCACCGCCTGTTCGCCGAACAGATCGGTTTCGCACTCTTCCTTGAAGTTGGTTTCGATGATCCCGCTGCGGCCGCCGCCAACGCCAGAGGCATAGGCCAGCGCCACGTCATGGGCATTGCCGGTGGCATCCTGGTGCACCGCGATCAGGCACGGCACCCCGCCGCCGCGCTGGTATTCGCTGCGCACGGTGTGGCCGGGGCCCTTGGGCGCGATCATGATCACGTCGATATCGGCGGGAACTTCGATCAGGCCGAAGTGGATGTTGAGGCCGTGCGCGAAAGCCAGCGCCGCGCCGGGGCGGATATTGCCCTTGATGTCATCGGCCCAGATCGCGGCCTGATGCTCGTCGGGGGCCAGGATCATCAGCACGTCGGCCCAGGCTGCCGCAGCCTTGTTGTCCATCACCTTGAAGCCCGCACCCTCGGCCTTCCTGGCGCTGGCCGAGCCGGGACGCAGCGCAATCGCCACGTCCTTGACCCCGCTGTCGCGCAGGTTCTGGGCATGGGCGTGGCCCTGGCTGCCATAGCCCAGCACGGCGATCTTCTTGCCCGTGACCAGGTTCAGGTCGGCATCGGCGTCGTAGTAAACCTTCATCGTCGCATTCCCGTCTCACAGTTTTCGTCACCCCGGCGAAGGCCGGGGTCCCGCTTCCTTTCGACGTCGCAAAAGAAAGCGGGATCCCGGGTCAAGCCCGGGATGACGGGTTAGGTTGGTTGTTCGAATTCATGCCGCCTCCGCCCCGCGCATCATGCCCACAACCCCGGTGCGGCCAACTTCGACCAGCCCCAGCTCGCGCATCAAGGCGACGAAGCGGTCGATCTTGTCCGGAGCGCCGGTCAGTTCGAACACGAAGCTCGATGTGGTGGTGTCGATCACCGAGGCGCGGAACACTTCTGCGAGCCGCAAGGCTTCGACCCGTGCGTCGCCGGTGCCCTTGACCTTGACCAGCGCCAGCTCGCGCTCGACGTGGTCGCCGGCCTCGGTCAGGTCCACCACCTTGTGGACCGGCACCAGCCGGTCCAGCTGGGCGTGGATCTGGTCGATCACCGCCGGCGGGCCGTGGGTGACGATGGTGATCCGGCTGACCGCGTGGTTCTCGGTGATGTCGGCCACGGTCAGGCTGTCGATGTTATAGCCGCGCGCGGTAAACAGCCCGGCGATCTTGGCCAGGATTCCGGCCTCGTTATCGACCGTGATGGTCAGGACGTGGCGCTCCTCGGCGAGGTGTTTGATCTTCATCATCAGACTCCCCCCTCCCGCTTGCGGGAGGGGTAGGGGGTGGGTGAGTCAGGGCAAGAGCGGGCGTCAGACTGGCCCACCCCTAGCCCCTCCCGCAAGCGGGAGGGGGACTTGCTTGCGCAAGACTTGAAAGGCTGCTCCATCACACCAGCGCCTTTGCTTCATCGTCCATCGTGCCGACCACCTTGTCACCATAGAGAATCATGTCGGTGTGCGCCGCGCCTGATGGGATCATCGGATAGCAATTGGCTTCCTTGGCCACCAGGCAATCGACGATCACCGGTCCGTCGTGGTCGATCATTGCCTGGATCCCGACGTCGAGCTGGCTTTCGTTCTCGATTCTAATGCCCTTCCAGCCATAAGCCTCGGCCAGCTTGACGAAATCGGGCAGGCTGTCCGAATAGCTTTCCGAATAGCGGCTTTCATAGGTCAGTTCCTGCCACTGGCGGACCATACCCATCCATTCGTTGTTGAGGATGAAGACCTTGACCGGCAGGCGGAACTGCGTCGCTGTGCCTAGTTCCTGGATGTTCATCTGGATCGAGGCGTCGCCAGCAATGTCGATCACCAGGCTGCCGGGATTGCCCAGCTGCGCGCCGATCGCGGCCGGCAGGCCATAGCCCATGGTGCCAAGCCCGCCCGAGGTGAGCCACTTGTTTGGCTTGAAGAACGGGAAGTACTGCGCGGCCCACATCTGGTGCTGGCCGACCTCGGTGGCGATCACCGGATCGTGATGCTTGGTCAGCTCGTAGAGCCGCTCGACCGCCAGCTGCGGCATGATCGCTTCCTTGCGGGCCGGATAGGCCAGGCTGTTGCGGGCGCGCCAGCCGTCGATCCGGGCCTTCCATTCGGCCAGGTTCTGGGGCTTGCGGCTGCCCCAGGCCTCGATCAGTTGTTCCAGCACCTTGGCGCAGTCGCCCAGGATCGGCAGATCGACAGGGACGGTCTTGTTGATCGAGGCGCGATCGATATCGATGTGGATCTTGGTCGATTGGGGCGAGAAGGCATCGAGCCGCCCGGTCACGCGGTCATCGAAGCGCGCGCCGATGCAGACCATCAGATCGGCCCGGTTCATCGCCATGTTGGCCTCGAAAGTGCCGTGCATCCCCAGCATCCCCAGCCAGTCGGCATGATCGGCGGGGAAGGCCCCCAGACCCATCAGCGTCGAGGTAACGGGAGCGCCGGTCAGCGCCTGAAGCTTGCGCAGCAGTTCCGACGCCTGCGGACCCGAATTGATCACCCCGCCGCCGGTATAGAAGATCGGCGCCTTGGCATTGGCCAGCAGTTCGATCGCGCGGGCAATATCGCGCTCGCTGCCGGTCGAGGGCGGGGCATAGCGGATCTTGCGCTGCGGCGGCGCCTGGCTGAACATGGCCGAGGCGATCTGGACGTCTTTGGGAATGTCGATCACGACCGGGCCGGGGCGGCCGGTGGTGGCGATCTGGAACGCCTCGTCGATCACCGCGGCCAGATCGGCCGGGTCCTTGACCAGGTAATTGTGCTTGGTGCAGTGCCGGGTGATGCCGATCGTGTCGGCTTCCTGGAAAGCGTCCGAACCGATCAGCGCGGTGGGCACCTGCCCGGTGATCACCACCAGGGGAATCGAGTCCATGAAAGCGTCGGCGATGCCGGTCACCGCATTGGTCGCGCCGGGACCCGAAGTGACCAGCACCACGCCGGCCTTGCCGGTCGAGCGGGCATAGCCTTCGGCGGCATGGGCCGCGCCGGCTTCGTGGCGGACCAGGATGTGGCGGATCCGCTCGTCGCCAAACAGCGCGTCATAGATCGGCAGCACCGCGCCACCGGGATAGCCGAACACGAATTCGACCCCCTGGCGGACCAGGCTTTCGACCAGGATGCTGGCGCCGCTGCGCTCCTCGCTCACGTTACGTCTCCGTCTTTGTCCCCCTCCCGCTTGCTTGAGGGGTTAGGGGTGGGTGCGAGCCTTGCGACTGGCCCACCCCCGGCCCCTCCCGCAAGCGGGAGGGGAGAATCATGACCAGAAAGGACGGACCCGGCACAGGGGGCTGTGCCGGGTCTCCTCTCCAACTCGGGGCGCTCTGGCAAGAGCAGATATGCGAGCGGCCTCTATGTAACACGAAATGTCATGTCAAGACCTAATCGCGCAATAAAGATACAAATATAGCTTCAGCGTTGTAATCTTGCAACGCAATCCGCGGCCATTCGCCGGGCGGCTGGTTGCGCAGCCAGGTGTATTGGCGCTTGGCATAGTTGCGCGTGGCCTGGGCACCGCGCTCTTGGGCCTCCTCAAGGCTGCATTCGCCGCGCAGGTAGGCCGTGATCTCGGGCACGCCGATCGCGCGCATCACCGGCAGAGCAGGGTCGAGATTGCGCGCGAGCAGCGCGCGCACTTCGTCGATCGCTCCCAGCTCAAGCATCCGCTCAAACCGCAAGTCGCAGCGCGGATAGAGCCATTCGCGCGGCGGCAGCAGGATCGCCGGGTGCAGGGTGACCGCCTGCGCGATCCCGCCGACTTTTTCGGCCTGCCATTGCGCCAGCGGCTTGCCGGTCGAACAGGCCACTTCGAGCGCGCGGACAATCCGGGTGGTATCGTTGGGATTGAGCCTTGCCGCAGCTTCCGGGTCTTCGCGGTGCAGGGCCGCCCGGGCCTCTTCAAGCGTCAGGCCGCGGGCATAGAGGCGAACGCCGGCATCGATCGGCGGAACCGGCGCGATCCCATCGAGCAGCGTACGGATATAGAGCCCGGTCCCGCCAACCAGGATCGGCACCGCGCCGCGGGCGTGAACCTCGCCAATCACTTCGCGCGCGGCCTTGGCCCAGTCGGCAGCCGAGCAAGCATGCGCGCCGTCCCAGGTGCCGAACAGGCGGTGCTCAATCCCTTGCATTTCCTCCACCGAGGGCCGGGCGGAGAGTGCCGACAGGTCGGCATAGACTTGCGCTGAGTCGGCATTGATCACCACGCCCTCGCGCCCGCGCGCTTTCAGCAACAGCGCCAGCCGCACCGCCAGATCGCTCTTGCCGCTGGCGGTCGGCCCTGCGATGAGCGCCAGCGGCAGCTTGGCCGAGTCAGGGGAATGCACAGTGCTCATCGCGCGGGTAATAGCAGATCAGGCGGACTTGTCCGCAAGACTGGACGCGGTGGTCCACGCGATCGAGGCTTCGGGCGCGAAAGTGCTGGGCGCCGATCCGCTGACGCAGGATGACAGCGTGCTGCAGATCATGGCTGACCTCGCCGCAGCGGAAGTCCTGCGCGGAGTGATCGACCGGCATCTTGCACCCACCGATCTGCTGATGACCGATCACTTGCCACAAGTTCCGGGCGTGTTCGTCTCGGACATGGATTCGACCATGATCGGGCAGGAATGCATCGACGAACTGGCCGACTTTGGGGGCCTCAAGGACCAGATCGCCGCGATCACCGAACGCGCGATGCAGGGCGAGCTCGACTTTGCTGAGGCACTGAGCGAGCGGGTGCGCTTGCTGGGCGGGCTCAGTGAAGACGCGATCCAGCAGTGCCTGGATGAGCGGATCCGCGATATGCCCGGCGCGGCGACCCTGGTTGCGACGCTGCGGGAGCATGGCTGCGAGACTGTACTGGTCACTGGCGGGTTCCACCAGTTCGCCGATCCGGTGGCCGAGCGACTGGGGTTCCAGCGCGTGGTCGGCAATCGCCTGGCCACCGCGCATGGAAAGCTGACCGGCGGGCTGGTGGGCGACATCGTTGACAGCGCGGTCAAGGAACGGGTGCTGCGCGAATGCGTGGCCGCCGCCGATGGCGCGCACAGCCTCGCCACCGGCGACGGTGCCAACGACATCCCGATGCTGGTCGCGGCGCATTACGGCGTGGCCTATCACGCCAAGCCCAAGGCCCGCGCGGCCTCCAACGGCGCGATTGATCGCGGCGACCTGACCAGCGTGCTGCGGTTGCTGGGGATCCCGGAAGGGGAGTGGACCACCTAAACCCTATTGACATTTCTGTAAGTAATTCGCATTACCAGTCTTGCCATGAACATGATGACCGCCACTCCCGAAGTGCTGCCCTCGCAGCGTCAGGCCCACGTCGATTTCGCTTCGCCCGACCTGCCGATGATGCTGCCGGGCCGCCCCAAAATGCGCTATGACCTGCCCAAGGCCTGGCGCAATTTCCGCGAGCTGGTGAAGGACAAGGAAGACACGTCCAAGGTCACCCCGATTTTCGAAGCGCTGCCCTGGCGCGGTGTCTATGACGCGGCACTGAGCTTTCTGGCGACCGAGCGCGCGCAGGAAATCCGCCGCAAGGAGCCTTCGCTGGTCAGGATCCTCGACGATCACGAAGCCCTGCGCAAGCTGCCGGAAGGCAGTCTGGCTCACGTCTATTGCGATTTCATGGAGCGCGAAGGGCTGTCGGCGCAGGGGCTGGTTGACGAACTCGACAAGAACCGCCCGGCCCATATGTACTGGGACGATCAGGTCACCTGGTACTTCAATCGCATGCGCGACACGCACGACCTGATGCACATCCTCAGCGGCTTCGGCCGCGATGCGCTGGGCGAACAATGCGTGCTGGCCTTTACCTACAGCCAGCAGCCAAGCCCCGCGCACCTGTTCCTGGGCTATGCCGGCGCGCTGGAGATGGCGCGGCGGGCGACGGTCAAGGTTCCGGTGTTTCGTGCGGTGCGCGAAGGCCAGAAGATGGGCAAGGCCTGCCCGCGGCTGGTCGAAATGGCGATCACCGAGCTGCTGGCCCTGCCGATCGAGGAAGTCCGCCGCCGCCTGAACATCAAGGCGCCGAGCTATTACCACCAGGCCCACGCCATATGGCGCGCGGCCGGGATCGATCCTTACGACCTGATGGCCCCGGCACAGGCGGCATAAGCTCTCCAGTTCCTCTCCATTTGGCTTCGCAAAATGGGAAGGAACTTTTTGGCCTATCCCTTCGCTTTCGCCCGCAGCCCTGATATCGTCGCTCCGCCAGCGCTGAGCTGCTCGGGGTCGATGATCACATGCAGCAGTCGCAGGCCCTTGCGGTCTTTGGCTTCGGCCAGGGCGGCTTCGAATTCCGCCGTGGTTTCGGCCCGCTGGGCCCAGCCGCCATAGGCCACGGCCAGCGCGGCGAAATCGGGGTTGTGGAGAGTGGTGCCTGAGACCCGGCCCGGGAACTCGCGCTCCTGGTGCATCCGGATCGTGCCGTAAGTGCCGTTGTCGACCAGCACCACCAGCAAGTCGCAGCCATATTGCACTGCGGTCGCCAGTTCCTGCCCGTTCATCAGGAAGTCGCCGTCACCAGCCAGTGCGACCACGGTGCGTTCGGGATGGCGCAGCGCGGCGGCAACCGCGGCGGGAACACCGTAGCCCATCGCTCCCGCGGTCGGGGCCAGCTGGGTCGGGAAGCCGTTGTAGTGCCAATAGCGGTGCCACCAGCCCGAGAAGTTGCCCGCGCCGTTGCAGATGATGCAGTCATCGGGAAGGCTGGCGCGCATCGCGGTGACGCAGGCGGCCATGTCGAGCGGGTAGGGGGCGGGTTTGGCAGTCGTCCATTCCAGCCATTCCAGGTGTGCTTCCTGACCTGCGTCGAAGGGCACCACGTCATTGTCCCAATAGTGCGCCGCTTCGGCGAATTCGGCCATGTCGGCGCAGATCGCCAGGTCTGCGCGGTAAACCCGGCCCAGCTCGTTGGGATCAGGGTGAATGTGGACCAAGGTCTGGCCGGGATGTTCGGGAGTGATCAGCGTATAGCTGTCGGTCGTGGCCTCACCCAGCCGTGCGCCAATCGCGATCACCAGGTCGGCCAGCTTGATCCGCTGGGTCAGTTTGGGATTGGGGCCATAGCCCAGGTTCCCGGCCCAGACCTTGCTGGCGTTGGAGATCGCGTCCTGGCGGCGGAACGCGCCGGCCACCGGCAAGCCGATCCGCTCGGCGAATTTGGTGAAATGCTCGCGCGCCTTGGCGTGCCAGCCGGCCCCGCCGATAATCGCGACCGGGGCGGCGGCATCGGCGATCAGGTCCATCAGCACGCCCATCGCATCGGGGCAGACCGGCTGGGCCGCGCGCGCGACTGCGGGGCGGGGGGCAAGGCCGCTGACTTCTTCCAGCAGCATGTCTTCGGGCAGGGCTATCACCACCGGGCCGGGGCGTCCGGCCTGGGCGACGTTCCAGGCGCGGGCGATATATTCGGGGATCCGCTTGGGATCGTCGATCCTGAGGACCAGCTTGGCCAAGGGACCGAACATCTGGCCGAAATCGACTTCCTGAAAGCCTTCGCGGTCCTTCATGCCGCGATCGACATCGCCGATGAACAGCAGCATGGCCTGCGAATCCTGCATCGCAACGTGAACGCCGATGCTGGCATTGGTCGCGCCGGGGCCGCGGGTGACGAAGCAGACCCCGGGCTTGCCGGTCATTGCCCCATCGGCGCAGGCCATGAAGGCAGCTCCGCCTTCCTGGCGGCACACCACGGTCTGCACCTCGGGCGAATCGTGCAGCGCATCGAGCACCGCGAGGAAACTTTCGCCGGGCACCGTGAAGATCCGGTCGGCACCCTGGGCGATCAGGCAATCGACGAGCAGCCGCCCGCCATTGATGGTCTTGGTATTGGTCATTACGGGGCTTTAGCGAGGGCAGCGCGGCGGGGCAACGTGGCTGTGGCTCTTCATCCTGCAAATGGTTACTGTCCCAGCTTGGGATAGGGGCCGTTAACCGTGATTTTCCGGCTGGTGCGATGGTTGAGAAGTTCTTAACCGGGGTGTCATGAGAAGGTCGCTAGTACTCACCGACGAACAGGCCCGCCACCCTTTCCTGGCCAGCCTGCCCCCCCACGTCCGCACCGGCGCTGCCGCCCTTGCAGTACCCCGCGTGCGCCATACCTGGCAGCGTAACCTGCGCGATTTCCTGGCCGCCTATTGCGCCTGCTTCGTCGCGGTCAGCCTCTATATCGCTTAGGCCGCACGCTCCGCAGCGACCAGCTGGCGGGCGATCCAGGCCGAAACCAGGCACATCGCGGCGCTGAGCAGGACCTGCTGGACAATCGGCACCCCGGCAAAGGACAGCCCGGTGGCGATCAGCGATCCCACCACCATCGCGAATGAATTGACAATGTTGTTCGCCGCGATCGTCCGCGAGGTCTGCGACTTATCGACGAATGTGGTGAGGAAGGCATAAAGCGGCACCACGAACATGCCGCCCGCCACCGCAATTCCCACCAGGCACAGCATGAGCGGAATCGCCAGCGGCTGGGCAAGGAATGCATCGACATCGAGCAGTCCGTTGGTGCTTGGCTGCCACTGGTTGCAGACCAGATAGAAGGCCACCACGAACAGGCCCATCACGATCACCGATCCCGGCGAATAGCGCGCCGATACGGTGCCCTTGAGTAGCGCATTGACCGACATCGAGCCAAGCGCAACCCCGATCGAGAAGATCACCAGGAACAGGCTGGCCACTTCCTTGCTGGCAGAGAGCACGTTCTTGGCCAGCGGCGGGAACTGGACGAACAGCACGGTGCCGATGGTCCAGAAAAAGCTGATCGCCATGATCGCCAGGAACACCCGGCGGTCATGGCTGGTGTTGCGGACCAGATTGTAAGACGCGCGGATCAGGTGGAAATCGAGCGGTTCGGGCTCATGGTGCGGCGGCGCATCGGGGACATAGCGGCTTGTCGCATAGCCAACCAAAGCGGTTACAACTACGCCGATCGCGGCCCATTCGACCGAAATCCAGCCGGCCAGGATCGTCCCGGCCAGGATCGCGATATAGGTTCCCGCTTCGACCAGCCCGGTCCCGGCCAGCACTTCGTCCTTGTGCAGGTGCTGGGGCAGGATCGCGTACTTGATCGGGCCGAAGAAGGTCGAATGGATGCCCATCCCCAACAGCGCCAGCAGCATCAGCGGGATGGCCACGCTTGAGACCATGATCCCGCGCGAGGCCATCAGCAGCCCGGCCGCGCCGACCAGCATGATGCCGATTTCCGACGCCTTGACGATCCGGATGATCCGCGCCTTGTCGCGCATGTCGGCCAATTGCCCCGAAACTGCCGAGAGCACGAAGAATGGCAGGATGAAAATTGCCGAGGCGATCGCGCTGAATTGTCCCTCGGCCTGTTCGGACTGATAGACGCTGTAAACGACGAACAGTACCATCGCGTTCTTGAACAGGTTGTCGTTGAAAGCATTGAGCAATTGGGTCACGAACAGCGGCAGGAACCGCCGGCTGTGGATCAGGTGGGTCTGGGTTGTCATGAAATGGTCTAGCGGTTCCCCGAGTTGCGGCGGACCCTAGCGGCTGACAGATTGCGGACAAGCCCTAAGTGAAGTCTTTTGCACGCTGCATTGCCCCGCTATGCAGGTCAACGATGCTGACCCTGCCCAACCTCCTCACCTTGTCGCGGATCGTCGCATTGCCGGTGTTGGTCGGGCTCTTGTGGTTCCCGCAATGGCCCCTCGGTTATGGCATAGCCTTTGTGCTCTACTGCCTGATGGGGATTACCGACTATTTCGATGGCTACCTCGCGCGTTCGCAAGGGGCGGTGTCGAAACTGGGGCAATTCCTCGATCCGATCGCCGACAAGATCATGGTCGCGGCCGTCATCCTGATCCTGGTCCACAACCGCGACATCACCGGCTGGAGCGTGATCGCCGCGCTTATCATCCTGCTGCGCGAAATCGCGGTCTCGGGCCTGCGCGAATTTCTGGGCGGCCTCAGGGTCTCGGTCCCGGTCAGCAAGCTGGCCAAGTGGAAGACCACGTTCCAGATGGTTGCGCTTGGCGCGCTGATCCTGATGGGTGCCTGGCCGCAGTTCGCGATCCCCTTCACCGGCGGACTGCTGACCCCTTACACGGTCGGCTATTCCACGTTGTGGGCCGCAGCGGTGCTGACCCTGGTGACCGGCTGGGACTACCTGCGGGTCGGCCTCAAGCACATGGATTGAGCCCTCACGCCCGCGGCGGGGCGCAGCTGTCCGGCAGTTCCGGCGCTTCGGCTTTGCCCATCGCGACCGGGATCGGCTGCCACTGGTTGCGGGTCGGGTCGCCCTTGCTGGCTTTGGGCCAGGGGACCTTGCGGATCCACTCGATCATGTCGGCGTCGGCCTGGCTGTTGCCGGTCGAGCGGACCACGAAGGCGTCCTTGACCGTACCTTTGGCGGTCACTTTGACGCAGACCACCGCGCTGCGGTCCATCATGCTTGCAGGAATGAAAACAGTCGCGGCAGCAACGGCCGGGACCGCGGCGAGGACGACGGCAAGCGCCATGCTGGTCCTGAAGAGCTTGTTCATGCGCCTGAGAGTGCCATGCCTCGCCGTATCTGGCAACTCGGCTCACCTCATCCGGCGCGCAGTTCCTCGGCAAGCAGGCGGAACTCTTCTCCGCGGGGTGAATTCTTGCGCCAGACCAGCGCAATCTCGCGGTTGGCATTTCCGCTCTTGAGCGGGCGGGCGACAACGTCGGTGCCATTGAGGATCCCGGCATCAAGCGCCATTTCGGGCAGCATCGTCAGCCCCAGGCCATTGTCAACCATCTGCACCAGCGTGTGCAGCGAAGTGCCGATCATCGTGGCCGAGGCGCGCAGCTCAGGGCGGTTGCAGGCGGCGAGGGCGTGTTCCTTCAGGCAGTGACCATCCTCCAGCAGCAACAGCCGGTTCTCGTCGATCAGATCGGGCGAAATCTCGTCTGGCGGATCGCGTGGATCGTCCTTGGGGAAGGCGACCCACAGCGCGTCGAGCTCGATCACTTCACTTTCGACCTCGCCGGTGGGGAAGGGCAACGCCAGCAGCACACAGTCGCTGCGGCCGTGGTGCAGGCTTTCAATCGCCGTGGCGCTGGTTTCCTCGCGCAAGTAGAGCCTGAGTTGCGGGCGTTCGCGGCGCAAGCGGGGCAGCATGCGCGGCAGCAGGAACGGGGCGATCGTGGGGATCACGCTCATCCGTATCTCGCTCGAGAGCGGCTGGCCGGCGCTCTGGACCATGTCGGAAAGCTCTTCGGCCTCGCGCAGCAGGCGGTGCGCCTTGGCCACCACCGCGTTGCCCAGCGGGGTAAAGCGCACCGCGCGCTTGGTCCGCTCAACCAAGGTCACCCCGAGCAGGGTCTCCAGATCGCGCAGGCCTGCCGACAGGGTGGACTGCGAGACGAAGCAGGCATCGGCCGCGCGGCCGAAATGCCCGTGCTCGTGCAAGGCGACGAGGTACTGCAGCTGCTTGAGGGTGGGCAGGTATGTGGTCATCATCGACCGCTATCGCATAGCGCGCCGCCAAGGCCAAGCTGCGCGCGTTGCCACTTCTGCGCCGGGATGGTAACTCTGCCGGGTCAAGCGAGAGGTTTGCAATGCCGGATCATCAGCCCCTGCGAACCGCGCTGGCCCTGCTGGCGCTGGCCGCCGCCTGGCCTGTCGCAGCCCAGCAGGACGCCTCGGATATCGTGGTTGAAGGCGAACGCTATCCGCCCGAACAGGCCAAACAGATCTCGACCGATATCCTCGGCGATTTCGGGGTGGCCCAGGCCAATGCCCCGGCGGCGCGCTGGACCGAGCCGATCTGCCTTCGGGTCGTCGGGCTGTCCGACCGTCAGGCGGCAATTGTCGATGCCCGCATCCGCGAAGCAGCAGTGATGGTTCGCGCCCCGCTGGCACGTGGCAAATGCAGCGCCAATGCGATTGTTTCCTTCACCGGCAACGGCGCCGATGTGACCAGCCAGATCAACCGCCGCGCGCCAAACCGGATGCGCGAGGTGCCTGAGGCCTTGCGCAAACGTTACCTGACCGACGCGATGCCCATCCGCTGGTGGTATTCGACCGGGATCGGCGCAGCCGACGGCATGGCGGCCAGCTCGGTCGGGGCACCAGGGGTGTTCTTCGAGAATTCCGATGCCACCGCAAATGCGCTTAACATCAGCGGCGATGAAGGGACGATTGTTACCCACCGTTCCAGCTTGGTCAGCACCCAGGTTGCGCGCTCGATCCACAACGCGACGGTGATCGTCGATGCCAGCCAGACTGGTGGCGTGGCAATCGAAACGCTGGCCGATTTCGCGGCGCTGGTGCTGCTGGCCGAAGTCAAACCCGGGGCGCGGTCATCCTCGATCTCGGTTCTGGCGGCGTTTGGCGGCTACGATCCGCCCAAGGGGCTGACCGATTGGGACATGGCCTTCCTGAAAGCGCTCTACCGCATCCCGCTCGATCGCACGGCGGGCCGCCACCGCAACCAGCTGGTGGTCGAAATGTCCAAGGCGATGAGCACCGCAAAGGGCGCAAAGCAGCCCTGACGGGGCCTATTCGACCGGTTCGGGGCTGCCTTCGGGCTCGGGCACGTCATCGACATGCGTCATCTTGAGCTTTCCGTTCACCACCGCGAAGGCCATTTTGCCTTCGACCAGGTCAAGCGCGTCCTTGCCAAATACATCATAGCGCCAGCCCTGGAGCATCGGCAGTTCGCGGATCCCGGCGGCGAGCAGCTCAAGGTCTTCGCTGCGCGCCAGCAGGCGTGAGGCGACGTCGATTTCGCGGCTGCGGATCTTGAGCAGCAGCTTGAGCAGGTCCGCCACCAGTGCGCCTTCCTTGCCCAGCGGCGCGCCGCGCGGGGTGCGCGCGGGCAGTTCCGCGTCGGTCAGCGGCTTGGCACCTTCCAGCGCCGCCATCAGCCGCTTGCCGATTTCGTTGTCCTTCCACCCGGCGGAAAGGCCGCGGACCTTGGCCAGGTCGGCCTGGACCTTGGGCGGATGGCTGGCGAGGTCGGCCAGGGTCTCGTCGCGGGCGATCCGGCCGCGCGGCAGATTCTTGTCCTGGGCTTCGAGTTCGCGCCAGTGAGCCAGCGCTTTCAGCCGCCCGAGCATCCCGGGATTGCGCCCGGCGGCCTTGATCCGCTGCCAGGCCAGGTTGGGATCGTTCCGGTACCCGGCCGGGTCGGCCAGCTTTTCCATCTCGATGTTCAGCCAGGCTCCGCGCCCGGTCTTGATCAGGCGCTGGAGCAGCTTGGGGAAGATCTTGGCCAGATGGGTGACGTCGCCGATCGCATATTCGATCTGGCGTTCGCTCAGCGGGCGGCGCGACCAGTCGGTAAAGCGTGCGCCCTTGTCGATGGTCAGGCCCAGCCAGACTCGACCAGGTTCGAATAGCCGATCTGCTCGCTCTGGCTGACCGCCATCATCGCGATCTGCGTGTCAAAAATCGGGTGCGGGGTCTTGCCGGTCAGGTTGTAGACGATTTCAACGTCCTGCCCGCCGGCATGGAAGATCTTGAGCACGTCCTCGTTATCGACCAGCAGGTCGAGCAAAGGCGACATGTCGATGTCCTTGGCCAGCGGATCGATCGCCGCAGCCTCTTCGCTGTCGGCGATCTGGATCAGGCACAGTTCGGGCCAATAAGTGTTCTCGCGCATGAATTCGGTGTCGACGCACACGAAATCGGCTTTTGCGAGACGGGAGCAGAGGTCCGAGAGCCGCTCGGACGTCGTGATCAAAGGGTGTATTTTCATCGTTCTTTTCTGTAGGTGGCCCCGGCAGGAGCCTCGGCTTGACAAAAGCGCGGGATTCGCCTGTTAGCCCGCGCTTTCGCCCCTGCAACAAAGTGGGCCGATTGGAAAGAGTTTGATGCACATTTATCGTTCGCACACCTGCGGCGCGCTGCGCGCTTCTGACGTTGGTTCCACGATCCGCCTGTCGGGCTGGGTCCACCGCAAGCGCGACCACGGCGGTGTGCTGTTCGTTGATTTGCGCGACCACTATGGCCTGACGCAGATCGTTGCCGATGTGGACAGCCCGGCGCTGGCGGTGCTGGAAGGTCTGCGGGTGGAATCGGTGGTCACCATCGAAGGCACCGTCAAGGCGCGCAGCGAAAGCACCGTGAACGCGAACCTGCCGACTGGCGAGATTGAAGTCTATGCGCGGGCCGCCACGGTGCTGAGCCGCGCCGAGGAACTGCCGCTGCCGGTCGCGGGTGAGCAGGAATACCCCGAGGACGTGCGGCTGCGTTACCGCTTTCTAGACCTGCGCCGCGAAAAGCTGCACGCCAACATCATGACGCGCACCGCGGTGATCCGCGAAACGAGGCTGCGGATGGAAGAGATCGGCTTTACCGAGTTCTCGACGCCGATCCTCACCGCCTCCAGCCCCGAAGGCGCGCGCGACTTTCTGGTGCCCAGCCGGATCCATGCGGGCAAGTTTTTCGCGCTCCCACAGGCCCCGCAGCAGTACAAGCAGTTGCTGATGGTCGCAGGCTTCGACCGCTATTTCCAGATCGCCCCGTGCTTCCGCGACGAAGACCCGCGCGCCGACCGGCTGCCGGGTGAATTCTACCAGCTCGATCTGGAAATGAGCTTTGTCACCCAGGAAGAAGTCTGGGAAACGATGGAACCGGTCATGGCCGGGATCTTCGAGACCTTTGCCGATGGCAAGAAGGTCACCCCGGCGGGTCTCTTTCCGCGCATCCCCTATGCCAAGGCGATGCTCGATTATGGCACCGACAAGCCGGACCTGCGCAACCCGCTGATCATTCGCGATGTGACCGAGGAATTCCGCAGCTCGGGCTTTGGCCTGTTCGAACGGATCGTCGGCGATGGCGGCACCGTGCGCCTGATCCCGGCGCCGAACACTGCGGGCCTCAGCCGCAAATTCTTCGACGACATGAACGAATGGGCCCGCAGCGAGGGCCATGCCGGGCTGGGCTATGCCACCCGCAAGGACGGTGTGTTCGGTGGCCCGATCGCCAAGAACCACGGCGAGGACAAGATGGCCGCGCTGTGGGATGCGCTGGGGCTTGGCCCGGATGATGGTGCCTTCTTTGCCGCGGGCAAGGAGGCGCAGGCTGCCAAGCTGGCCGGTGCAGCACGCGTGCGCGTGGGCGACCAACTTGAGCTGACCGAGCAGGACGCCTTCCGCTTCTGCTGGATCATCGATTTCCCGTTCTACGAATGGGACGATGAGAACAAGAAGGTCGACTTTGCCCACAACCCGTTCTCGATGCCGCAAGGCGGGCTGGAAGCGCTGCAAACGCAGGACCCGCTGACGATCAAGGCCTACCAGTACGACATGGTCTGCAACGGCTACGAGCTCGCCTCGGGCTCGATCCGCAACCAGCACCCGGACCTGATGGTCAAGGCGTTCGAATTGACCGGGCTGACCCAGGCCGATGTCGAAGAGCGTTTCGGCGGCATGTACCGCGCCTTCCAGTACGGCGCACCGCCGCACGGCGGGATGGCGGCGGGCGTGGACCGCATGGTCATGCTGCTCTGCGGCGTGCAGAACCTGCGCGAGATTACCCTGTTCCCGATGAACCAGCGCGCCGAAGACCTGCTGATGGGCGCGCCGTCACCGGCCGAACCGCGCCAACTGCGCGAACTGGCGCTCAGGGTGGTGGAACCGCCCAAGGGGTAGTCGGCTCTGCCTTCACTCAGGTGCGAGCCGCGCTCGAATTCGCGTGATCAGGTCCATTTTCTCGTGCAAAATGGCAACGATCAGTGGCGCCCTTTGTTCACGTTCGATCAAGAAGATGTGGTGGCGCTGGCAGCGAATTGAGCGCAAGCGGGGATTGATCTCAGGCCAATGCCGGAAGTGCTTGCTTCCAGTGACAAATGCCTCGACACCGGTTTCAAGCTCGATCAGATATCGGTCCGCCTGATCCACGCCCCATTGGCGAGCGGTATAGTCAAAAATGTCTTCGAGGTCTCTGTCGGCCTCAGGAGACAGCTCGAAAAGCATGATCAGGCAGCTTTGTGCTTGCGCCTGCCTGCATTGGCTATATCGCTAAACGTGCGCGGGGAGGGCTCGCTTGAAAGTGCTCTCTCAATTCGGTCGTTCATGAAGGCTTTAAACTCTTCCCAGGCTTCGTCATCGCCGCAGGCTTGTGGAAGCAGCTTTTCCAGCGCAAACTGCTTGATCGACTTTCCTTCAAGCGCAGCGATCGCCTTCAGGCTCTTGTGCTGTTCGTCAGTCAGATCGATAGTCAGGCGGCCCATGGCGGTAACTCCAAATTGTGTTGCAGTGCCGCATTACCACAAATGTGGGTTTGTGGCAATTTGTGCTTGATGTATGAAATCGCTGACCAGGATCGCCGACCCGGCAAAGGGGTGACTTGAGGCGCAGCCTGTGGTTTGATCGCGGCAGGAGGTGTCATGACCAAATCCAAGCCGTTCCAACTGATTGCGGTTGCTCTGGCAGCGGGGTGCTGATCGGCGCGGCCTTACGCGATTGGGTCCGAACGTTCCTACCGCTTCGTCTCCCCGCCCAAACCGGAATATCTGGAAGAGGCGGTTAACGCTGAAGTGCCGCGATCACCCTTCGACAGCGAATGCCGCAATGCCGATCAGGTCAGCAAGGACGATGAATGGAGCGGCTGGTTCGAGGCCGAATCCGATGAAGTGGCAATCGATGGCGGTTTTGCCATGCTGGCGCTGATGGACTGGGTTAAATTGCCGGGCAAAGTGTTCGAATCGTGCCGCAAGGAAACCAACCCGAAAGAATGCACGAACGGCCTCGATTATATGATCAACCTCGACGACATTGGCGACGTCGGATATTGCGAGGCCGAGAAACCGGGTGAGCAATGCATCGTCCTTGGCAGATACAGTTCGATCTTCACGATCCGCGCCCGCGATACCGGCCAGCCGATGCAGGCCGCCGATATCAGCTCGGTCGATTTCGAACGGATGATCATCGTCACCTGATCGATCAACCGCATGAGGAATCAGTGCACCCTCTTGCCTTCGTTCGCGCCGTTCTCTAGGGGCTTGAGCCGTAAGTTTCATCTGCCGTTCACGAAGGGACACATCCATGAGCGACACCGCCGATCGGGTTAAGAAGATCGTTGTCGAACACCTTGGCGTCGAAGCCGACAAGGTCACCGAAGATGCCAGCTTCATCGACGATCTGGGCGCCGATTCGCTCGATATCGTCGAACTGGTCATGGCCTTCGAAGAAGAGTTCGGCGTCGAAATTCCCGACGATGCTGCCGAAAAGATCAGCACCGTTTCGGATGCCATCAAGTACATCAACGACCACAAGGGCTGATTGCCTTTGGCCCAAGGGCCTGCGCCACTCGTCGCCTTATCGCGCGATGCGGTTTGACGGGGTTCATGGTCTTTGACAGGCTCAGCCCCTAACGGGCTGGGCCTGTTGTGTTTTTGAGTTCGGAGAATCGCATGCGTCGTGTCGTCGTAACCGGTCTTGGCCTGGTCACTCCTTTGGGAGGCGATGTCGAAACCACTTGGGCCAACCTGATCGCGGGCAAAAGCGGGGCGGGGCCGATTACCCGTTTCGATACCACCGGGCACAAGTGCACGATCGCCTGTGAGGTGAAGGGTGCGGACCATGAATATGGCTTCGATCCGGGCAAGCGGGTGGACCACAAGGTCCAGCGCCAGGTCGATCCGTTCATCATCTATGGCATCGATGCCGCGGGCCAGGCGCTGGAAGATGCTGGCCTCGCCGAAATGGACGAAGACCTCAAGCTCCGTACCGGCTGCTCGATCGGTTCGGGAATCGGCGGACTTCCGGGGATCGAGGAAGAATCGATCGTTCTGCACGAAAAAGGCCCCGGTCGTGTTTCGCCGCATTTCGTTCACGGCCGCCTGATCAACCTGATCTCGGGCCAGGTCAGCATCAAGTACGGCCTGATGGGCCCGAATCACGCAGTGGTTACCGCTTGTTCGACCGGCGCGCACTCGATTGGCGATGCGGCGCGGATGATCAAGGATGGCGATGCCGACGTGATGCTGGCGGGTGGAGCGGAAGGCACGGTCAATCCGCTGGGCGTGGCCGGTTTCGCCCAGGCCCGCGCGCTCAATTGCAGCTATAACGACCGCCCCGAACAGGCCAGCCGCCCCTATGACAAGGACCGCGACGGCTTCGTCATGGGCGAAGGCGCCGGCGTGGTGGTGCTGGAGGAATACGAGCACGCCAAGGCCCGCGGCGCGAAGATCTATGCCGAAGTGGTCGGCTACGGCCTGTCGGGCGATGCCTATCACGTCACCGCGCCGCATCCCGAAGGCAAGGGCGCCGAACTGTCGATGCGGATGGCGCTGAAGAAGGCCGGAATGGGCCCGGGCGATATCGACTATGTCAACGCCCACGGCACTTCGACCATGGCCGACACGATCGAGCTGGCCGCAGTCAAGCGCGTGCTCGGCGACGATCTGACCGGCGCTTCGATGAGCTCCACCAAGTCGGCGATCGGCCACTTGCTGGGCGGCGCGGGCGCGGTTGAGACGATCTTCTGCATCCTGGCGATTCGCGACCAGGTGGTCCCGCCCACACTCAACCTCGACAATCCGGACGAGGGCACCGAAGGCGTCGATCTGGTTCCGCACACGGCCAAGAAACGCCGCGTGCGCGCCGCGCTCAACAACAGCTTCGGCTTTGGCGGAACCAATGCCAGCGTGGTGGTGAAGGAAGTGACCGACTGATGCTGGGATCGCGCCGGGGGTGCACACCGGTTATCGCGGCCGCGCTCCTGGTTCTGGGCGCGCTGGGCTGGCTGGGGGCCGGCTGGTACTGGAGCGGCCCTTTGGCCAAGGACACCGCTTTCGTGGTCCCCGACGGCGCGAGCCTGGGCGGGGTTGCCGCCAAGCTGGAGAAGGAAGGGCTGATCACCTCGGCCAGCGCCTTCAAGCTGCGCGCGCGGATTTTCGGGATGGGCCGCACGATCAAGGCCGGCGAGTTCAAACTGCCGGCCAGGGCCAGCATGTCGCGGATCCTCTCGGTCATCGCCAGCGACCAGATCCTGCGCCGTTTCGTGACCATTCCCGAAGGCACGCCCTCGATCGTGGTCTATGAGAAACTGATGGCCAATCCGGACCTGACCGGCTCAATCGACGTGCCGGTTGAAGGATCGGTGCTGCCCGATACCTACGAGATTTCGAAGGGTGAGAGCCGCCAGGCAGTGCTGCTGCGGATGCAGGCCGCGATGCAGCGCACACTGGCCGAACTGTGGGACAAGCGCGGGCCCAGCTCGGTCGCCAGGAGCCCGCAGGAAGCCCTGGTGCTGGCCTCGATCGTCGAAAAGGAAACCGGCAAGGCCGATGAGCGCAAGATGGTGGCCGGGCTCTATTCCAACCGGGTGCGCACCGGCATGCTGCTCCAGGCCGATCCCACGATCATCTACCCGATCACCAAGGGCAAGCCGCTGGGCCGCCGGATCCGCCAGTCGGAAATCAACGCGGTGAATGACTACAACACCTATTCGATGGTCGGCCTGCCCAAGGGCCCGATCACCAACCCGGGCCGCGATTCAATCGAAGCGGTGCTGCATCCGGCCGAAACCGATGTGCTCTACATGGTTGCCGATGGCACCGGCGGCCACGCCTTCGCCAAGACGCTGCAAGAGCACAACGCCAACGTCGAAAAGTGGTACATGATCCGCAAGGAGCGGGGGGATTTTTGACCCGAGGAGCTCAGGTCAGCTATGCCCCGTAGTCTTTATTTGTCACCACAAACCCGTTCGCCCTGAGCTTGTCGAAGGGCTGTCCTTTTCTTCGTGCCGCGTCGCGGTAACGCAAGAAGGACGATGCTTCGACAAGCTGGGCACGAACGGGCTCGGGGCAGGGACTGTTGCATCGAACTGGGGCAACTTGGGCAAAACCGTACCCAAATTCCGGCTATGCTGAGCTTGTCGAAGCACTGCCCTTTTCTTCGTGCCTCGCCCGCAACCGCTTGAAGAAAAGAGCAATCCTTCGACAAGCTCAGGATAGTCGGGGCTGGGGCGAGGTGATTCAGATTTTCCAATCACCGCTCAAGGCCAGCGTATGACGCAGAGCAAGTTCACTCGGCGTCAAATTCTTGTTCCGACATCGTTTCAGGATGAATGTTTCCTCCAGCAACGCTGTATAAAGTGTAGGATAGTCGCTGGTAGATAATTCCACTTCCCCGGTAGTCATCTACTATTCGAGAGTACAAGCCTTCCGTTTGAGGAAAAAATCCTACGACATATGGATTGATAAATTTCTTGCATTTTTGGTCGAGCGTTTTTCCGATAGAATACTGAATCCTGTAGGTCCCGTCAGAAATTCCGTCGATACTGGCGGTTTGATCCTGTTTCACATAAAATGAAGCATATGTCTTATTGCTTGCGGAATCTCGAATTTTCACAATTGCATCGCCAGTCGATCCATTGCTGATTTCGAGCCTATGTCCTTCATCTGCAAGGTTCTTGCGGCCAGAGAGAATCTGACCATTTGCAAATGACTTTGAGCACTGGCCAACTTGTATTGGCGGCTCTACAAATTGATCTGACTTGTCCGGAGCCTGTGCTTGCGGCGGAGCCGTTTGACCCGCTCCATATGGAGATTCAGGGGTTGATTGGACTACGGATGATTGTGAATCAAAATCTGAATTCGCAAGTATGAGCCCCGCTGCGATTGCAGGAATCATGGCAAGAATGGCAATGCGCAGAGGTGACTGCGCCTTTACTTGTAGCCAGGGATCTTTGAGCTTTCCTGCGCTACTTGCGCCGTCTTGGAGGCACAGCCTGGCGAGATTCTCAGCGGATTCTCTGATTTCTGGGTCTTTTGCTATCGATAGGTAATCGGCGATCGCGTATGCCAACTGTACTTGGCCCGCCTGGGCAAAGGCGACCGCGTTGTACCAAGCCATTGCTTCGTCGCGTTCAGAATCTCGTTCACCGCCGACTGCGTTTCTGAATCCCTTTCCCATTGTCATGATTGGACCCCAGGGGAATCCCCACCAACCAAATAGAGAAGTGATTACAGTCGAGCGTATCGCCTCGGCATTTGCGCAATTGGCGCAGTAGATTCCCTGCACAGGAGAACTCGAAGTGGCGAGAATGAGGCTTGCAACCCGCCAGAAAACAAGGTTGCGAGGGAGGGCTGCTATCTTCCTGCATGCGTGACATCGCAGTGGCTCGATAGCCTGTCGATTTTCTCCCGATGATCTCTGACGCTTTGGTCGGTCGTATTCAGCTCGGGAGTTTGGGTCACTTAAAACATCGTAGGCCAAGTTGATGGCGACGATTCTCCCGACATCACCGACACCGCCTTCTTTGTCCGGATGATATTTCTTGGCAAGTCTGCGGTATGCCGATTTTATCTCAGAGATACTGGCTGAGGGGGGCACCTCAAGGGTCGCATAATAACCCATCGGGTCGTGCATCTGTTGCCCCTCCAACCCTCTACTTAGATGAGGGCCGGAAAGAAGCAACTGCTGTCATGGTTCGACGATGTTGAAGCCGGTCGAGACCGGATCAAGCGCGGCCTGCAGCGCGGAAACCGCAGCCGGATCGCCTTCGACCTTCAATCCGGCCATCTGCAATTGCGCCAGCGGTACTTTGAGGAACAGCAAGCCCAGGATCAGCCTGCGCGGTCCGGTGATCGTGGCCACCGGGCTGGCCATGGGTTGGCCGACGCGGGCCAGCAAGACG
>PNJT01000016.1 GCA_013822005.1 Novosphingobium sp. | reverse complement strand
CCCGGTCGGCACTTGCCGAATGGGCAGCGACGAGGCCGCAGTGGTCGATCCCACACTCAAAGCCCGAGGGATCGAAGGCCTGTGGGTCGCCGACGCCTCGATCATGCCGCGCCTTGTCTCGGGCAACACCAACGCCCCCAGCATCATGATCGGCGAGCGCGCGGGCCTCTTTGTCCGCGCCGCACTCCAATGAGCGTCGCCTTCCGCCGCGAGAGCGACGAAGAGCATCTCGAGCCCAAGTTCGAACTGCCGATCCCGCCCGGCCCGAACCTCGTCACAGCGCGCGGGCTGGAACTGCTCGAGGCGAAAGTCGCCGAACTGGAAGCCGCCCTCCCCGCGATCACCGAAGAAGACCAGCGCAAGAAACACCTGCGCGACTTGCGCTATTGGCGGACGCGGCTGGCCACGGCGGAACTCAAGGAAGCGCGGGCGGACGGCGTGGTGGGTTTCGGCAGCCGGGTTGAGCTGTTGCTGAATGGCAAGCCCCGCGTGATCGAACTGGTCGGGCATGATGAGGCCGATCCGGCAGCGGGCAAGCTCGCGTTCACCGCTCCGCTGGCACGTGCGGTGATGGGGGCCGAGGTGGGGGATTTGCTCGATTTTGGCGGGAAAGAGGGGGCAGTTGAGGTGGTGGGGGTTGGCTGCCTTGAAGCTTTCGCCATAGGTCCGAGGTTAACGACGCAAGCTTAGGTGCGCCTTACCCCGTAGCGTTGACGGCACGGAGAAAAGCCTAGCCCCGTGTCAAGCACGGGGTGACGAGATGGGGGGTTTGTTCAAACCAAATACTCCCCCACTGGGGGAGGTGGATCGCGTAGCGAGACGGAAGGGGGTTGAAACAGGAAAGCCGCGGTAGCGGCTGTGCGCTGCTGCGCGCTGGTTTGTTCGCCCCCCTCCACCGCTTTGCGGTTCCCCTCCCCCGGTGGGGGAGGATCTGGAGTTAGGGCCGCGGCCCCTTGGGCTTGCCCTTGTGGAACACCCTCGGCCCCTTCGCCCCCGGCCCGCCCTGCCCGCGATGCGGCTTGGGCGGGGGGCCGCCGCGCGGCTTGTGCGGCGCGCCTTGCGACGGCGGGCTGGGGCTGTGTTCGATGGTGATCCCGCTTTCATCATCGCCCTCAACGCCCGCAGTGCGCTGAACCGCGTCGGCGAATTTGCGGGCCACGGCTGAGGGGACCTGGAAGTGGGTTTCGTGCTGGCCGATCCGGATCGCGCCGACTTCGTTGCGGGTGATGTGGCCGCGCCGGCAGAGCAGCGGCAGGATCCAGCGGGCGTCGGCGTTCTGCCTGCGCCCCACATCCATGCGGAACCAGACCACGTCGTCGAAGCCGGGGCGGTGGCGCTCGGCTTGCGCGGCGCGCTGGGCTTCGTGGGTGCCGGGGATCAGCTCTTCGGGCGCGGGCATTTTCGCGCGGTGGGCGCGGACCAGCGCGGCGGCGATCTCTTCTGCACTGCGTTCGCTGAGCAGCCGCGCTGCGATGTCGCGGTCTTCCTCGTCAAGCTCAACCGGTTCGAGCAGCGCGGCGATCAGGCGTTCGCGGTCGTTCCTGCGGATATCCTCGGGCGTCGGGGCCTCGCGCCATTCGGCCTCGATCCGCGCGCCGCGCAGCATCGATTCGACCCGCTTGCGGCGCGGATAGGGGACCACGATCACCGCGGTGCCCTTTTTGCCCGCGCGGCCCGTCCGGCCCGAGCGGTGCTGGAGCGCTTCGGCATCGCGCGGGATTTCGACGTGGACCACCAGGCTGAGCGTCGGCAAGTCGATGCCGCGGGCGGCCACATCAGTCGCGACGCAAACCCGCGCGCGGCGGTCCCGAAGAGCCTGCAGCGCGTTGTTGCGCTCGGCCTGGCTGTGCTCGCCCGAGAGCGCGACGGCGGCGAACCCGCGTTCGATCAGCGCGGCGTGCAAGTGGCGGACATTGTCGCGCGTGGCGCAGAACAGCATCGCGGTCTCGGCCTCGTGAAAGCGCAGCAGGTTAATCACCGCGTGCTCGATCTGCGACGGGGCGACGGTGACCGCCTGATAGGCGATATCGCCGTGGCCGCGATCCTCGCCGACGGTCGAAATCCGCAGCGCATCGCGCTGATACCGCCGGGCGAGCGCAACGATCGGCTTGGGCATGGTCGCCGAAAACAGCAGGGTGCGGCGGCCTGAGGGGGTGGCGTCGAGGATCTCTTCAAGGTCTTCGCGAAAGCCCATGTCGAGCATTTCGTCGGCCTCATCGAGCACCACCGCGCGCATCGCCGACAAGTCCAGCGCGCCGCGTTCGAGGTGATCGCGCAGGCGGCCGGGCGTGCCGACCACGATGTGCGCGCCGTGGCTGAGCGCGCGGCGTTCCTTGCTGGGGTCCATGCCGCCGACGCAGCTGGCGATCCGCGCCCCGGCCTTGGCATAGAGCCAGATCAGTTCGCGGCTGACCTGCAGTGCCAATTCGCGAGTCGGCGCGATCACCAAGGCGAGCGGCGCGCCGGGCTGGGGCAGCTTGCCTTCGGCGAGCAGCTCGTCGGCGATCGCGAGGCCAAAGGCGACGGTCTTGCCCGATCCGGTCTGCGCCGAAACCACCAGGTCGCGGCTGCGCGCACCGGGTTCGAGCACCTGAGTCTGGACGGGGGTCAGCGCGGTATAGCCATGCGCGGCGAGCGCTTCGGACAGAAGCGGGGTTACATCGGGAAAGGACATGATGCGCTGCCCCCTAGAGGATAAGGCGGCGTTTGGCTTGTGTTGTTTTTGGGAGAGGGGAAATCCTCCCCGGAACGGGGAGGGGGACCGCCGCCGCAGGCGGGGGTGGAGGGGTACGTGCGGGTGATCCCGAGCTGGCCGGACAGGTTGGGACCACTTGCGCGTACCCCTCCACCATGCTTCGCATGGTCCCCCTCCCCCAAGGGGGAGGATTCAGTGATGGCAAGCCAAGGCTTCCACCACATCCTCAACCCTAGCCGGATCGCCCAGCGCCAGGACATGTCCGTCACTTGCCGCGTGGAGCGGCTCGCCATTCCAGTCGCACATCACGCCGCCCGCGCCTTCGACTACCGGGACCAGCGCCGCAAAGTCGTGCAGCTTGAGGTTCGCCTCGCAGACGATGTCAATCTGGCCCAGCGCCAGCATGGCATAGTTGTAGCAGTCCCCGCCCATCACCATCCGCTTGTGATCGGTCTTCGCCGCCAGCGCCATGAAGTGTTCGCCGTCATGGTCATCGAAGTAGTGCGGGCCGGTGGTCGCAAGGGCTGCGTCGGCCAGGCTGGGGCACGCCCGTGTGCGTATGGTGTTACCGTTGAAGGTCGTCGGTGTGCCGGTGACCCCGACCCAGCGTTCGCCGAGAATTGCCTGGTCAATAATCCCCAGAACCGGCCAGCCTTCCTGCACCAGCGCGATCAGCGTGCCAAAGATCGGCCGCCCCGCCATGAACGCGGTAGTGCCGTCGATCGGGTCGAGCAGCCAGGTCCGCCCCGAATTGCCGGCAGTCGCCCCGAACTCTTCCCCATGCACCGCATCGCGCGGAAATTCCGCGGCTATCAGTCGCCGCATCACCTCTTCGGCGGCGCGGTCGGCCTCGGTCACGGGCGAGCGATCGGCCTTGCGTTCGCTGCCAAGTCCCGTGCGGAACAGCGGCCTGATAACTTCGCGAGCGGCGTCCGCCAGGCGGTGGGCCAGGGCCAGTTCAGCCTCGAGCGCCATCAGTCCCACAAACTCGAAACCGAGCTTTCCTCGGCAATCCGGTGGATCGCCTCGCCCACCAAGGGAGCGATCGAGAGCACGCGGACTTTGCTGCCTGGCGCAGTCGCAGCCTCGCCGGCCTGGATCGAATCGGTGATCACCAGCTCTTTCAGCGCCGAGCCGTTGACCCGCTCGACCGCGGTGCCCGAGAGTACCCCGTGGGTCAGGTAGGCGGTGACGCTCTTGGCCCCGGCTTCCATCAAGGCCCCGGCGGCGTTGCACAGCGTGCCGCCCGAATCGATGATGTCATCGATCAGGATGCAGTCCCAGCCCTTCACATCGCCGATGATGTTCATCACTTCGGACGAACCCGGCTTGTCGCGGCGCTTGTCGACGATCGACAGCGGAGCATCGTGGATCCGCTTGGCGAGCGCCCGGGCGCGGACCACCCCGCCAACGTCGGGCGAAACCACCATCAGGTTCTGCCCCCCGGTGCGCTGGAGGATATCGGCAGCCATCACCGGCGCGGCATAGAGATTGTCGGTCGGGATATCGAAGAAGCCCTGGATCTGCCCGGCGTGGAGATCGACCGCCAGTACCCGGTCGGCCCCGGCCTGGGTGATCAGGTTGGCAACCAGCTTGGCCGAAATCGGCGTACGCGGACCCGGCTTGCGGTCCTGCCGGGCATAGCCGAAGTACGGCGTCACCGCGGTAATCCGCGCGGCCGATGCCCGGCGCAGCGCATCGATGCAGATCAGCAGCTCCATCAGGTTGTCATTGGCGGGCGCGCTGGTGGACTGGATCACGAAAACGTCCTCGCCGCGCACGTTTTCATGGATCTCGACGAAAACCTCGTCGTCGGCAAAGCGCCGGACGTCGGCCTGGGTCAGCGGCAGCTTGAGATAGTCGGCAATCGCCTGCGCCAAAGGTCGGTTGGAATTTCCGGCCAGCAATTTCATCGAGTCGCCCTTTCCCCGCACAAATCAGCCTGCGCCCGGCCTTAGCCAAGCGAGAACTGAATGCAACGGGGGGAATGGGAGAAGGTGTGGATCAGCTGGTTCTCGTGAATTCGCCAGAGCGAATTCAAGTCAACACCGGCCCGCTCCCGTGTCACGAAATCGCAAAACGTCTGGGAGACGTTTTGTCGGGGCGCCCCGACCACCCATAGGGTACCATGAACGGGTGGCCGGGCCGGGGGAGCGGGCCGGTGTTGTCAATTCCGACAGGAATTTCAGCCTCGGTTGCGATGCTCGCCCGAGACCCAGCGGACCGTGCCCGAGCTGGCGCGCATCACCACCGAATTGGTGGTGATCACGCCGCCCTTCATCCGCTTGACGCCTTTCAGCAGCGAACCGTCGGTCACGCCGGTGGCGGCGAAGATGCAGTCGCCTTTGGCCAGCTCGTCGCGGGTGTAGATCTTGTCGAGGTTTTCGATCCCCCATTTGCGGGCGCGGCCGCGTTCGTCGTCATTGCGGAACAGCAGGCGGCCGTTGAACTGCCCGCCGACGCAGCGCAGCGCAGCGGCGGCCAGCACGCCTTCGGGGGCCCCGCCCGAACCCATGTAAAGGTCGATCGTGGTGTCGGGGTTGGTCACCGCGATCACACCGGCCACGTCGCCATCGCCGATCAGCACGACCCCGCAGCCCAGGCCGCGCAGTTCGGCGATGAGGTCCGCATGGCGCGGGCGATCGAGCACGCAAACGATGATCTCGCCGGGCTCGACACCCTTGGCCGCCGCGACGGCCTTGACGTTGTCGGTCGGGCTTTTGGCCAGGTCGATGATCCCTTCGGGATAGCCCGGGCCGACCGCCAGCTTGTCCATATAGACGTCGGGCGCGTTGAGCAGGTTGCCTTCTTCGGCGACCGCCAGCACGGCCAGCGCATTGGGGCCGGCCTTGGCAGTGATCGTGGTGCCTTCCAGCGGATCGAGCGCGATGTCGATCTTGGGGCCGGTGCCCTGGGCCGAGCCGACCTTTTCGCCGATATAGAGCATCGGCGCTTCGTCACGCTCACCCTCGCCGATCACCACGGTACCGTCCATCGCCAGCTCGTTGAGCGCGGCGCGCATCGCTTCGACCGCGGCGGCATCGGCGGCCTTTTCATCGCCGCGCCCGATCAGCTTCGAAGCACCGATCGCGGCGGCTTCGGTAACACGGACCATTTCGAGGACGAGGACGCGGTCGAGGACCTTGGAGGGAGGAGTCTTGCTCATGTGTCGCTCAGGCTTTCTGCATAGGTATGTAGCGGGGCGCTTAGCCGCGTGGCGGCTGGCTGTCGAGGGGGCGATGTTCAGCCGCGATTAAGCGCCCGGGGGCTTCCTGCCCGCGCTGGAGCAGGAGCGGGAATGCGGCGTATCATACTGGCCTTGCTGACCTGCCTGGTCCTGACCGGTACTGCGGCGCAGGCCCAGAGCGCCGACGACGAGCTTGACCGCAAGGTTGCCGAACGCTTCGAAGCGGCCAAGGCCCAGTTCAGCGTCGGTGGCCGCCGCAAGCGGTGCCAGCCAGCCGAAGCGGGCGAAATCGTCGTCTGCGGCAACGATACGCCGGACCAGCGGGTGCCCTCCACCGCCCAAAGCGATCCCAATTCGCGCGCGGCGCGCCGGGCATTGGATGGCAATATCCCCAGCGCCCCCAACGTTGCCTACATCCAATGCAAGCGGGGCGCAGACGGCGTTTGCCGGGGTAACTTCGGGGGAGCTCCGCCGCCGGTTTACTACATCGATGTCAGCGCGCTGCCGCAGGCCCCCGAAGGGTCCGACGCCGACAAGATCGCGAAAGGCGAAGCGCCCGCGCCTTAATAAAAAGAAGAAAAGTAGGGACAGTCCCTACTTTTTAATCTGCAAGGATATGCAGCACCAGGGGCGGCTCGGTCAGGCACGGTGCGCCGTCGAGCAGCCGCAGCGCTTCGGTCACCGCGCTTTCCGGGCCTTCATGGCTGACCATCGCGACCATCACTTCGCCCGCATCGGCTGCGCGGCCCTTCTGGATCAGGCTTTCGATCGAGACCCCGGCATCGCGCAGCGCGGCGGTGATCTCGGCCAGCACGCCGGGGCGATCGGCGACCATGAAGCGGATATAGGCGCGGCTCTGGCGGTGGCCGGTCGCAGCCGGTGCCAGCGCCTCAAGCTCGGCCACCGGCATCGAGAAGGCCGGGCCCAGCTCGCCGCGGGCAATGTCGATCAGGTCGGCGACCACCGCGCTGGCGGTGGGGCCATCGCCCGCGCCCGCGCCCTGGAACAGCAAGCGGCCTGAAAAATTGCCCTCGGCCACCACGGCATTGGTTGCGCCATCGACGTGGGCGAGCGGGTGATCGACCGGCACCAGGTGCGGCTGGACCCGCTGGAACAGCCCGTCGGCCCCGGCTTCGGCCATACCGATCAGGCGGATGACATAGCCCAGCGCCTGAGCCTGGGCGATATCGGCAGCGCGCAGCCGGGTGATCCCCGAGGCGACAACCCCGGCGAAATCGACCCGCGTGCCGAACGCGATCGCCGCCAGGATCGACAGCTTGTGCGCGGCATCGATCCCTTCGATGTCGAAAGTCGGGTCAGCCTCGGCATAACCCAGGGCCTGGGCCTCGGCGAGGACATCGGCGAAATCGCGCCCGGTGTCTTCCATCACCGTCAGGATGTAGTTGCAGGTGCCGTTGAGGATCCCGTAAACCCGCTCGATCGCGTTGGCGGCGGCGCCTTCGCGCAGCGCCTTGATCACCGGGATCCCGCCCGCCACGGCGGCTTCGAACTTCAGCGCAACACGCTGGTCTTCGGCCTTGGCGGCCAATTCCAGCCCGTGGTGCGCGATCATCGCCTTGTTGGCGGTGACCAAGGCCTTGCCCGCCTCGATCGTGGTGCGCGAACAGGCCAGCGCCGGGCCGTCCGCGCCGCCGACCATCTCGACCACCACGTCAACGTCCGCGCGCTCGCCCAGGATCACCATATCGTCTTCCCAGGCATAGGGCGTCAGGTCGATCCCGCGATCCTTGCGCCGGTCGCGTGCGGACACCACGGTGATCTGGATCGGTCGCCCCGCGCGGCGCTCGATCAGCGCGCGGTTGGCTTCGACCAGACGGATCACCCCGACCCCAACGGTGCCAAGTCCGGCAAGTGCAATTTTCAGCGGCTGCGCCATCACGTTACCCCTTCACCGCGCGCCCTTAGGCAGCACGCGGCGGCGGGGCAAGGCGCAAGCTCACTTGCGCGTGCGCTGGCATGGCCCCAGCTGACCGATCACAAAGGCATAGTCAGCCGCAGCGGCGGCACGATCAGCGCTGCGTTCCGAGACGTTTGCGGTTCCCGGCAATTCGCGCGGCAGGAAACAGGCCAGCCGGTACCAGCCCAGGCTGTCGCGGCGCGGCGCGGCATCGCTGGCCAGAAGCTCGGAGAAGGAAACGCCCCAGCGCGGGACCTGGCCGGGCTTGCGGTTGACCGCGATCGCTGCCGGCTCGCCATTGGCGGCGGTCAGGAATATCTGGGTTTCGCCCTCTCCGGCCAGCTCGCCGCCGACATGGATCGCCTCGCGCACGCCGGTGATGCGGTGCGGGGCGCCGGGCGCATAGAGTTCGCCCAGCAAGCCCTTGATCCGCAGTTCGAGCGCCGGGTCCCACAGCAACTGGGCATCGGACGCGACCAGCTGCAGCTCGCCAGGGCGGCCCGGGACTGGGCGCGCGAACAAGACTACGCTCTTCTTCTTGATCGCCGGCGGCTTGCCTTTGGGATCAAGCGGCAGGTCCACCAGATAGGTCAGCGCTCCGCCAAGCGGCACAGTGCCCGCAATCAAGGCTTCGGTTTTCGCCTCGATATAGAAGCGCGCCCAGCCCGGCCGAAGACCCCGCGCGCGTTCGGGTTCGAGCTTGATGATCTTGCGCGGCTGGGTCCGAATCACCAGCGGGGTGGCATCGGCCAGGTCGGCCAGATCGGCATAGCTGACCGGAACCGGGGCAGGCTTGGCGGGCGAATCAGCCCAGGCCGAAGCAGTCTGCAGCGACGCCAACAAGGCCAGTGTTGCTGCTCGGATGCGAATCACTGGGTTCATTCTTGTGGCTCCCATCGGTGCAAAGGCCTGTGTTCACCCCCTGCCGAAGCGCAGGAATCAGCGCAATTTTCAAGGCTTTTGATCTTAACATAAGTGAATCGAGAGTTAACGGATAAAGCGTTGCGCCCCGGCCTGCTCGGAGTTAAAGCTTCGCAAAACCGGGCCAAACAAAAACAAAGGCTCGCGATCTGGTCCTTTGGGTGCGTCGGGCGTTCACAAGGTTTTTCGGATTGACCCGCAGGGTGGAAGTTAACAATTTGGGCGCTCGGGTCTCTTGCGGAGATTCGGGCGTCGGGTCCGGGTTTCGGCCCGGTGGGACTGTTATGGAGTGATGCGTCTGAATGGCCTACGCTGACCAAGAAATGAGCGGCAACAAGATTGCCGCCTTTGTCGTCGTTGCCTTGCTTCACCTGGCTCTTGGCTATGCGCTGGTTACCGGCCTGGCCTACGAAGGAGTCCGGCAGGTGATCAAGAAGGTGACTGCCGTCGACATTAAAAAGGAAGAGAAAAAGGAGGAGAAACCCCCGCCACCCAAGAAGTTGGCGGCCCCGCCGCCGATCGTGGCACCTTCCCCGAAAATCAACATCAACCCGGTTTCGCCGCCGATCCAGACGGTACAGACGCCGCCGCCGCCCGCTCCGCCGGTGCCGATTGCTATGCCGCCGGCGCCGTCGGCTCCGGCGGCGCCGCCGCCGCCCAAGGTCGTCAAGGCGATGTCGCCCAAGGGTAACCCCGGCAGCTGGGTGACCAACAACGACTATCCGACCCGCGCCCTGCGTGAAAATCGCAGCGGTGTGACCGGTTTCCGGCTGACCGTCGGTGCCGACGGCAGGCCGACGAGCTGCGACATCACATCGTCGAGCGGCAGCCCGGATCTTGATTCGACCGCTTGTTCGCTGCTGATGCGCCGCGCCAAGTTCAACCCCGGGCAGGATAGCGACGGCAACCCGACCGGGGGGGTCTATCCCAGCCGGTTCCGCTGGGTGATCCCGGAAGAGTGAGTTTTACGGGCGTCTGCCCAAGGTTTTTTGGTTCCAATTTATCTTCTTGAGAGGACTTTCGCATGGTTTTTGAACTTCTCACCGCGTCGGCAAGTGCGGCTCCGCAGACCTCATTCGGCCTCAAGGACGCGCTGTTTCCGCACGGCGAGCCGAACTGGATCGGTATTGCAACATTCGTGATCCTGGTGGTCATGTCGTTCGGTTCGTTCTTCATCCTGATCACCAAGTGGATGGAGCAGAACAAGATCATGAAGCAGTACCGGGACATGCGGGCCAACTTCTGGCGCGCTCCGTCGCTCAAGGAAGGCGCGGCCAAGCTCGAAAAGAACAGCGCCTGGCGCCAGATCGTCGATGACGGCCTTGCCGCTGAAGAACAGCACGGCAAGATGGTCAACGAAACCGACGCCCACGACTGGCTGCACGGTTCGCTCGCCAGCTCGGTCGGATCGATCAATTCGAAGCTTGCCAGCGGCCTGCCGTTCCTCGCCACCGTCGGTGCGACTTCGCCCTTCGTCGGCCTGTTCGGTACCGTGGTCGGGATCTATGGCGCGCTGATCAACATCGGTGTCTCCGGTTCGGCCTCGATCGACAAGGTCGCAGGGCCCGTCGGTGAAGCGCTGATCATGACCGCGCTGGGCCTGCTGGTCGCCGTGCCGGCCGTGCTCGCCTACAACTTTCTCCAGGCGCGCAACAAGAGCATCGCCGAACAGCTGAGCGCCTTCTCGACCGACGTTCTGGCCAACATCAACTCGAAGGGCGCGGTTAAGCCGAACGTGGGCACCGCTCCGGCCGCCAAGCCTGCTGCTGCTGCTCCGGCCGCCAAGCAGTAAGCCTGTCCGATCGCACCGGGCGGATCCGTCCGCCCGGGTCGTCGGCTTCAACCGGATCGCCAGCCAGACTGGCAGCAATGCGATCCGGGGCAACGCATTAGGATAGGATGTAACCATGGCGATTTCGATGGGCGGCGGAGGCGAGGAGAAGCCGATGTCAGACATCAACACCACGCCCCTTGTGGACGTGATGCTGGTGCTCCTGATCATCTTTCTCATCGCGGTTCCGATCGCAATCCAGACCATCCAGAAGCTGAAGATTCCCGTGATTGTCTCGCTGGAATCGAAGGACAAGGTCGAGAACCTGCTGCTGACGGTCAGTACGTCTGACAATGGCGGCCGCAGTGCCGGCGACCCGGGTTTCGAAGGCGCATCGCTGGGCGGCGAATGCCGGGTCTATTTCAACAATATCACCCCGGTCGATTCGAACGAGCTGCTCAAGCTCTCGTACGAGCGCTTGGACAGGATCGTGAAGCGCGCTGGTGGCCCTGAGGCCCTTGCTGCCAACCCTGAACTCGTCCCGCAGGTGCATATCCGCGGCGACGTCAGTGCTCCGTGGCGCTGCGTGGCAGGCGCGATCTACAACGTCCAGATGGCTGGTTATCCGACCGTCGGCTTCATTTCGACCCCGGTCGATCCGAACGGCTGAGCCGGTCGCGACCGCAACTTTTCAGGAGTAAACCACCATGGCAATGTCAGGCGGCAAGGACGATGGCGAGCCGATGATGGAAATGAACACGACGCCGCTTATCGACGTCATGCTCGTTCTCCTCATCATGTTCATCATCACGATCCCCGTGGCCACCCACGCCGTGAGCATCGACCTGCCCAATCCCAACACGCCGCCGCCCGATACGGTGATCAAGCGTGACAAGAACAAGGTTGTGATCATGCCCAACAACGACATCCAGTGGAACGGGACGTCGATGAACCTGGGGCAGCTGCGCGGCGCGCTCAACGCGACTATGGCAATGAAGCCCGAGCCGGAACTGCAGTTCCAGCCCGACGGCCAGGCACCCTATGAAACGACCGCCATTGTGCTTAACGTCATCAAGGGTTCGGGCGTTACCGCCTTCGGGTTCGTCGGCAACGAGCAGTACGCCTCGTTCGGCAAGGATCCCAAGGCACCGCCGGCCAAGTAAGCGGGCAAAGCCATCTACCGATCAAGGGGGCGGAGCAATCCGCCCCCTTTTTCGTTGCCTCCTGCACATCCTGCCCTGACCTGCCCTGACCTGCTTAGAGCAACTTGGGCAAAGCCTGACCCAAATTCCGTCTATGCTGAGCTTGTCGAAGCACTGCCCTGTTCTTCGTCCTCACCCGCAACCGCTTGAAGAAAAGAGCAGTGCTTCGACAAGCTCAGGATAGTCGGGGCTGGGGCGAGGTGATTCAGATCTGGGCACCTCCATTAGGGCACTTCCCGACCATTCTGGGTCATCGTGAAGAACGATTTGATTCGGGTTTGTTCCCTGTCTGATTCAGCGATGTTCATGCTTGCCGAGACGTTGCGATCACCCGTACGAGGTTAATGGAGGTGCCCATCTTCCAATCACCGCGCTAATCCGTGTCAGGCTCGGGGACGGCACCGACGCGCATGGCGGCCCCCGCCAGCCCTTCGGCCTCGAACAGCAGTTCGTCGTCGGCCATGCCTTGCGGCACAGACTCGCGCCCGATCATCACCAGCACCGGCACCGCCAGCGGACTGACCCGGTCCAGCCGGACATGGCGCAGCTCACGCGCCGCCCGGTCGAGCAAATCCGCCAGCCGTCCGACATCGGTCATCCGCGTCCGGGCATCGGCCCAGGCCGCCTCGATCAGCACATGGTCGGGCTCATATTTGCGCAGCACGTCATAGATCAGGTCGGTTGAGAAGGTCACCTGCCGCCCGCTCTTGCGCTTGCCGGGATGCTGGCGTTCGACCAGTCCGGAAATCACCGCCACTTCGCGAAAGGCCCGGCGCAGCAGGAAGCTGTCCTGGACCCATTCGGCAAATTCGTGGGCCAGGATATTGGGCGACAGCAGCGCAGCCGGATCGTCCACCGCCCGCAGAGCCCAGACCGCCAGCGAATAGTCATTGGCGACAAAGCCCAGCGGCATCAGCCCGCGCTCTTCCATGCGCCGGGTAATCAGCATCCCCAGCGACTGGTTGGCCGGCCAGCCTTCGAAGGTGTAATAGGCGGTGAAATGCTTGCCCTCATGCGGGAAACTTTCGACCAGCAGCTTGCCCGGCTCGGGCAGCTCGCTGCGCCAGTCCTGCACTTCGAGCCATTCGCGCACATCATCGGGAAACCGCGCCCAGCCTGCGCGATCGGCCAGCAAGGCCTGGACCCGCTGCGAAAGGTGCGTGGTCAGCGGCAGCCGCTGGCCCATGTAGCTGGGAATCTGCCCAGGCTTCTTCGCCGCGCGCACCACCAGTTCGGTCTCGCGCATCGATTCGACCTCAAGGTCGAGCCCGGCAAAGCGGATCGTCGCGCCCGGGCGAAGGCTTGCGGCAAAACTCTCTTCTACCCGCCCCAGCGAGCGCCCGTTGCGGAAGCGGACCTCAACCATCTCGCTATCGACAATGATCCCGGTATTGAGCCGGAACCGCGCCGCGTGCTCCGGGTGGGTCAGCCGCCAGAGGCCATCGCGCCCCAGGGTGATCCGCCGGAACCGGTCATAGGCTTTCAGCGCATAGCCCCCGGTCGCAACGAACAGCAGCACGCGGTCCCATTGCTCATCGCTGATCCAGGCATAGGCGCTGGAGCTGCGCACCTCATCGCGCAAGGCCGCGCCCTCGAACGGCCCGGCGCAGGCCCGTGCCATGACATGCTGGGCCAGCACATCGAGCCCGCCCGGACGAAACGCCTCGCCATCGCGCTGCCCCGCTTCAACCGCTTGCTGCGCCGCCGCCGCCTCCAGAAATTCGAAGCGATTGCCCGGGACCAGCAGCGCGCGGCTCGCCACATCGAGCCGGTGTCCCGCGCGCCCGATCCGCTGGAGCAGCCGCGACGAACCCTTGGGCGCACCCATTTGCACCACCAGGTCAATATCGCCCCAATCAACCCCCAGGTCGAGCGAAGCCGTAGCGACCAGTGCCCTCAGCTCGCCGCGCGCCATCGCCCCTTCGACCTTGCGCCGCGCTTCCTTCGACAGCGAGCCGTGGTGGATCCCGATCGCCAGATTGTCTTCATTGGCGTCCCACAATTTCTGGAAGATCAATTCGGCCAGGAACCGCGTGTTGCAGAACACCAGCGTGGTGCGGTTGGCGCGAATTGCTTCGATCAGCTGCGGCACGGCCCAGGCCGCCGCATGCCCGCCCCACGGCACCCGCGCATCTTCGGGCAGCAGGATCGACAGCTCGGGCGGCGCCCCGCTCTCGCCCATGACCAGTGCCACCGTGCCAGCCTCGGCGCCCGGCGCCAGCCACGCGCAAAACTGATCGGGATCGGCCAGCGTCGCCGACAGCGCGACTCGCTGAAGCTGCGGCGAAAGCGCCTGAAGCCGCGTCAGGGCCAAAGCCAGCAAATCACCGCGCTTGGTCGGGGCGAACGCGTGGACCTCGTCGATCACCACCCGCTTCAACCCGGCGAACAGCGCGTCCGCCTCGGGATAGGACAGCAGCAGCGAGAGCGATTCGGGCGTGGTCAGCAGCACATGCGGCGGACGCACGCGCTGGCGCGCCTTGCGCTCTGACGGCGTATCGCCGCTGCGCACTTCGACCCGCATCGCCAGCCCCAGCTCTGCAACCGGGGTCAAAAGGCCGCGCTGGACATCGTGCGCCAGGGCTTTCAGCGGTGAGACATAGAGCGTGTGCAGCCCTTCGGGCGGAGCCTGCCCGTCCAGCCGCGACGGGCAGAAATCGGCCAGCGTCGGCAGGAACCCGCCCAGCGTCTTGCCCGCCCCGGTGTCTGCCACCAGCAGCGCATGCTGTCCGCTCGCCGCAACGTCCAGCATCTCGGTCTGATGCCGCCGCACCCGCCAGCCCCGCGCGGCGAACCACTGGTCCAGTTCAGGAGGAAGCGCGCCGGGCATTGCCGGACTGTAGCAGGCCCCGCGCCGCCGCGACAATTGCTTGCCCAGCCCCTTCCCAGCGCGGCCCGGCTCTGCAATTGTCGCGACGTGGACAGTGCCGCAATCATCACCCGGGACGTGCTGACCGGCAGTGCCCTGGCGCTTGCGCTGGGGTTGCTGATCGGCGTGCAGCGCGGCTGGGCGCTGCGCGCCGAACCGGCCGGACACCGTTTTGCCGGAATCCGCACTTATGCCTTGCTGGGCCTGGCCGGAGGCATCGCCGGAGCGCTGCAAGCGCAGGCCGCCAGCCTGGCCTTCGTGCTGCTGCTGGCGACGGCGGCACTGGTGGTCATGGGTTACTGGCGTTCGACACAGAAGAACAGTTCGATCAGCGGCACTGCTAGCCTGGCTGGCCTGATTACCTTGGCCGCCGGGTTCCTGGCAGGAAGCGGCACCTTTGCCTTGGCCAGCGCCTTGGCCGGGATCACCGTACTGGTCCTCTCGCAGCGCAGCCGCCTGCATCACGTGCTGCGCCATATCGACGAGGCCGAGATGCTGGCAATCGCCCGTTTCGCGCTGATCGCACTGGTGATCCTGCCGCTGCTGCCCGACACGCCGATGGGTCCGCTGCAGGCCTGGCGGCCGCGCCAGCTGTGGCTGGTGGTGGTGCTGGTCTCGGGCTTTTCTTTCGCGGGCTATGTCGCGGTCAAACTCTTGGGACCGGCGCGCGGAGTGCTGGCGACCGCGGCGGCCGGCTCGATGGTCTCATCCACCGCGGTCACCGCTTCGCTGGGCGGCAAATTGCGCGATCAGGCGGGCGATCCAGTGCTGCTCAACGCCGGGATCGCGCTGGCCAGCGCGGTAATGTTCCTGCGCGTCACGGTGCTCACCGGCGCGCTGGCGCCCTTCGCCCTGGCCAGCTTTGCCGCTTATTCCGTGCCCGCCATGCTGGTCAGCCTGGCCGCCACCGCGCTGCTGCTGCGCCGTCACCGCGACGACGGGGCAAGCGGCGAGGCGCTGGTCGAGCTGAAGAACCCCTTCGATCTGGGGCCGGCGCTGCTGCTGATGCTGCTGACCATGGCGCTGACCGTTGCCGCGCGCTGGGTGCTTGAACGCTATGGCGATGCCGGCCTCGCCACGGTGCTGGCGATTTCGGGCACCGTCGATGTCGATTCGGCGGTGATCACCATGGGAGGGCTGCCGCCCGGAACGCTGAGCCCGCAGGTGGCCGGGCTGATCCTGTGCGCGCCGGTGGTGCTCAACACCCTGTTCAAGAGCGCGACGCTGCTCAGCCTGGCCGGGCGCAAGGGCTGGCCTGCGGTCCTTGCCATGCTGGCCTCGATCGCCGCGCTGGGTGCAGCCGTGGCGCTGGGGTGGTAGGCGGGACCGATGCGCTCGATTCTTGACCTTGCCCGGACTCGCCTGGCCCAGGGCACCGCTGCGGGATTCTATGGTCTGGGCGTGCAATTGCTGGTCCAGCTGGTCTCGGTCCCGGTGCTGGTGCACAGCTGGGGCGTGGCCGGGTACGGGGCCTGGGTCATGCTGTTCGCGGTGCCCTCGCTGCTGGCCATGGCCGACCTGGGGCTGACCACGGCCGGGGCCAATGCGATGACCGAAGCCGCGGCCAAGGGCGATCGTCCCCGCGCCGCGCGGATCCACATGGCGCTGCGGCTGATCACCGCGCTGACTGGCCTCGCCTTGCTCGCCCTTGCTGCCGCGTTCATCTATGGCCTGGCCCCCGGTGCGCTCGATTTCGGCCGGGCGATGCCGCGCGATGTCGCCGCGCCCACGGCCATGCTGCTGTGCCTCTATGGCTTTCTGGCCTTGCTCAACGGGGTAACCCTGGCCGGCTTTCGGGCCGCCGATGCCTTTGCCTCAAGCGGGATGCTTTACCAGACCGTGGTGCTGGTCGAGGCCGTGGTGGCGCTTAGCCTTGCCCTTGCCGGGTGCAGCCCGGTGGCGGTCGCGCTGGCCTATCTGCTGGCCCGCCTGGCGGGGACTGCGGTGCTCTCGCTGGTGCTGAAACGCACGGCTGCGTGGCTGAGCACAAGCTGGACGATCGACTGGGGCGAAGTGAAGGCGCTGATCCGCCCCGCACTGGCCGCGCTGGTCCTGCCCGGTGCGCATGCCGTGGCGATCCAGGGCTCGGTGGTGGCGATCGGCGCGGTGGGAGGCCCGGCGGCGGTTCCGGCTTTTTCGGTGGTTCGCACGCTCAGCCGCACCGCGCTGCAATTCGCTTTCCGTTTCAACGTCGCCTCGATGCCGCGCTACACGGTCTTTGTCGCGCAAGGGAACCGCGAACGGGCCAGCCAGCTGGTGCTGCTCAACCTGGGCGTGGCGGCGCTGCTGGTGGTGCCAGCCGCGCTGGGCCTGCTCTTGCTGGGCCGACCGTTCATCGATCTGTGGACCGGCGGGCTGGTGGTGCCCAGCTTCGCGCTGCTGGCAGTCCTGGTGCTGACCATGCTGGCCGATGCGGCGTGGATTCCGCTGTCCAACCTGGTGCTTTCGATCAACCGCCACGGCCTTTACACCTACCATTTCCTGATCGCCGCCGCGCTCAGCGTCGCGCTGGGCGCACTGCTGGTGAAGGACATGGGCGCGCTGGGCATGGCCTGGGCCTTGCTGGGGCTCGAGCTGGTCATGGTCCTTCGCACCTGGCAGATCGCCCGCCGCCTTGGCATGCTGCACCGCGCCGATCTGGCCGGGGCCAGCCGCAACTTGATTGCCGAGTTGCGCGAACGCCGAACTTCCCTAAAGGACTCAGCACCATGAAAGCCGTGATCCTCTGCGGCGGGCAGGGCACCCGCATCCGCGATGTCGCCGACGACATCCCCAAGCCGATGATCCGGATCGGCGAGCGCCCGATCCTGTGGCACATCATGCGCACCTATGGCGCGGCCGGGATCGATCAGTTCGTGCTGTGCCTTGGCTACAAGAGCTGGGCGATCAAGGAATACTTCCTCAACCTGCGCGCGCAATTGAGCGACCTGACGATCAGCCCCGGCCGCCCCGGCGAAGTGCATTACGGGAAAGCAGACTTCCCCGAAGCAGCCTGGCAGATCGTTCTCGCCGAAACCGGGCTTGCCAGCCAGACCGGCGCGCGGCTGTGGCGGGCGCGCGATCATCTGGCGGGCGAAGATACCTTCTGTCTGACCTATGGTGACGGGGTCGCCGATATCGACATCTCCCGCGTAGTCGAATTTCACCAGAGCCACGGCAAGCTGGCCACGGTCACCGGGGTCCACCCGCCGGGCCGGTTCGGGGTGATGACCGTCGAAGGCGCTGCGGTGACCAGCTTCTCGGAAAAACCGCAGGCCGGTGAGGGCCTGATCAACGGCGGCTACTTCGTCTTCTCTGGCAAGGTCTTCGACTATCTTGACGCAGACCCCGGCCTGATCCTTGAGCATGCGCCGCTGCAACGCCTCGCCGCCGATGGCCAGCTGATGCTCTATGAACACCATGGTTTCTGGCAGCCGATGGACACTTACCGCGAATGGCGGCTGCTCAACGACCTGTGGGACAGCGGCCAGGCCCCGTGGCGGCGGTGAGGCGGTGATGCACAGCCGCTCATCCACCCCAGACCGTCACCCTGAACTAGTTTCAGGGTCCATCGTTGTTCTTGCCCGGTGGTGTCACGCACTGGCAAGCCGCGCAGGTGGCTCTCTTCACGCACCCACCGGGCCATTGGCGAAATGGACCCTGAAACAAGTTCAGGGTGACGAGTGTTTTTTGGCAGGGGTGGGCTGCTGTGTTCGCTGACGCCTATCGCGGCAGCCGAGTCTTTGTCACCGGGCATACCGGGTTCAAGGGCTCGTGGCTGTGCCTCTGGCTCGAACGCTTAGGTGCCGAAGTCCACGGCTTTTCGCTGGCCCCGCCCACCGATCCCAGCCTGTTCGAGCAGGCCGGGTTGGCCAGCGCGGTCCAGCACACGATCGGCGATGTCCGCGATGCCGCAGCACTCAGCGCAGCCCTGGCCAAGGCCGATCCGCAGTTCATTTTCCACCTGGCCGCCCAGCCGCTGGTGCTGGACAGCTACACCGAACCCACCGGGACTTTCGCCACCAATGTCACCGGCAGCATCAACCTGATTCAGGCAGTGCGCCGGGCCGGCACCCGCGCCGCGGTGGTGATGGTGACGACCGACAAGGTCTATCTCAACCGCGAATGCGATCACGCCTACCGTGAGGACGATCCCTTGGGCGGGCACGATCCCTACAGCGCCAGCAAGGCGGCAATGGAGATCGCGGTCGCCAGCTGGCGGGACAGCTTCTTTGCTCCCGCGAAAGTGGCTGACCACGGCGTGCGGATTGCCACGGCCCGGGCCGGAAACGTGATCGGCGGGGGTGATTGGTCGGCCAACCGGCTGGTCCCCGATCTGGTCCGCGCGCTGGTGGGCAACCAGGCCCCGACCCTGCGCAACCCGGCCTCGCTGCGCCCCTGGCAGCACGTGCTTGAACCCTTGGCCGGATACCTGTGGCTGGGGGCCAGGCTGGCCGAACCAGGCGGTGAACGCCATGCCGAGGGCTGGAACTTCGGCCCCTTGACGAGCGAGGAATACTGCGTCGGCGATCTGGCCGATGCTTTTCTGGAGGCCTGGGGCCGCCCCGGCTGGAGCGACGTGACCAAGGCTGACGCCCCGCACGAAGCCGGGCTGCTCAAGCTCAATATCGACAAGGCGATGAAGCGACTGGGCTGGTGTCCGGTCTGGCCTTTTTCTGAAACCGTGGCGCGGACTGCCGAATGGTATCGCGGCGTCAGCCAGACGCCCGAGACGGCCCGCACCGCCTGTCTGGCCGATCTGGACCGCTACTGCGCCGAAGCCAAGGCCCTGGGCCTGCCCTACGCGGCATGAGCGCGCTTTCCGCCTTGCTCGATGTCGAAGCCGCGCGGCCCTTTGCAGGGCAGCGGGTGCTGCTGACCGGGGCCAGCGGCTTCCTGGGCAGGCATGTGGCGCGGCAAGCCTTGGCCGCCGGGGTCGAGCTGCATACGCTGGGGCGCAGCGCTGCCGACCCCGCAGGTACCGTGCACCATCAAGCCGATCTGACTGACCGCGCCGCCGTCGCCCGCGCGCTGACTGCCGCCCGGCCAGAGGCGGTGATCCATTGCGCCGCGCCGGGGGTGGCCTATGGCTCGATGGCGCTGGCCGAGATGCTGGCGGTGGCGGCTGGCGGCACCGAAGCCTTGCTCGATGCCTGCGCCGCGCTGGCCGAGCCGCCGCGCGTGGCACTGGTGGGTTCTGGCTTCGAATATGCGCCTAGCAACCAGCCGGTTGCCGAAGACTGGCCGATTGTCCCCTCGAGCAGCCAATACGGCGCGGCCAAGGCGGCGGCGGCCTGCGTGGCCGGGGCCTTTGCCGAGCGTCTGGCAATGACGCTGCTGCGTCCGTTTCATATCTATGGCGCGGGCGAGGCGGCACGGCGGCTGGGGCCGTTCCTGATCGCGCGGGCGCGAGCGGGACAGCCGGTCCAGCTCACGCCTTGCGAGCAGCAACGCGATTTCCTCCACATTGACGATTGCGCGGCGATGGTCTGGGCCGCCCTGGCAGCAAGGGACGAAACGCCGGGTCTGGACGTGTTCAACCTTGGTTCGGGTCAGCACATTGCGCTCAGGACCTTCGTCGATCTGGTCAGCGCCGAACTGGCACGGCATGGCGTGACGGCGCAATGCCAGATCGGTGCCTTGCCTTATCGCGCCAATGAACCAATGGTCAGCCTGCCTGACCTGGCGCGCTGGCAGGCGCAAGGCCTGCGTGAGCCGCGAGTCTCGCTGGAAGCGGGCGTGGCCGATCTGGTGAGGGCGGAGCTGGAACAATGAGCCTGATCGAACAAGTCCGCTTCATCCCCCGCCGCCTGCTGGCCGATGCGCGCGGCTGGTTCCTCAAAGTGCTCGACGGCGGCGAGGAGCATCTGCCCGGCCATGTCGGCGAGGTTTACCTGACCATGGCCATGCCGGGCCAGGCGCGCGGCAATCACTATCACCCCAAGTGTGCGGAATGGTTTTCGATTGTCGAAGGCCGGGCGCTGCTGATGGTTGCCGATCCGGTGAGCGGTGAACGCGTCGAGTGGCAGCTCGATGCCGCCGAGCCGCAGACTGTCTATATGCCGGCCGGCCTTGCCCACGTCTTCGTCAACCCGGAAGGGTCGGCGGGCAACTTCCTGCTGATCGCCTATGCCGCCGATCGCTACGATCCGGCCGATACTGTGCCTTTTCCCGTCGCCCCATGAGCGTGCCATTGATCTCAGTCGCGCTGCCGGTGCGCAATGGGGCGAACTACCTCGCCGAGGCGCTCGATTCGATCCTGGCGCAGAGCCATGCCGCGTTCGAACTGCACGTCTCTGATAATGCTTCTGACGACGCGACGCCGCAGATCCTGGCGCACTACGCCGCACGCGACCCCCGCGTGAAAGTGTCGCGCTGTGCCGAGCTGATCCCGCAGGCCGCCAACGTCAACCGCGCGGTGCGGCTGACCTCCAGCCCGTGGGTCAAGCTGTTCTGCCACGACGACGTGATGGAGGCGGACTGCCTGGCCCGGCTGGCGGAGGCGATTGCCGAACTGGAAGGCAGCAATGTGGCGCTGATCGGCAATGGCGAGCGGTACATGTTCGACAACGGCTATGTCACCGATCCGCCTGGCAACGAGGGCCTGCTGCGCCTGTCGGGCCGCGAGACGATTGCCCGCAAGCTGTGGGATGTCGCCCGCGCCGTGCCCTTCCCCGCGCTGACCACCGCAACCCTGCGCCGCGATGCCTGGGAGGAAGTGGGCGGGTTCGATCCGCGCTTTCTCTATTTCGACCTGTTCACCTGGCTCGAACTGCTGACCCGCTACGACTATGCCGTGATCACCAAAGGGCTGACGCGTAACCGGATCCACGGCCGGCAAGTGGCGGTGCAGGCCCGGGCAAGCTTGCGCGAGCTGGAGGATTTCCGCGGCTATCTGCCGGGCTTCATTGCCCGCCATGGGGCCGACCTGGGGATGACCGCCAAGGCCCGGCTGCGGCTGCGGCTGGTGCCTGCTGCGCTTGGCGCGCGGGCGGTGGCGGGGGAGCTGGTGGCCGGGCGGCATGGGCGGGCGCTGGCGACAGCGGGCAAAGTGCCGCTGGCCTACTGGCCGGTGCTGCCACTGCTGGTGCTGCGCGCCTGGCGGCAGGAGCGCGCCAAGCTGGCCCATTTCGCCCCGCACGTCCCGCGCGAGATGCTTTACCCCGCCTGAGCGGGGAAACAGGCGGCGATGGTGGCAGCGGTGTGCTGCTCGTCCACTTGCTGCAAGGCTTTGATCAGCGCGCTGAGCCGCGCCGGATGGCTCGATGTGAACAGCAAGTGGGCCTGTGGCACGCGGGCTGCGGCTAGCGCATAGATCGCCGCGATCTGCGCGGTCAGCGGATCGGCTTCGATCAGTCCGGCTGCTTCGTGCAATCCCTTGGCAAATGCGGGGTCCGTCGCCGCGAGCGCCAGTCCGGTCTTGGCAATCGAATGAAGCCGCAGCGGCCTGCCGCTTGGGACAGGCACAGTTCCCAGCAGCCAGCCGGGATCGGGCGCGCATTGGGCGAGGCTGTCCTGCGGAAAGCATTGGTCCAGTTGCACGTCCCAGCGCGCATAGCTGGCATAACCGCTGTTTCTGCCCTGCGCCAACCCAGCCAGATCGCCCAGCAGTGCCGGCGTGACCTCCTGCGCCGAAATGTCATGAAGCAGCAGCGCGTCGATCCGGCCAAGCTTGTTGAGCGACACTTCCAGCGACCGGGCCATCGACGGGGCCGAGAAGTCATTACCGACCGGTGCCGCGATCCAGGCCGGGGGCACGCTGGCCTCCGGCTCGCCCGGCGCCGAGACCAGTCGCTTGATCCGGCGGGCCCATGTCCGCAGCATGGGATGGCTGGGCCGGTGCGATCCCAGCTTGGTTGTCACTGCAACCTGGGGGTGCCCGGCTAGCGCCCGGCCGACCACTTGCTCGGCGGTTCCCAGCCCATAGGACGGTGCCGTATCGACCGCGCCTATTCCGGCATCGAAGGCAGTCCTGACCAGCGCCACAGCCGCGCTTTCGCTGGCACCTCCAGCAATCCGGGCGGTTCCCAGCACCAGGCGCGGGACGATCATGGCCGCTCCAGCCCTTGCAGATGCTCGGCCAGCCGGACCGACAGCGCCAGCGCGGTCAGTGTCGGATTGGCGAAACTGCCCGAAGGAAAAGCAGCCGCACCCAGCACATAGAGGTTCTCGGTCCCGAACACTTTGAGGTCGGCATCGACCACACCGTGCTCAGCACTCTCTGCCATCCGCGCCCCGCCCATCTGGTGGTAGGCATCGTGAGCATCATCAAGGAAGGCCGGGTCTTCGGCCAGGATGCGCGGATCGATCTCCAGCTCGCCCAGCCGCTCACGCGCCAGGTAGTCGCGCACCGCTTCGCAGAACAGCCTAATCCCGCGCATTTCCGCCGCCCCGTCGAGCGCCCAGTTGAGCACCAGTCGCTCGGGATCGGCAGGATCGAGCGTGATCCGGCTTGCCGGGCAGACCGCCTGCTCGACTTCGATCCCCAGGAAGGCACTGTCCCCCAGCAGGCTGGGCCCGCGCCGCTTGACCAGATAGCGCCAGGCCAGCGGCCCCAGCATTGCCAGGGTCCGGAACAAGCCGGGGCTGTCAGCGCCGCTTCGACTGCGCCGGGCGAGACCCAACAGGTCACGGAGCAGCTCGCGCGGGCCCAGCGGCGGGAGGATCATCGCGGCCACATTGGGCACCCCGGCCTCGCGCTGCAACTTGCTGGACAGCCTGAGTTTGACCGTGAACTTGTGCCCCTTGTGGAACACCGCATCACTCAGATTCCCCAGCCGCCGCCGGTCGATCCCGCGAATGGTGCCACCTATCGCGTGCAAGTGGTCGATGAACCACTGCCCCAGATGCGCCTTGCCCGCGATCCGGGATTCGGCCCGGGCGGCCAACCGCAGCAGTGTGGCGGTGAGTTCGAAAGTGCCATTGGCGAGAACGATCCGGCCGGGTTCCAGGTGCCGGGTTGAACCATCGACTCCCTTGACCAGCACCGCCGAGAACTGCCCGTCCTGCGCGGTTTCGAAATCTGTGGCACGGTGCCCGGTGAGCACCGCAAGGCCCGGCAAGTCCCTCAGCTCGGTCGCGAACAGCCGGGCAAAGTCGGGCTGCGGCAGCCAGGTGGCGATCGCCAGCTCGAGCGCGGGATCGAGCGCCGGATCCACTCCGCTGGCCGCCCGGTGGACCGCTGCGCTATCGCGCAAGTCCGGCGGAATGCGCAGCAGGTCGAGCGCCTTGGCGGTGGCCCGGGCCAGCTCCTCGGACGCAATCGGCCAGCCCGGCTTGCCCGCATAGGTCCCCGCCGCAAGGTCGTTGGCGCCAAAGGCCATCAACTGCCCGCCCCACAGCCGGGTGGTTCCGCCCAGTGCCTTCATCCGTCCGCCGAGCAAGCCGATATGGTCGCGGCCGGCCGAACCGGCCAGATTGGCCTTGCGGTAATCGAGCGGCGGGCTGGCCGGGCCGCCTTCGATCACGGTGACTTGCAGTCCGGCCCGCGCCAGCTGGACCGCCAGCGCGATCCCGACCGCGCCCGCGCCAACGATCGCAACATCGGGCCTGCGCGCCTGCTCGGGAAGGCGCTCAAAACTATCGACAATCACAGCCCCAGCTCCGCCAGCAAGGCCGCAATGCCGGCGCGGTAATTGGCGAAGGAATAGCGCTGCGCCTCAGCCTGGGCGGCCACGCGCCAGCTATCCACCCTGGCGCGGTCCTCAATCGCGGACATCAGCGCGTCATAGAGCCCATCGGTGGAGGGCGCATCGAGCACCAGCCCGGTCTGTGCAGTCGCCCCGTTCCCGGCCGCGCGGGTCTGGATCACCCCCATCCCGCTGGCCAGCGCCTCGATCAGCGAGAGCGCCGAGCCTTCGAAATAGCTCGGAAAGACCAGCACATCGTGGGCGGCCATGATCGCCGGAATCTCTGCACGCGGCACCGTGGGGATCCACTTCACCCGCTCGGCATGCGGCGCAAAGGCAGTGCCCTGCACCCGCATCTGGCCAACCAGGGTCAGGCTGGCGGCGCTCGGTGGAATTCGCGAGAAAGCCTCGAGCAAGTGGTGCCCCCCCTTGCGCGGGCTGATCTGGCCGATCATCAGGAAGCGCAGCGGCCTGGTTCGGTCAAGCGGCTGCGGTGCGGGCTGGTCCGCGAAGAGTGCCTCGTCAAAGCAATAGGGCAGGGTTCGGACCTTGCCCGCCACGTCCGGCCCGCCCCATTCGCGCACAGTCTGGGCGCAATAGTCGCTGCCGCACAGGATCGTGTCGGCCAGTTCGTATTCGCGCTGGTCGCGCTCGATCTGCTCCGCCGGGATCTGCCGGTCGG
>PNJT01000015.1 GCA_013822005.1 Novosphingobium sp. | reverse complement strand
TTACGATGAAGGCTGGAGTCGCCGGATCATCGAGGCGATCGATTCCGGGCTGACCGCCGAAGCCGCGATTGAACGCGTCCAGCAGCGCACCCGGATGCGGATGCGCCAGATCGACGATCCCTTGCTGGCTGACCGGATGCACGATCTGGAGGACCTGTCCAACCGGCTGCTCAGGATCGTTTCGGGCCAGATGGGTACGGCGGCCAGCCAGGGGCTGCGCAGCGATACGATCCTGATCGCGCGCAACCTGGGTCCGGCCGAACTGCTGGAATATGACAAGCGCCGGCTGAAAGGCGTGGTGCTCGAAGAAGGCTCGCTGACCGCACACGTGGTGATCGTCGCGCGGGCGATGGGCATCCCGGTGCTGGGCCGGGTCCGCGGGCTCAAGGGCGCGCTGCGTGATGGCGATCTGCTGCTGCTCGATGCCGATGCCGCCACGGTCACGATCCGGCCCAATCCGCAGATGGAAGAAGCGTTCGACGCGCGCTTCGCCAAGAGCAAGCAGCGCCAGGCCGCCTATGCCAAACTGCGCGATGTTGAACCCTTCACCCGCGATGGCACCCGCATCCAGGTGATGATCAATGCCGGCCTGCGCGAGGATATGCCCGGCCTGTCGCTGACCGGGGCCGACGGGGTCGGGCTGTTCCGCACCGAATTCCAGTTCCTGGTTTCCGCGACCTTGCCCGCGCGCGAACGCCAGACCCGGCTGTACCGCGACGTGCTCGATGCTGCGGGCGACAAGCCGGTGGTGTTCCGCACGGTCGATATCGGCGGGGACAAGGTGCTGCCCTACCTGCGCCACAACGACGGCGAGCAGGAAGAGAACCCGGCGATGGGCTGGCGCGCCTTGCGGGTGGCGCTGGAACGCGACGGGCTGCTCAAGGTCCAGGCCCGCTCACTGCTCGAGGCGGCGGCCGGGCGCACGCTCAACGTGATGTTCCCGATGGTTTCCGAACCCTGGGAATTCGATGCCGCGCGCGAAGTGTTCGAAAGCCAGCGCAAATACCTCAAGGGCCAGAAGAAGCTGCTGCCCGAGGCGATCCGCTATGGTGCCATGCTCGAAGTGCCGGCGCTGGCCGAAACGCTCGACCTGCTGGCCCCCAAGCTGTCGTTCCTGTCGATCGGCACCAACGACCTGACCCAGTTCCTGTTTGCCGCCGACCGCTCCAATCCCAAGCTGGCCGAACGCTATGACTGGCTTTCGGTTTCGATCATGCGGTTCCTGCGCCGGGTCATTCTGGGGGTGGCGGGGCACAATGTCGATGTCACCGTCTGCGGCGAAATGGGCGGGCGGCGATTGGAAGCCCTGGCGCTATTGGGGCTTGGCTTGCGCCGGATCTCGATCACTCCGGCCAGTGTCGGCCCGATCAAGGAACTGGTCCGCAAGGTCGATCTGAACGAGATCGGTGCGGCGATGAACCAATGGCTGTCCTCGCCCCCGCCCAACTTGCGCGAGGCCTTGGCCGCCTGGGCGCAGGAACGTGAAATCGACACCGATTAGACCCCATTTGCCGCTGCTTTCGCAATTCTGACACGCACAGAGGGCATCCTGCCGCCAAGGCCCGTTGGCGCGCGCGATTTGCATTGACTTTGCTTGGCAAACGGAGATGTTCCCGCGCCAACCGGCAAGGTTAAAAAGAACAGTACTTCGGGGTCGGCATGGTTGAAGAGGTTGAAGCGGCGGCAGAAGCTGAACTGCCGCTGGAAAGCATTGGTTCAAGGTTGCGCCGCGCCCGCGAGGAATCCGGGCTGAGCCTGGCGCAGCTTGCTGCGGAAACCCGAATCGGTGAACGCATGCTCGCCGCGATCGAAGCAGGGGACTATGCCGCGCTGCCCGGGCGGACCTATGCCATCGGTTTTTCGCGCAACTATGCCAAGGCGGTTGGCCTCAATGATGCCGAAGTGGCCGTAGCGGTGCGGGCCGAACTGGCCGAGCAAGCGCCGGCCGAAGTGCGCCGCCCGGCCCAGACTTTTGAACCCGGCGATCCCGCCCGCGTGCCCAGCGCACCGCTGGCCTGGCTGGCGGGCGGTCTGTTGGTGGGTGCCTTGCTGGCCGGGATCTACTTCCTGCCCGGGATCTTCGCTCCGGGCGGCAGCCTGCCTTCGGGTCTGACCCCGGAGCAGCCCGCCCCTGCCGCCAGCCAGGGCGCGGCCCCGGCTGCCCCTGCGGCCAGCGGCCCGGTGGTCTTCACCGCGCTTGAGCCCAAGGTCTGGGTCAAGTTCAGCGACGCCCTGGGCAACCAGCTGTTTCAGAAGGAGCTGTCACAGGGTGAAGGCTGGACTGTGCCGAGCGACAAGGGCGAAGTGCTGATCATGACCGCGCGGCCCGATGCGCTTTCGATCACGATCGGCGGACAGGCGGTACCCAAGCTGTCTGACGTGCAGAAGACGATCAAGGACGTGCCGGTCAGCGCAGAGGCGCTGCTCAAGCGCGGAACGACGCCGCCCGAGCCGGTCGCGAGTGCCGCTCCGGCCCCGGTTCAGAGAGCTCAGCCTGAGCGCCGTCGCACCCAGCGCCAAGCTGCCCCGCAAGCAGTGGCCAGTCCCTCCGCCAGCGCCGCCCCGGCTCCAGCGGCCAGCCAACCCGCTCCTGCACCTGCCCCCAGCGCAACATAGGTTGCGGATAGCTGCGCCGCCTTGCTTGGCAAGGCAGGGCCAACAGGGTTATCGCCGGTTCAGAAAGCCTGTGGCAGGCCCCGTGGCAGCACCTCGATGGAAATGACAACGATGAACAAGCTCTCCTGGCACAAACGGCCTTTCGCGCTGGTCCTGGCGATCGCGATTGCCAGCCCGGCGCTGGCGCAAGGCGGCGGCGAGACCGAAGTGCGGCTGCGCAAGGTTGAGGCCGAAGTCGCGGCGCTGCAGCGCGCGGTCTTCCCCGGCGGGGACGGGCGCTTTTTCCCGCAGATGCAGCCGGGCCAGCAGAGCGGCAATGCCCCCGGCAGCCCGGCCAGCGCGCCGACCGCCGACCTGCTGGCGCGAATGGACGCGCTTGAAAGCCAGGTCGCGCGGCTGACCGCGCAGGTTGAGGAAGACCACAACCGGATCGAGAAGCTGGAAAGCCGGCTCACCGCGCTCGAAAGTAGCAAGGCCAGCTCTGCCGCGCCCAGCGTGGTCGAAAGCAACACTGCCGCCATGACCAGTGCGGCTTTGCCCGCACCCAAGCCGGCCCCGGCCCCGGCGCTCAGCAAGCCTGCGCCGACCAAACCCAAAGTCGCTGCCGACCCTTCGGCCAAGCGGATCGCCGCGGTCCGGGCAATCGAAAAGCCCAAGACCGACGATCCAGGCGACGACGAATATTCCTATGGCTTCCGCCTGTGGGAAGCCAAGTTCTATCCCGAAGCGCAGCAGCAGCTGAAGCTGTTCCTGCAGAAGTATCCCAAGCACCCACGCACCAGCTGGGCGCGCAACCTGCTGGGCCGCGCCTACCTCGACGACAAGAACGTGCACGAAGCGGCGGGCTGGTTCCTGCAGAACTACAAGACCGAGCCCAAGGGCGATCGCGCGCCCGACAGCTTGCTGTTCCTGGCTGGATCGATGCGCCAGCTTGACGATACCAAGCGTGGCTGCGTCGCGCTCAAGCAGTTCGCGGCCGACTATCCCAAGGAAGCCGCCGGGCGGCTCAAGACGCAGTATGACGCCACCCGCAGCGGACTGAAGTGCAATTGATAGGCAGCTTCCGCCCGAACTGACCGCGCGCTTCGCCGCTGACCTTGCCGCGCTCTGGCCGGGGGCGGGGCGGCTGGGCGTGGCGGTGTCGGGCGGGCCGGACAGCCTGGCGCTGTTGCTGCTGGCCCAGGCCGCGCTGCCCGGACGGGTCGCAGCGGCGACCGTCGATCATGGACTGAGGGTCGAGAGCGCCGACGAAGCGGCGCTGGTTTCGCAAATCTGCGCGGCACTCGGCGTTCCGCATGCGACGCTCAAGGTCGGAGTCGCCGAGGGCAATCTCCAGGCCGAGGCTCGCGCCGCGCGCTATGCGGCGCTGGCCGGATGGATGGAGGGTGAGAGCCTCTCCGCCCTGCTCACCGCGCACCATGCCGACGATCAGGCCGAAACACTGCTGCTGCGCCTTAACCGGGGCAGCGGAGTGGCCGGTCTGGCCGGAGTGCGCGCGCGCGGACAAGTGCCGGGGACACGCCTGCCGTTGCTGCGTCCGCTGCTGGGCTGGCGGCGGGAGGAATTGGCCGGGGTCGTCGCGGAAGCCGGGCTGGAAGCAGTCCAGGATCCGTCCAACACCGACGACCGCTTTGATCGTGTCCGGATCCGCAAGGCGATTGCTGGGGCCGACTGGCTCGATGTCCCCGCACTCGCGCTCAGCGCCGCCAACCTCGCCGATGCCGACCTGGCGCTCGATTGGGCCGCCGCGCGAGAATGGCAGGAGTGTGTGAGCAAGGCCCCGATGGGCCTGACCTATCGCCCGCTGGCCCCGCGCGCAGTAGCGCTGCGCGTGCTGGCCCGGATCGTACGCGAACTCGATGGCTCGGAGCCGCGCGGCAGCCAGGTCGCGCACCTGTTCGCGGAACTGCTGGCGCGGCGTCCAGCCTCGATCGGCAATCTGGTCGCGCGGGTCACGCCGGAGGGGTGGAGCTTCACCAAGGCCCCGCAACGCCGCGAAAAGTAGGGACAGTCCCTACTTTTTTGCCATCCCCTTTTGCCGCATCCGCCAGACCAGCTGGTCATAGCGGTCCTGGCCGAAGAACGGCTCTCCGTCATAGACCATCAGCGGCACGCCGTAGTGGCCGCCAAGGCGCTGGTCGGCTTCGTTTTGCTTGATCGCCGCGTCGAGCCGTTCGGCCTCGGCTGCTTGCACCGCATCCATTTCGGCCAGGTCGAGCCCGATTGCGGCGAGCGCCCCCGCCAGATGATCGCCTTCGTGCCAGCCATCAACTTCGCCTGACCAGATCAGGTGGCTGACCGCGCGCAGCAAGGCGAGGCCGTGCCCGCGCTCCGAAGCCAGCTGGCCCAGCCGCGTCAGGCGGTGGATATAGGGCTGCTCCTTGGGGTAGGTCCGCGTGGCAAAGTCCATCACCACCGGATCGGGGCGCGGCCAGCGCAGCGTCATTCCGGCGAATTCGGCCGAGCGAATGCAATCGCGCATCAGGTAGCTGAACCACAGAGGATCGGCATGGGCGAAGAAATCGGGCTGGCGCACCGCGATCGGCAGCACCGGCTTGACCTGCACTTTCGCGTCCCAGTCGCGCTCCAGTTCGAGCAGCTTGGGCACGACGATGTACGAATAGGGGCTGCGGAACGACCAGTAGAGATCGACGGCGTGGGTCATTGCTTTCCTCTCCTCGCTGCGTATTAATCGCGCGATTAAGAGGAGAGTCAAATGCGGATTGATTCAACAACCGCCGCGGTGGTGACCGGCGGCGCATCGGGGCTGGGCCGGGCCACGGCAGAGGCGCTGGCGGCCGCCGGCGTCAAGGTTGCGATCTTTGACGTCAATGAGGAGAAGGGCGAGGAAGTCGCGGCGGCGATCGGCGGGCTGTTCTGCCGGGTCGATATCACCAGCGAACAATCGGTGCTCGATGGCTTTGCCAAGGCCCGCGCGGCCCACGGCCAGGAGCGGATCACCGTCCACTGCGCGATGACCAGCCGCCGCGGCAAGACGCTGGCTTTTGACAAGGAACTGGGCAAGCTGCGCCGCACGCCGACCGAGGACTACGAATATGGGGTCCAGGGGATTCTGGTCGCCTCTTACCGGATCGCCTCGATCTCGGCTGAAGGCATGGCCAGCCTCGATCCGCTGGAGGATGGCGAGCGCGGCTGCATCGCGCTGACCGCATCGGTCGCGGCGCAGGACGGGCAGATCGGGCAGATCATCTATGGTTCGGCCAAGGCCGGCGTAAACGGGCTGGTCCTGCCAATGGCGCGTGACCTGTCGGACTTGGGCATCCGGGTCAACTCGATCATGCCGGGGATCTTCGCCACGCCCTTGATGCTGGGGGCCAAGCCGCAAGTGCTGGACAGCCTGGCCGCCTCGGTGCCGTTCCCCAAGCGGCTGGGCAAGCCCGAGGAATTCGGCAGCCTGGCGATGGAACTGGTCCGCAACAGCTATTTCAACGGCCAATGCATCCGCCTCGACGGCGCGATCCGCATGGCCCCGCGTTAACAAGTTCCTCTCCGTTTTTGGCAAATGCCACAAACGGGGAGGTGGATGGGCCGCAAGGCCCAGACGGAGGGGCTTTGGACGCCAGCGTCGATACCCCTCCGTCAGCCCTGCGGGCTGCCACCTCCCCAGATGTGCTTCGCAAATCTGGAGAGGACCTGGAAAGGACAGACATGACTCAATCACCATTCAAGGACGGCCTGCTGGACGGCAAGGTCGCTTTCGTTGCCGGCGGCACCAGCGGGATCAACCTGGGCATCGCCAAACGCTATGCCGAGCTGGGCGCCAAAGTCGCGGTGCTGGGCCGTAATCCGGAAAAGGCCGCCAATGCCGCGGCTGAGATCGGGCATGGTGCGATCGGCCTGACCGCCGACGTGCGCGATTACGGCGCGATCCGTGCGGCGATGGAGGATGTGCGCAGCCGTCTGGGGCCGATGGACATTGTCGTGTCGGGCGCCGCCGGAAACTTCCTCGCTCCCGCGCTGGGGATGAGCGCGAACGCGTTCAAGACTGTGGTCGATATCGATCTCAACGGTACGTTCAATGTGTTCCGGGGCTGTCATGATCTGCTTGCCCCCAATGCCTCGCTGATCGCGATCACTGCCGGGCAGGCGGTCAATGCGATGCAGCTTCAGGCCCATGCCTGCGCGGCCAAGGCCGGGATCAACCAATTGATCCGCGTGCTCGCGCTCGAATGGGGTCCCGACGTGCGGGTCAACGGCATTTCGCCGGGACCGATCGAAGGGACTGAGGGCATGGCCCGCCTCGCCCCCGATGCTTCGACCAAGCAAAAGCACTTCGAACGGATCGCGATGAAGCGGTGGGGCATAATTGAGGAGATCGCTGAGGGTGCGGTGTTCCTGAGCAGTGACGCGGCGAAGTACATCACCGGGACGATCCTGGATATCGATGGCGGCAGCCAGCTGGGCGATGCGACCCGGCGCGATTTGGGGAGCGGGTTGGCTTGATCGTCGTCCCGGGCTTGACCCGGGACCGCTGGCTTTTGCGGAGATCTAGAGTGACCAAGCCAGCGATCCCCGCATTCGCGGGGATGCGGCTCAAATCAGACTATCCCCCTGCTTCACCATCTTGCCGCGCGTGATGTAAACCTTGGTTCCCACCGGGGCGATCGCGAAGATCTTGGCCACGAAGGGATCGGGCAGGCCGATGCAGCCGTGGCTGGCATAGCCTTTCTCCACCTTGGTGCCGTGGATCGCGATGCCGTCATCCGTCAGGTTCATGGTGTAGGGCATTGGCGCGCCGTCGTAGATTGAGGAGTAGTGGTCCTTCTTCTTCCACTTGATCGGGAAGACGCCGGTCGGGGTCGGCTTTTCGCTGCTGCCCAGCAACACTGCCGAGGCACCGATTTCATAGCCGCCCTTGAAGATCGACAGCACCCGCGCGTCGAGATCGACCGTAATCACCAGCGGGCCATCGGGCACGTCCTTGTCGTCCCAGTGCCATTCGCCGTACTTGATCGGGCCCTTGATCGGCAGGATCCGCTTGATCACGAAGTTCTCGTCCTTGGGCGGCGGAGGCGGTGTCGGGCTGGCGCTGGCCAGCAATTCGGGGTCGGCAGTCGGCGAAGGCCGGGCCGGATCCTCATTGGAGACCTGCAGCAGCCAGGCCCCGGCTGCCACCACCCCGGTCACGAACACACCGCCCACGGCATAGATCGGATTGAACTTCATGCGCGCATAACCCTTTGGCCCAACTGACTTTCAGCGTTCCATGACCCAGCGACATGGCAAATGCCAGCGCCGCGCGAAACGCGTTCCGGTGCGGGACTTCCTAGCGCATAAAGGTTAATCTTGCGAGATCAGCCGTGCGCCGAACCCAAAAGCCCTTCCCCGTTGGGGAAGGGTTGGGATGGGGGTTCCACACTGGCGTTGAACCCCCACCCCAACCCCTCCCCACAGGGGAGGGGCTTTTCATCATCCATGCGCTCCAAACAGGCAGGCTATCGCAGTGGTGATCCGCAGCGACAGGGCCTGAGCCTCCTCGATCGGGTCGATGCAATCGCGGTGGATCGCTTCGTAGCCGACTGCCGCCTCATCGGGGTAGTCGCTGGGTTCGCTCACCGTGAAATCGCCCAGCCGCGGGAAGCTGACCGGGAAGGCCCGGCGCAGCTGCGCCAGTGCCTCGTCGACCCGCAGCGTGAAGACCATTTCCAGCACGTCCTCGCGGCTGATATCGTTGGCGCGGCTGAACTGCGGGACCGAGACGGCCTTCAGGAACATGTGCTGGAACAGCGCGAGGCGCAGCGCCTGCAGCACGCCGAGCATCCGCCGGGTATGTTCACGCCCTTCCAGCGGTTCCTCGTCGGGCACCAGATCGAGCAGGCGGTGGAGCTTGAGCGCATCGACCCGCAGCCGCGAGGCCAGGCGGCGGAACACGCCGGTGCGGTCGTCAGTGGTGAGCATTTCGGCGAGCGCCAGGCAGGCATCGGAAACGCTCTGCTCGTCGCCGCGATAGGGGCGGCTGGCCCAGTAGGCGGAGTTGAACAGTTCGCCGAACGCGGCGACGGTCTTGATGCTGGCCAGCGCATTGGCGGCGCGGACCAGGCGGACCAGTTGCCGGCCGCGATCACTCTCGCGCAGCAATTCCGCCAGTGCCTCGTAGTTCCCCTCGGCCGCAGTGCCGAAGCCGGCGATCACGTTGACCGGATAGCCCAGTTGCTGGAGCACCGCATTGTGCGGGATCGCGCGGATCTGGCGCAGGCTCATCTCGCGGTCGGCGGCGAGGTCTGACTGGCGGCGGCTTTTGCGGCTGCCGGTATCGCCCAGCAGGCCGAGCCCGAAGGCCGTCACCGCGCGCGGATAGGTCCGGCTGGTCAGCTGGGCTGCCTGATAGCGGCGGATCGCGCGGTAGAAATCGAGGCTGAGGTCGGTGCGGCGATAGAACGGATCGGTCGGTGCTGCCGGATCGGCCTCGGCGGGGCGCGCTTCGGCAAAGCGGGTCAGCGTGGCGAGCGCCAGTTCGGGCGTGCCGAAGAACAGGTAGCCGTCGCCGCCTTGGAAGCTGACTTCGGGCTCAAGCCGGATCCCGGCGCGCACGAACCTCCGCCGCGCCCAGGGCGAGAGCGGCCAGGCCACCCGGTCGGCAAAGCTCGAAGGGTGCGCACCGCGGCCCATGCTTTCGCCGTGGGTGTTGAAGACCAGGGCGGCAACGTCAGCCAGGCCATTGGCGGCCATCGCCTCGCTCAGCCGGCCTTGCAGGCGCTCGATCGCCAGGGCCGCCGGAATCTGGCCGACGAAGCGACCGGCGTCAGAGAATCCGGTCTGGATCGCAACCCGCCCGCGCGCTTTGGCATAGTCGCGGTAAGCTTCCTCAGCGAGCAGCGCATCGAGAAAGCGTCCGCCGTGTTCCAGTGCGCTCTCGGTTTCGAACAGCGGCGAAACGTCGACCTTGTCGGCGATCCCGAACAACCTGGCGAAATAGAGCGCGGCCAGCACCGTGGTCGGCTGCTCGCATTCGGCAACCAGCATCCGGATCGGGGCATCGGCATCGATGTGGTGCAGGATCTGCGCCATCGCCAGGAACTGGCGCACCGCCGTGCTGTTCTCGATCGCCAGCGCGGCGAAGTTGCTGCGCAGCGGTTTGGCCTCGGCCAGCAGCTCGCGCATCCGCACCAGCGCGGCCTGGCTGGCGAGATCGAGCTTGCCGCTGGGATCGATCCGGCGGCGGATCGCGTTCTGCAGCTGGCTGGAATTCACCCGGAAGTGGATCCAGCCCATGCCCAGCCCATCGGCGCGCATTGCGGCCGCGACGGTCAGCAGGCTTTCGGCCTCGGCATCGGCGGCCTGGGCGGCTTCGTATTCCAGCTCACTGATCACTGCACTGAGGCTGGTCAGCTTGTCGGGGTGATCGGCTGTCAGCGCGTTGGCGGCTTCGGACAGCGCGGCGGGATCGGACAGATCGGCGGCAAAGCGCGCGGCCATCGTTTCGGCATAGGCCCGGGCGCGGCGCAGGCGTTCCGCCAGATCGGGGGCGAGGCCTTGCAGTGCTGCGGCATAGCTGCCCAATCGCTCGGCCTTTTCGGACAGGCGATAGCGCAGCGAGGTGGCCCACGAGATGTCGGTCCGCCCGTCCATGTCATAGCCAACCCAGGTGGCGAAACGCAGCGGCAACGGGTTCAGCTGCCGCCACTGATCGGGGAACCGAGCGCGGGCCTCGCCCAGCAGCTGGCGGACCATCGTATCGCGCGCGGCCTGCGCCCGGGCGATAGCGGCCATGGCGGCGGCGTGTTCGCTATCGAGCGTGATTGCGTCGCGCACATGTGGGGCGACGCAGGCGGCGTCGATTGCCCCCGTGCTGGCTGCGCTGGCCACGGCTTCGCTCTGGCGGTGCGAGAGCAGGAAGGTGGGGTGCGCAGTGAAGACCACGTGAAGCAGCGGATGCTGCCAGCGTTCGGCGAAGGCGGCGAAATCGTCACTGCCCGCGAGGGCGTTCAAGCGCGAACGGTTCTCCGCCGGATCGAGCGGCGAAACCAGCCGACTGAGCCGCGCGGCGCGGGCCTGGAGGCCTTCGCATTCCAGCTCGGCCACAAGGCTTGCCACTTCGGACAGCGGCAGTTCGCCGCTCTCGATCCGCCGCGACAGTTCCAGGCTGAGCTGGAACACCGGGTTGAACAGCGGGGTTTCCGCGGTGCGCGGGTGGAGCGCCTCGAGCCGGGCTTCGAGTTCCGAAAGTAGCGTCATCCCTCCCCCTTTCCGTTCGCATCGAGCGAAGTCGAGATGCCGCGCGCAGTGTCTCGACTTCGCTCGACACGAACGGAGGTGGGGGTGAGGGTCATTGTCCCGGCGCTGCCGCGGCGCGCGCCGCTGCCTCGATCGCGGCAAGATCGGGCACACCCTTGGGCACCAGCCACGACCCGCCGCAGCACAGCACCGGCTCCAGCGCCAACCAGTCAGCCGCGCTGGCAGCGGTGATCCCGCCGGTCGGGCAGAACCGGGCCATGCCGAACGGCGCGGCGATGGCTTTGAGCGCGGGGATCCCGCCATTGGCCTCGGCCGGGAAGAACTTGAACCGGTCCAGCCCCAGGTCCAGCCCGCGCATGATGTCGGAAGAGGTAGCGATCCCGGGCAGGTAGGGCACTTCGGCCGCCAGCGCGGCCTTGGTCAGGCCTTCGGTCAGTCCGGGCGAGACGATGAATTCGCTCCCCGCCTCCAGCGCATCGGCCAGGGCGTGTTCGTTGAGCACGGTTCCGGCCCCGACAATCGCGCCCTCGACCTGCTTCATTTCGCGGATCACTTCGAGCGCATCGGCGGTGCGCAAGGTCACTTCGAGCACGCGCAGCCCGCCCTTGACCAGTGCTTCGGCAATCGCGGCGGCATAGCGCACCTCGTCGATCACCAGCACCGGAATCACCGGGGCGGTGCGCATGATCGTTTCGATAGGGCTCACGCAAGATGCTCCTTGGCAAAGGCCGCCGCGGCGCCGAACAGGCCGGGCTGGGGATGGGTGATCAGCTTGACTGGCAGGCTCGCCATCAACTCGGCGAAGCGGCCCTTGGCGGTGAAGCGGTTGGCAAAGCCGGAACGCAGCAGCGTGTCCTTGATCCGCAGGCCAAGTCCGCCTGCGATCACCACGCCGGATGCCCCCTGGGCCAGCGCGATGTCGCCCGCGAAAGAGCCGAGCGCGAGGCAGAACCGGTCCACCGCGGCGGCGGCGAGGCTGTCTTCGCCGCTGGTGCCAAGGCTCCACAAGGTCTTGTCATCGACCGGCTGGATCGCGCGGCCTTCCATCTGCGCCAGTGCCTCGTAGATATCGACCAGGCCGGGCCCGGAAACCACGCGTTCCACCGAAACCCGGCGATAGCGCTGGCGCAGCCGCGCGAGGATCGCGTCTTCGATGCTGTCGAGCGGGGCGTAGTCGACATGCCCGCCCTCGGTCGCCTGGACCCGGTAGAGGCCCCCGCCGCGCCACACGTGTGCGACGCCGAGCCCGGTGCCGGGGCCAACGATGCTGAGCGTGCCGCTTTCCGGCAGCGCCACATCGGGCCCGGCCAGGTGGACGAAATGCTCGTCTCCCGCGCAGGCCACCGCGTGGCCGACCGCGCCGAAATCATTGATCACGGTATAGCGGTCCGCCCCCAGCTTTTCCGGGATCAGCGCGGGGCGGATCACCCAGGGGTTGTTGGTGAAGCGGATAACCTCGCCGCCGACCGGCCCGGCGATGGCAATCGCGACCCCGCCCGGCAAGCGCCCACCATGCATCCGCGCGAAATCCTCCCACGCGGTCTGGAAGCTGGCGTGGTCCTTGGTGTGGAGCGTCGCCGGTTCGCCCAGTTCGACCCGGCCATCGGCGGTGATGGAGGCCAGGGCAAAGCGGGCGTGGGTGCCGCCGATATCGACGGTGACGATCTCGGTGGTCATAAAGATATGCTCCGTTCGCATCGAGCGAAGTCGAGATGCCGCGCGCTGTGTCTCGACTTCGCTCGACACGAACGGCCAAGGGCAAAGTGGTTCACAGCCCGCCCTCCGCCAGCATCGCCGATCCGCCCTGTTCGGCGCCGTCGGCATGGCGGCGCAGCATGGCGAACAGTTCGCGGCCCATGCCCATTTCCGTGGGCGGGGCAAGAGCGGGTTGGCGCGCCGAAAGATCGGCCTGCACTTCGAGCAGCCCGTCGTGGGCGCACAGCTTGATCACGTCGCCGTCCTGCACCAACGCCAGCGGCCCGCCGCCCAGCGCTTCGGGGGTGACGTGGATCGCGGCGGGGACCTTGCCGCTCGCGCCGCTCATCCGCCCGTCGGTGACCAGCGCCACCTTGAAGCCCTTGTCCTGCAACACGCCCAGCGGCGGGGTCAGCTTGTGCAGTTCGGGCATGCCATTGGCGCGCGGGCCCTGGAAGCGGACCACCACCACCACGTCGCGGTCAAGCTCGTCCGCCTTGAACGCGGCCTGGACCGCTTCCTGGCTGTCGAACACACGCGCCGGGGCTTCGATCGAATAGCGTTCGGGATCGACCGCGCTGGTCTTGAAAGTGGCGCGGCCCAGGTTGCCTTTGACCAGCCGCATCCCGCCATCGGGATGGAACGGTGCGGTAACCGGGGCGAGGATCGTAGGGTCGAGACTTTGGGCCGGGGCGGGGCACCAGCTCAAGGCATCGCCGTCGAGCACGGGTTCCTGGGCATAGGCCGCCATGCCCTGATCGCTGACCGTCAGTATGTCGCCATGCGCCAGCCCGGCATCGAGCAGTTCGCGCACGACATAGCCCATGCCGCCAGCCGCGTGGAAATGGTTCACATCGGCCCCGCCATTGGGATAGACCCGCGCGATCAACGGCACGGCTTCGGACAGTTCATCCAGATCCTCCCAGTCGATCCGGATCCCGGCGGCGCGGGCCATGGCCGGGATGTGGATTGCATGGTTGGTCGATCCGCCGGTGGCGAGCAGCCCGACGGCGGCATTGACGATCGCCTTTTCATCGACCACGCGGCCCATCGGGCGATAGTCTTCGCTTTCACGCCCGATCTCGGCCAGGCGGTGCACCGCCTTGCGGGTCAGCGCCGAGCGCAGCGGGGTATTGGGCGGGACAAACGACGCGCCGGGCACGTGCAGCCCCATCATCTCCATCATCATCTGGTTGGAATTGGCGGTACCATAGAAAGTGCAGGTGCCGGGGCTGTGATAGGAGGCGCTTTCGCTTTCGAGCAGGTCGGCGCGACTGGCCTTGCCCTCGGCATAGAGCTGGCGGACTTTCTGCTTTTCCTTGTTGGCCAGCCCCGAAGGCATCGGACCTGAAGGCACGAACACCGCCGGCAGATGGCCAAACCGCAGCGCGCCGATCACCAGCCCGGGGACGATCTTGTCGCAAATGCCCAGCAAGGCCATGCCGTCGAACATCGCGTGGCTCAGCGCCACCGCGGTGCCAAGCGCGATCACGTCGCGGCTGAACAGCGACAGTTCCATCCCCAGCTGGCCCTGGGTGACCCCGTCGCACATCGCCGGAACCCCGCCCGCGACCTGTGCCGTGGCCCCGACTTCGCGGGCATAGAGCTTCATCGCTTCGGGATAGCGGCCATAGGGCTGATGCGCCGAAAGCATGTCATTGTAGGCGGTAACGATCGCCAGGTTGGGACCGCGCCCGTTCTTGATCGCGCCCTTGTCTTCCAGTGCGGCGGCGAAGCCATGCGCCAGGTTGCTGCACGACAGCGCCCCGCGCCCGGGGAACTTCTCCGCCTCGCGCGCGATCAGGTCGAGGTAGGCCTGGCGGCTGTCCTTCGAGCGTTCGATGATCCGCGCGGTGACGCGTTCGACTGTGGGGTGGAGAGTGGTCATTGGAAGGCCCGGACTGTTGCTGCGGCAGGCCCACCCCCAACCCCTCCCGCAAGCGGGAGGGGGGATTGAGGCGCTGCAAGGCCCCCCTCCCGCTTGCGGGAGGGGTCGGGGGTGGGCCAGTGATAAATCCTACTCATGCCAGGTTACTCCATCGCGTTCGGCCAGCGCGATTGCAGCGGATGGCCCCCAGCTGCCGGCAGTATAGGTCTTGGGCACCAGGCCGTGGCTGGCCCAGCTGGCGCGGATCGCGTCGATCCAGTCCCACTGGGCTTCCACTTCGTCACGCCGCACGAACAGCGTTTGATCGCCCTCGATCAGGTCGAGCAGCAGCCGTTCATAGGCGATCCGCTTGGTCGGCCCGGCAAAGGCATCGGGCATGGTGATGTTGAGCGGCACCGAGCGCAGCCGGAGCCCTTCGCGGTCTAGCCCTGGGACCTTGGCCATCAGTTGCAGCTGGACGTTCTCTTCGGGCTGGATCCCGATCACCAGTGCATTGGGCTGGGTCTGGGCCCCGCGCGAGGCAAAGATCGAATGCGGCACGCGCTTGAAGTTGACCACGATCTCGGTCTTGCGGTGGGGCAGGCGCTTGCCGGTGCGCAAGTAGAACGGCACGCCCTTCCAGCGCCAGTTGTCGAGGTGAGCCTTGATCGCCACGAACGTCTCGGTGTCCGATTCCTTGCCCAGTTCCTCGTCATATCCGGGCACCGGCTGGCCATCGATCGCGCCCTTGCGGTACTGGCCGGTCACCGCCTCGCTCTGTTCGATCAAGCGCAGTGCGCGCAGCACCTTGACCTTTTCGTCGCGGATCGCGGTGGCATCGTAATTGGCCGGCGGTTCCATCGCCACCAGCGCCAGCAGTTGCAGCATGTGGTTCTGGACCATATCGCGCAGCGCCCCCGCCCCGTCATAGTAGCCGACCCGGCTTTCAAGGCCGACGGTTTCGGCGATGGTGATCTGGACATGGTCGATATGCGCCGCGTTCCACAGCGGTTCGAACATGATATTGGCAAAACGCAGCGCCAGCAGGTTCTGGACGGTTTCCTTGCCCAGATAATGGTCGATCCGGAAGGTCCGTTCCTCGGGGAAGGCGCGGGCCACCGCGTCGTTGATCTCACGGCTCGATTCCAGGCTGGTGCCGAGCGGCTTTTCAAGCCCGATCCGCACTTTCTCACCAGTCAGGCCGGCCTGGCTGAGCCCAGCGATGGTCGGCTCGAACAGGCTGGGGGCAGTCGAGAGGAAAATTGCCATGCCCTTGTCGATCGTGCCGATTTCATCGGACAGGTCGATGAAATGGGCGGCGTCGGTGGCATCCAGCACCTGGTAGGACAGCCGCGGCAGGAAGCTGTCGATCGCGCTCCTGCGGAAATCGGGCAGGTACTTGTTCAGCGCCTCGCGGGCGAAATTGCGGTAGCTTTCGTCATCGTAGTCCGATCGTGCGGTGCCGATGATCCGAAGTTCGGGCGCGATCAGCCGGTCATCGTGCAGCGCGCAGAGCGAGGGCAGCAACATGCGCTGCGCCAGGTCGCCAGTGGCACCGAACAGCAGCAGGCGGTCTGCGGTAAAGCTCATGCCGATCTCCCCACGCCCGAAAGGTTCGGGCCGTGACAGGACTAGCAGCGGGGCAAGGTGCGCGCCATAGTGGCGCATTCCAATTCAGGGGCATCTTCAGGCCAGTTTGCGGTGTGAATACGTCTGCACGCTGTGGCGCGCGCGTGCGCCGGTCAGCTGGACCGGGCGGCCGCGGCGTTCGGTGCGCGCTGGGCGCGGCTGGTACTCTTCGCTGGGCAGGGCCTTGCCGAACAGCCAGCCCTGCACCATGCGGCAACCCTGTTCGCGCAGCATGTCGAGCTGTTCGCGCTCTTCGACGCCTTCGGCCAGGGTGCACATGCCCAGCTGGTTGGCCAGCGCGATGACCGAGCCGACGATCGTACGCGAATCCTCGCGCGTGGCGAGGCCAGCCACAAAGCTGCGGTCGATCTTGATCTTGTCGAACGGGAAAGTCAGCAGGTAGTTGAGCGAGGCATAGCCGGTGCCGAAATCGTCGAGCGCGATCTTCACGCCCAGCGCCTGCAAGCGGCACAGCACATCCGTGTTGGCTTCCGAATTGTGCAGCAGCACACTTTCGGTGATCTCGAATTCGACCCGGGCCGGATCGAGCCCGCTTTCAGCCAGCGCATTGACCACTACCGGCAGCAGGTTGGGGCTGGAGAATTGTACCGGCGAAAGGTTGATGGCGATCGTTTCGCCTCCGGACCAATGGGCTGCCTCGGCAAAAGCCTCCCTGATCACCCATTCACCGATTGGCCCGATCAGCCCGGTTTCCTCGGCGATCGGGATGAACTGGTCAGGCATTACCAGCCCGCGCTGTGGATGCTGCCAGCGCAGCAGGGCTTCGTAGCCGGTCTTGGTTTCGCTGGCGACATCGACCAGCGGCTGAAGGAACAGGCGCAGCTCGCCGCGCGCAACCGCATGGCGCAGATCGCGGGCCAGGGTGTGGCGTTCATGCAGCGCGGCATCCATGCCCGGCTCGAACATTTCCCAGTTTCCGCGTCCGCCCTTCTTGGCAACGTTGAGCGCGATGTCGGCATAGCTCTGCAAATGGCGCTGGCTGTCGGTGTGAAACGGGGCAAGGGCGATGCCCATGCTGATCCCGCAAGGCAGCTCGTGGCCGTCGCTGTGCAGCGGCTCGGCCATGGTCAGCACCAGCAGTTCGGCCAGGCGGATCGCGTGATCGCAGGCGTCGTCGCCATAGACTGCGATTGCGAACTCATCCGATCCCAGCCGGGCCAGGGTGGGCTGGATTCCGCCCAGCCCGCTCTGCGAAATGCAGGTGCCCAGGCGCTGCGCGAACAGCTTGAGATAGGCATCGCCAACCGGATGGCCGTGCATGTCGTTGATGCTTTTGAAATGATCGATGTCAAGCAGCAGCAGCGCGACTTGTTCCTCGCCCAGTCTTGCGGCGAACATCGTACCCAGGGCTTCGGTGAAATGGGCGCGGTTGGGCAGTCCGGTCAGGGCGTCGAAATAGGCCATGCGCTGTGCGCTCTGTTCGGCATGGCGCTGCAAGGTGACGTCGGAGATCACCCCGCGATAGACCACCCCGTCGCCCGAATGGCTGGGGCGACCGGTGATCGACCACCAGCGCGGTTCGCCGTCTCCAGTGCCGTCGAGCGCGACCACTTCCTCGCGAACGGTCCGGCGCCGCAGCAATGCACTTTCAAGCGTGGCGCGGCCCTGGCCTTCGGCGAAGAGCGTGGCGAAGGGGCGTCCGTTAAGCCGTTCGGCAGGCTCGCCAGCGGCCTCGGCGAAGCGGCGCGAGACCGAGACCAGGCAATGCCGGGAATCGAGTTCGAACAGCCAGTCGGACCCGCTTTCCTCGAATTCGTTGAGCAGCAGCTTGACCGTGCGGGTAGCGGCACCCAGTTCGCGGTCGGCGAGGATGCGGGTGACGAACAGGTCGCGGGCAGTGTGGGTCATGCGGATCAGCAGGCCACTGGCAACCAGCAGCACAGCGGTCGCGCCGATTGCGTCCCCACCGCCGACCAGCGCCAGTCCGGTTGTCAACGCCAGCGCCTGGGTGGCGATGAGTATCGTGGACGATTGCACCAGCGTTCGAACCATGTAGGCTGCGGCAGCGATCTGGGCGACGCCGCTGATCGCCAGCAGCAGCTGGTCTCCGGCCGAAACCTGCGGGAACCAGATCGCGAGAGGTCCCGCCATATTGAGGCCCAGCCACAGCGAATTGAGCGCGAAAGCGCGCATCAGCTTGCGCGAATTGCGGCGGCGGCGGCCGCGTTCGATCCCTTCGGCCAGCCAGAGACGGTGGAGCAGCGCGGCCACGGTGGATGCGGTGAACACGGCGGGATAAATGGGGGCGATTTTCTCGCCGAACAGCGCCACGAGAATCACCACGGCATTGAGCAGGATCCCCAGAGCCATCGCCCGCACGATCCGGACGTGCGCGCTGACGAGGCGGTTATCGACCCAGTCTTGCAGTTCTGGTGGTATGGCAGCGCGGAGCACTGCCTGCTTGCTAACCATGCCCCCCTACGACCCCCTTTTGCGTGGAAACCATTGAGCCAATAGCCCCGATAGAGTTAATTATTCGCTTAAACGGCGCTTGGTGGTGCGGGGTGCTTGGCCCTAAGCAATGGCGAAGGAGAATCGACGATGCGTGCCGTGCCGCTTGCCTTTGCTGCTATTCTGACTCTTGCGCTCGCCGCGCCCCAGGTGGCGGCTGAGCAGGCCGGGCCCAGGGTCAGTCCCGCACTCGAAGCCCAGGGGCTCGATCTGGCCAAGCGGCTGATCGCGATCCGCTCGGTCGCGGGTCCCGGCAACCAGACCCGCGAGACCTTGCAGGTGGTCAAGGACGAGCTGGTGCAAGGCGGCTGGAAGGACCAGGAGGTCGAGATCGCCCCGGTCGAGGACACCGGATATCTGATCGCCACCTGGCCGGGCAGCGACCCCAGCCTCAAGCCGCTGGTGATCTCGGGCCATATCGACGTGGTCGAAGCCAAGCGCGAGGACTGGACCCGCGATCCGTTCGTCCCGGTGGTTGAGAACGGCTACCTGTTCGGGCGCGGGGCCAGCGACATGAAGTTCGATGCGGCACTGGTCACCACCAGCCTGATCGAACTGCGCCGCAGCGGCTACAAACCCCGCCGCACGATCGTGCTGCAGTTCTCGGGCGATGAAGAAACCACGATGAAGACCAGCCGGATCATCGCCCAGCGCCTGAAGGGCGCGGAACTGGTGCTCAATGTCGATGGCGGCGGCGGGACGCTGGATGAAAAGACCGGCAAGCCGGCCTACTGGTCCTGGGACGGTGCCGAGAAGACCTATGACGACTATCGGCTCGAGGTGACCAACCCGGGCGGGCACTCCTCGGCACCGCGACCCGCGAACGCGATTGTCCAGCTATCCCAGGCGGTTGCCAAAGTCGGGGCCTATCACTTCAAGCCCGAACAGAACCCGCTGACCAAGGCCTATTTTGAGCGCGCGGCCCGGTTCGAGAGCGACCCCAGGACCGCAGCGGCGATGCGCGCCTTTGCCGCCAATTCCGCCAATGCCGCCGCAGCGGCGGTGCTGCGCGCCAATCCGGCCTATGTCGGCAAGATCGGCACGACTTGCGTCGCGACGCAGATTTCAGGCGGCCATGCCCAGAACGCCCTGCCGCAGCGCGCCACGGCCAACATCAATTGCCGCGTCTTTCCCGGCCACAGCCGCGAACACATCCGCAAGCAACTGGAACGCGTGATCGCCATGCCAATGGTCAAGGTCACCGCGATTTCGGGTGAGGATTCGATTTCCTCTCCAGCCTCGCCGATGCGGCCCGATTTCCTGGCCGCGGCGGACAAGGCGATCCACCTGGCCTATCCGGGCGTGCCGGTGATCCCCAGCCAGTCCTCGGGCGCATCGGATTCGATGTGGTACCGCGCGCTGGGCATTCCGGCCTACAATGCCAGCCCGGTGTTCATGAAGGACAGCGAGAGCTTTGCGCACGGCCTCAACGAGCGGGTCCCGCTGGCGAACATTGCCCCGGCGATGACCTATTACCTGAGCCTGATCACCGACCTGACGAAGTAAGCGCGGCCAGCGCCTGGCGAGCGATTGCGCCCGCCTCTGCGGGGCTGAAGGCCTGGGGGGAGAGGCACAGCTCGAGCCACAGCCCGTCGACCAGCGCGGTGATCGCGATGGCGGCGCGGCGCAGCTGCGGTGCGGGCATGCCGCATTCGGCCAGCAGGCCTTCCAGACGGGCGCGGAACTGGGCGTATTGTTCGTCGTGCTGGCGGGCAATCTCGCTACGGCTGCGCACCAGGCTCCAGAAGGCGATCCAGGTCGCCAGCAGTTCTCCCGAAGCAATCGGCGGAGCGAAGCTGGCGGTGACGAAAGCCTCCAGCCGCGCGCGTGGATCGCTGCCGGCCGCTTCCAGCGCGGCGTCAATCGCGGCGCTGACCTGCGCTTCGATATGGGCGTAGGTTTCGGCCACCAGCGCATCGATTCCGGGAAAGTAATGCCCGACCAGCCCTGGCGAGACCCCCGCCTCCAGCGCGATGGCGCGCACGCTGGACCCTGCAACCCCTTCGCGCGCCAGCACGCGGGCGCAGGCCTCGACCAGGCTGGCGCGGCGGGCATCCGGCTCGGCGCGGGTAAAGGCGGGCTTGCTGCTCACTTGCAAGGTCATAGCACTTGTTGTACGAACGTCCAACAAGCAATGCGGGATTCGCCTCCATGACCAAGCTCGACCACGCTTTTGCCGAGATTGACGGCGCAGAAGTCGATCCCGATGCGGACTTTTCGCTGCCGGGCTGGATCTATCACGACGAAGAGTTCCAGAAGCTTGAGATCGACCGCATCTTCCGCCCCTCCTGGCAGATCGTCTGCCACGTCAGCGAAGTGCCGAACCCCGGCGATTACCAGACGCTCGACTATATCGGCGAAAGCGTTGTGGTGATTCGCGGCGACGATGGTGTGTTGCGCGCCTTCACCAACGTCTGCCGCCACCGCGCGATGCGGCTGGTGCAGGGGCCTTCGGGCTGCGCCAGGAAACTGATCTGCCCCTATCACGCCTGGACCTATGAGAACGACGGACGGCTGACCGGGGTGCCGAACAGGCGCGAATACCCCACACTCAAGCTTGAGGAAAACGGGCTCAGCCCGGTCGATATCGAAGTGTGGCACGGCTTCATCTTCGTCCGTCTGGAAGATGCCGGTTTCCCCAGCGTGGCCGAAATGATGGCCCCCTTCGAAGCCGAGGTTTCGCAGTACCGGTTCGCGGACATGCGCCCGATGGCCCCGGTTCGCTTGCGCCCGCGCGATGTGAACTGGAAGAACGTTGGCGACAACTATTCGGACAACCTCCATATCCCGGTCGCCCACGATGGGCTCAGCCGCCTGGTCGGCAAGACCTACCGGATCGAGGCGCACGGCTGGGCCGACCGGCTCTATGGCGATGTGATCAAGAACGATAAGCAGAACTTCTGGGAAAAGGTCTACGGCGCCTACTTGCCGAAAGTCGATCACCTGCCCGAGGAAGCCCACGGCCGCTGGCTCTATTACAAGCTGTGGCCCAACATGGCCTTCGACATCTACGCCGACCAGATCGACTTCATGCAGTGGTTGCCGATCAGCCCCACCACCTGCCTGCTGCGTGAAGTAGCCTATGCCTTGCACGATGACCGCCGCGAGATGAAGGCGGTCCGCTATGCCAATTGGCGGATCAACCGCAACGTCAATGCCGAAGACACCTGGCTGATCGGCAACGTCCAGAAAGGCATGGCCAGCAAGAGCTATGGCACCGGGCCTATTGCCACCAGCGAGGTTTGCCTGCGCAGTTTTGCCAAGAAGATCCGTGCATTGATTCCAGAGGCGCGGCAGCCGTTTCAGCCGGCTGCCGGGTGGAGCAAGAGGCGAGACAAGGTGGATGTTTGATGCCAAGTAGCAGAGTCACGCGCAACAACTAGAGGACAACATGCTGTGGCATATGATCCGGATCCCCTCTCCCCTGCATTTGACATGCATTTTAGTGAAATCGATGGGCAGATCTATTTCTCCATACCAAAAACAGATTTGCAAACACGAGTTAGTTACGAGCAATATTACGAATCTAGATCAAAGTATGAATATTTGTCTGGCATTACTAGAACTATCAATATTACTCTTAGTGCAATTTCGATGATTGCGTTTTTTTGGCTTGTCATATTTTATGAGAGAGATTTCGTCGATGCCGCAATGATTATGGTTCTTGTATTTATTTTCAATGTTGTAACTATGCCGCTTATTCTCAGGCGAGCATTTGCTCCGTTGTATCGACAAATTCGCGAAGAGCAGGCGGCGTCAAATAGCCTCCCACCCTCCTAGTGCTTTTTCTGATTCCGTGGATGCCTTGAAAGCGGCAACACCCAGTGTGTTAGTGTTTGCTTGTTGGGGCGCTCATCGCATGTGGTTAAGTGTATAGAAAAATAATACTATTCTGAGGACGGAAATGACCAAGACCTACGACGCCCTAATAATCGGCGGTGGCCACAATGGCCTGACCTGCGCTTTCTATCTGGCCAAGGCCGGGATGCGCGTGCGCGTGCTCGAACGCCGCCACATCGTCGGCGGCGCGGCGGTGACCGAGGAGTTCCATCCCGGTTTTCGCAATTCGACCGCCAGCTACACGGTCAGCCTGCTGCGCCCCAAGGTGATCGCGGACATGAAGCTGCACGACTATGGCTACCGCGTGATCGAACGCACCATCTCGAACTTCTTCCCGTTCGAAGACGACTATGTGAAGCTGGGCGGCGGTCCGGGCCGGACCGAGGCGGAATTCGCGCGGTTCTCCAAGAAGGACGCCGAGGCCTACCCCAAATACGACGCCGCGCTGGAAAAGGTCGCCAATGTGCTGCGCGACCTCAGCTTGCAGATCCCGCCCAATGTCGGCGGGGGGCTCGCCGCGCTGGTCTCGGCGGCCAAGCAGGGCTGGCCGATGGCCAACCTCGATCTGTCGGTGCAGCGCGACCTGCTCGATATCTTCACCAAGTCGGCCCGGCAGTTCCTCGATGGCTGGTACGAGCATGACTATATCCAGTCGGCGTTCGCCTTCGATGCGGTGGTCGGCAACTATGCCGGGGTTTCGACGCCCGGTTCGGCCTATGTCCTGCTCCACCACGTGTTTGGCGAAGTGAACGGCAAGCTGGGTGCCTGGGGACACTCGGTGGGCGGCATGGGCGCGATTACCCAGGCGATGGCGCGGGCCTGCGAAGACGCCGGGGTCGAGATCAGCCTTGAGGCTCCGGTCGCCAAGGTGCTGGTCGATGGCGGCAAAGTGAAGGGCGTGCAGCTGGAAGGCGGCGAAGAGATCGCCGCGAGCATTGTTGCCTCAAACGCTGGTCCCGCGCTGCTTTATCGCCAGCTGGTTGATGAGAGCGATCTGGACGACGATTTCAAGCGCCGGATCAAGGGCTTCAAGACTTGTTCGGGCACCTTCCGGATGAACGTCGCGCTGTCTGAGCTGCCTTCATTTTCGGTGCTGCCGGGCAAGGAAAAGGCCGAACATCACACCGCCGGGATCATCATCGCGCCGGGGATGGACTATATGGACCAGGCTTTCATCGACGCGCAGCAGCACGGCTGGTCAAAGAAGCCGATTGTCGAGATCAAGATCCCCAGCACGGTCGATGACAGCCTGGCCCCGCCGGGCCAGCATGTCGCCTCATTGTTCTGCCAGCAGTTCGATCCGGCCGTCGACTGGGATGCCAACCGCGACAAGGTGGCGGACCTGATCATCGACACCGTCAACGACCATGCGCCCAACTTCAGGAAGTCGGTGATCGCAACGCAGATCCACTCGCCGTGGGACCTTGAGCGCAAGTTCGGCCTGATCGGCGGCGATATCATGCACGGCACCATGGGGATCGACCAGCTGTGGGCGGCGCGCCCGGTGCTGGGCCACGGCGACTATCGCGGGCCGATCAAAGGCCTCTACATGTGCGGCGCAGGCACCCATCCGGGCGGCGGCGTGACCGGCGCACCGGGCCACAATGCGGCGCATGCGATTCTGGCCGATCGGCCGTTCATTCGGAAGATTTTGCGGAGTTGACCGGGCGGCGAACGGCGAAAAAGTAGAGCGGAACAGCGGTCAGCAGCAGGGCGATGCTAAGCAGCAGCGCCTCGGCACCGCAGCCCCACAGCACCCAAGCCGAAACTCCCACGCCGACCCATGCGGCGGGCCGGATCACATTCAGTTTGATCGCGGCCAAACAGGCGGCAGCGTAAAACCAGACCGAGGCTGCGGTCGTCAATTGCAGCATGAACGTCAGCATCCCTGTCAGCCCCGGGATTGCGCCCGACAGGATCAACAGGCTTATGAAGGTACTGGCGAGAATGATCGCAACGGTTGGCACGTCGCGGGCATTGGTGCGGCTCAGGACCTTTGGCAACAGACCTGAGCGGGCCATGCCGAGCGGCAACTCTCCTTGCATCAGCACCCAGCCATTGAGGCACCCGATGGCCGAAATTGCGGCAAAGGCCGCTACGATCAGGCTGGCACCGTGACCCCAGAAACTTTCGACAAACATCGCAATCGGTGCGTCGGAAGAGGCGACCTGGGCTGGCGGCAATGCGAATACGATCCCGTTGCTGATAATGACATAGAACAGCCCGGTAAGGGCGGCCCCCCACAGGGTTGCGCGCATCACATTGCGGGCCGGATCCTTGACCCGCTCGGCAGCCAGTGAAGCTGCTTCAAAGCCGACCATCGGAAAAAACGCGAGGGTCAGCGCGGTGGTGAATTGATCGGCGGCAAACGGAACTTGCTCATTGGAACCAAAGCGGGCCGGTTCGGTCACAGCCAGACCGATCAGAATCACGACGACAGCCGCCAAGGGCAACAGTTTCAGCGCCGTGGTAGCCACCTGGAAGCGTCCGGCACCTCGCGCGCCGCCCAGATTTAGGCCTGTCAAAGCCCATACCAGCGCCGTTGCGGCCAGCGCAGTGGCAAGCTGCGAAGAGGTCAGGACCGGGAAGAAGCTCGCAGCATAACGGACCGCCGTAACAGCGATAATCGCATTGGCGGCAAGCACCGCGATCCAGTAACTCCAGCCGACCAGCACTCCCGGCAGCGGACCAAGCGCGTCTCCGACAATTTCCACCACGCCAGTGGCGTTGGGCCTGGCCTGGGTCAGTTTGGTCAGCACATAGGCCAGCAGCATTGCAGCGGGAATGGCGACCAACCAGGCAATCGCCCCGGTCCAGCCAAAGGGGGCAAGCTGCGCAGGCTGGACATAGATCCCTGCGCCGATCATCCCGCCCACGACCAGCGCGGTCGCAGTCCAGACCCCGAATGGCCGTTGCTGCGTATTGTCAGTCATTTGCCAGCCCCCGCATGGCTCAAAAGGACCATGTTTCGAAGGTCAGCGCCAGCATTATCGCACCGCTGGCCATCGCCCGGCAAATCGGGCTAGGAGGCGGTATGGCTACCGTTACCACCCGCTCCTGGCTTGAACGCCTTGGCCAGTACCACCCGCGCCTGATCGAGGCCGCGCTGGCGATGAACGACAATGACGTGCCGCGCGCGGAATTCCTGCTGCGTGAGCATCTCAAGGCCGACCCGTTCGATGTCGCCGCGATCCGGATGTTCGCCGAAGTCGCCGGGCGGATCGGGCGTTACAAGGACAGCGAGACGCTGCTGCGCCGCGCGCTGGACCTGTCGCCCGCCTTCACTGCGGCGCGGGCCAACCTGGCGCTGGTGCTCTACCGCCAGAACCGCCCCGACGAGGCGATTGCCCAGCTTGACCAGGTGATCGCCGAAGAGCCCGAGAACCCCGGTCACGCCAACCTCCAGGCCGCTGCCAAGGCCCGGATCGGCGAGTTCGAGGATGCGATCGAGCTCTATCGGCAAGTGCTGGCCAAGGCCCCGAACCAGCCGCGCGTCTGGATGAGTTTCGGGCACATGCTCAAGACCGTCGGGCAGCTGGAGGAAGGCGTTGCCGCCTACCGCAAGGCCATCGCGCTGATGCCCGCGCTGGGCGAGGTCTGGTGGAG
>PNJT01000014.1 GCA_013822005.1 Novosphingobium sp. | reverse complement strand
CATGCTGACCACCGTTGCCGCCGCCGCGCTGCTGGCCGCTGCCCCCGCTGTCCATGCGCAAAGCGCCAGCCCGGCCCAGGCCGCCGCGCCGCAGCCGGGCTAGGGTTCTTCGCCCGGCGGCGTGCTGTCTCCCGCTCCCAGCGGGCGCTGCATGTAAACTGTATCGAGCCATTGCCCATGCTTGCGCCCGATGCTGCGCATGGTTCCGGCGTGGGTGAAACCCAGCGCGGCATGGAGCGCGATCGAGGCGGGCCCGGCCCCGCCGATCACCGCGATCATCTGGCGAAAGCCGCAGCCCTCACACGCCTCGATCAGCGCCGCCAGCAAAGCCTTGCCCAGGCCCTGCCCGCGGCAATCGTGGCGGATGTAGATCGAATCCTCGCAAGTGAAGCGATAGGCCGCACGGTCGCGGAACTGGCTGGCATAGGCATAGCCCAGCATTGCCCCATCCGGCCCGCGCGCCACCAGCCAGGGCCAGCCGGGCGCGAGCACTTTGGCCATGCGCCGGGCCATCTCGGCCCCATCAGGCGGCGCGGTTTCAAAGCTGGCGGTGCCATGCAGCACATGATGCGCATAGATTTCCGCCATTTCGGCGGCATCGGTGGGGCTGGCCGGGGAGATCGAAACCATGCCTTACCCTGCCGCATTGCGCGCCCCGCGCCAAGGGCCGTTGCATGATCGCGCGGCGGGTCTAAAACCACACGGCGATGGATGCGCTGAGCAAGACACCGGGCCGGGACCCCAGCCGCCGCAGCGCCTGCGTGGTGGGCGCGGGGCTGGCCGGGCTGGCCCTGGCGATCCGGCTTCAGGCCGCGGGCCTTGCCACCACACTGATCGAGGCGCGCGACGCGCCGGGCGGGTGCCTGCGGCGCTGGCAAAGGCAAGGTTTCACTTTCGAGGAAGGCCCCTCGCTGCTGGCCGACCCGGCCCCCTTGCGCGAGCTGTGGAGCGTGACCGGCGAAGACCTGGGCAATGCCATGGCGCTGGCCGAAGTAACCCCGGCCTGCCGCTTCAATTGGAGCGACGGCGCACAGCTCGACCTGGGGGTGAGCGAGGCCGAACTGGCCCGCCAGATCGCCCGGCTCGCCCCGGACGACCTGGCCGGCTTCGAAGAACTGCGCCGCTGGTGCCAGACCGCGCGGATCGACGGCTGGCAGCGGCTGGGCGAGAGCGCGCTGGACAGCCCCGCCGCCGCGCTGCGCGCCTTGCCCGCGCTGGTCCGCAGCCAGGGCTGGCGCAGCGCCTGGTCGCTGGTCGGCAGCATGGTCAAGGACCGCCACTTGCGCGAGGCGCTGGCGTTCCCGGTGCTGCAGGCCGGAGCAAGCCCGTTCGCCGCCAGCGCGCTGCACCTGCTGGGCCAGGCATTGCCCGGTGCCAGCTGCGGCTGGTGGCCGATCGGCGGCATGGCCGCCTTGGCCGAGGCGCTGACCGCGCGGTTCGAGCAGCTGGGCGGCACGGTCCGGCTGGGCGATCCGGTGGTGCGGCTGCACGCGGTCGGCAACCGGATCAGCGAAGCCGAATGCCAGAGCGGCTGGCGCGGGCACTTCGATGCGGTGGTTTCCGCCGCCGATGCCATGCACACTTACCGCGACCTCCTGAAGGACCTGCCGCGCGGGCCGCAGGTGGCGGGCAAGCTGGCCGGGCGGCGCTATTCGCCCTCGGCCTTTTCGGTCCACTTCGCGCTCGAGGGGACCTGGCCGGGGATCCCGCACCATTCGGTGCTGCTGGGGACGCGCTATGGCGAGCTGATCGCCGACCTGTTCGATCACGGGGTCCTGCCGCAGGATTTCATGCTGAGCCTGCACCACCCCAGCGTGAGCGACCCCTCGATGGCCCCGCCGGGCAAGAGCACCTTTCGCGCGACGATCCCGGTGGCGCATCTGGGCAAGCTGCCGATCGACTGGGTAACCGTCGCCCCGCTGATCCAGCAGCGGGTCCTGGCCGAAGTCGGACGGCGGCTGATCCCCGACATCCACGACCGGGTGGTGACCAGTTTCACCACGTCCCCGCGCGATCTGGTGCTTGAGCTCAATTACCACCTGGGCAGCGCCTGGAGCCTGGAGGCGAGCGCCTTGCAATCGGGTCCGCTGCGTGTGGCCCACAAGGACTCCAAGCTGGCCAATTTCTACCTGGTCGGGGCCGCGACCCATCCCGGCGCAGGGGTTGCCGCGGTGCTGGCCGGTGCTAAGGCGGCCGCATCCCAGATGCTGAAGGAACTGACGTGAAACGCCTTGCCGTCTATTGCGGGTCCGCCACCCCCGAAGACCCGCGCTATATCGAACTGGCCCGCGCAATCGGCGCGGAACTGGCCGGGCGGGAAATCGGCGTGGTCTATGGCGGCGGGCGGCTGGGGCTGATGGGCGCGGTGGCTTATGGCGCGCTGGATAAGGGCGGCGAAGTAATCGGGGTTATCCCCGAGGCGCTGGTATCGAGCGAAGTCGCCAACCACGACTGCACCGAATTGATCGTGGTTGCCGACATGCACGAGCGCAAGGCCGCCTTTACCCGGCTGTCTGACGGGTTCCTGACGATCCCCGGCGGGGTCGGCACCATGGACGAGCTGTGGGAGGCGGTAAGCTGGGCGCAGCTGGGCTATCATGCCAAGCCCGTGGGTCTGCTCAATGCCTTCGGGTTCTTCGACCACCTGATCGCCTTCAACCACCACATGGCCGCGGTCGGCTTTATCCGGCCCGCGCATCAGGGGATCATCATCGCCGAGGCCGAGCTCGACCTGCTGCTTGAACGGATGGCCGCGCACGAGCCGCACACCCCGATCTTCGCGATGAAATCCAGTGAGCTGTGAATTCGAATGCAGCGCAAGCATAGTGCGCCAAAGCCACACTTGCGCAAAAATCGGCAAGCGAACCTGAACGCCAGATTGACAACAGCTATACGGGCAATAGCGACACGCCACCGCCACAAAACCGTTCCGGGCGCTGGCGGATAAACACAATACGGAGAATTCTATGCGAATTAACGCAAGCCGTAGCATCAAGAAGGCCGCTCTCGCCGCCTCCGCCGCCAGCCTGGCGATCCTTTTTGCTACTCCGGCCATGGCGCAGGATGCCCAGGGTTCGGGTGAAGAAGCCGAAGCACCGGCAGAAGGCATCGTCGTCATCGGCACCCGCCGCGCCGACCGCACGGTCACCGACAGCGCTTCGCCGGTTGACGTGATCGGCAGTGAAGACCTGGCCACCCAGTCGGCTTCGAACATGCTCGATACCGTCAAGAACGTGGTCCCCTCGTTCTTCGTTGGCCAGAACACCATTTCCGACGCCTCGACCTTTGTTCGTGCGCCTTCGCTGCGCGGCCTGCCGGGCGACCAAGTGCTGGTGATGCTCAACGGCAAGCGTTTCAACCGCTCCGCGCTGGTCCAGGTCTATGTCGGCGGCGACACTGCGCTGTCGTTCGGTTCGCAAGGGTCGGACATCTCGGTGATCCCCTCGATCGCGATCAAGAACCTGCAGATCCTGCGCGACGGCGCAACCGCCCAGTACGGGTCGGACGCGATCGGCGGCGTGCTCAACTATGGGCTGCGCAACGATGCCGGGCTCGAAATCCAGGGCCGCTATGGCCAGACTTACGAGGGCGACGGCAAGAGCTATCAGATTGCCGCCAATGCCGGCGTGAAAGTGGGTGACCGCGGGTTCATCAACCTGTCGGCCGAGTTCTTCGACGATGGCCAGACCAGCCGCGGCACGGACCGTCCGGTGGCGCTGGTGTTCCGGTCGCTCAATGCCGCCAATCCGGCCCTGGTTTCGCAGCTGCCCAACTTCCCGGGGCCGGTGCAGAACTGGGGTTCCTCGCCGGTCAATGGCTACAAGGCCATGCTCAACGCAGGGTTCGAAATCATCGACCAGACCCAGCTTTACATGGTCGGCAACCTGGCCCGCTCGAAGGGTGACCAGAGCTTCAACTATCGCTCGCCGATCAGCGCAACCAACCTGCAGGTCAACGACGGATCGGGCATCACCACCCGTTCGCCGGGCCGCAACTCGGCCTTCGCGCGCCCGATCTACCTGACCCCGTGCCCGGCTGCCACCCCGACCTGCCCGACCGGCGGCTTTGTGATGCAGAACCTGGCCAACACCCAGCAGACCTACAACTTCACTTCGCTCTATCCGGCCGGGTTCACCCCGCGCTTTGTGGGTGAAGTCGATCAGGCCTTTGGCGTGCTCGGGGTCAAGAACACCGGCGGTGCGCTGACCTGGGATCTGGCGGTTTCGGCCAGCCGGGCCTCGCTTGACCTGTCGATGTACAACTCGCTGAGCCCGTCTTACGGGCCCACGACACAGACTTCGTTCAAGTTCGGCAAGCTGATCCAGACCGAATTCGACGTCTATCTGGACATGGCCTACGAAATCGACGCCGGCATGGCCAGCCCGCTGACCCTGTCTTGGGGCGCGGAATACCGCAAGGAAGGCTACGAACAGACCGCGGGCGATCCGCAGTCCTACGGTGCCGGCCCTTACGCTTCGCAGACTCTCTACACCGAAACGGCCGCGGGCGTCTACGCTGCGGTTACGCCCGGCGCCTGCCCTGTGTCGCAGCCGGTGGGCGCAACCAATTGCGTCGTCAGCATGCCGACCGGGGCGAGCGGATATGGCGGCACCAGCACCACCTTTGCCGGCAAGTTCAACCAGTGGAGCTATGGTGCCTATGTCGGGCTCGAAGGTGATCTCAGCGATAAGTTCACATTCGGCCTCGCGGGCCGCTGGGAACGCTATAGCTTGTCCGGCAACACGCTGGTCGGCAAGGCCAACTTCATTGCTCACCTGACCGATGTGGTGGCTGTGCGCGGCACCGTCGGGACCGGCTTCCACGCTCCCTCGCCGGGTCAGAACAACGTCTCGATCCTGACCACCAACTTCGTCGCGGGCAACCAGGTCCAGACCGGTACCTATCCGGTGACCAGCTCGATCGCACAGTTCTTTAATGCGGCCCCGCTCAAGCCGGCCAAGGCCACCAACTTCGGCCTGGGTCTGGTGATCACTCCGGGTGGCGGGTTCAACCTGGCGATCGACGCCTACTCGATCCGCGTGCGCGACCGGATCGGCATTTCGCGCAATTTCACCGTAACCCCGGCGAACATTGTGGCGTTGCCGGATCTGATCGCAGTGGGCGCTGGCGGGGTGGTGAACTACTTCACCAACTCGTTCAGCACCACCACCGACGGCGTTGACGTGGTTGCCACCTACAAGACCGAGTTCCTCGGTGGCCGCACCAACCTGACCCTGGCTTACAACTACAATATGAGCCGGGTGACCAAGTGGGATCCCCTGTTGATCAGCGATGAACAGCGTGCGGACATCCGTAACCTGGCGCCGAACCACCGCCTGAACGCCTCGATGTCCTGGCAGAAGGACAACTGGGCGTTCAACGTGGCCGAACGGTTCTACGGTTCGTGGGGCACTGAAAACGACTATCCGGGCCAGAAATTCGGAGCCAAGGTCACCACGGATATCGACGTCAGCTATACCTTCATGGAACACTTCACGCTGACCCTGGGTGCGAACAACCTGTTCAACACCTATCCGGACAAGATCGCGGCTTCGATTGACAACCCGATCTTTCTCATGACCGGCGGCACGGCCGACGGCCAGATCTATCCGCGCAGCGGCGGTCCCTTCGGGATCAACGGCGGGTTCTATTACGCCCGTCTGCGGATCAAGTATTGATCTGACGATCCCTGCACAGGGATCGCATGGAAGGGGCGGGGCGGCTGCGGCTTCCCCGCCCTTTTCTTTTGTGCCAACAGGTCGGGGAATTGGGAGGGTATCTATGCGGATTTTCAGGGCGGGCGTTTCACTGGCCATATCGCTGGCCTTGGCAGGATCGCAGCTGGTTCAGGCCGCCGCCCCGGCCCCGGTCGCGGCCGAAAACGGCATGGTGGTCTCTGCGCATCACCTGGCAACCAAGGCCGGGATCGACGTGCTGAAGGGCGGCGGCAATGCCGTCGATGCCTCGGTCGCGGTGGCCTATGCCCTGGCGGTGACTTTCCCCGAGGCCGGGAACATCGGCGGCGGCGGGTTCATGACGATCCGCATGGCTGATGGCCGCACCACCTTCATCGATTTCCGTGAAACCGCCCCCGGCAAGGCGACACCGACAATGTTCCAGGACAAGGCCGGCAACGTGATCCCCGGCCTCTCGACCCGCGGTCACCTCGCCGCCGGGATCCCCGGCACGGTCGCCGGGCTGGAACTGGCCCGCACCACGTATGGCACCCGCCCCCGCTCCCCGCTGATGGCTTCAGCCATCGCGCTCGCCAGCAGAGGCTTCGTGCTCGATCAGGCCGATGCCGACATGCTGGCCGATGGGGCTGCCGATTTCGCCAAGGACCCGGCGAGCGCCGCAATCTTCCTCAACCGCGGCAAGCCGTGGAAGAAAGGCGAGCGTCTGATCCAAGCCGACCTTGGCCGCACCCTCACCGCCATCGCGCTGGGCGGCAACCAGGCCTTCTACCACGGCCCGATCGCGGCCAAGATCACGGCCTCCAACCAGCGCCACGGCGGGATCATGACCGTGGCCGATTTTGCCGCCTATCGGGCGGTCGAGCGCTTGCCCGTAGAGTGCGACTATCGCGGGTTCCGGGTGATCTCGGCCCCGCCGCCCAGCTCGGGCGGGGTGGTGCTGTGCCAGACGCTCAACATCATCGAGGGCTGGCCGATGGGCAGCCTGGGCTTCCAGTCGGCACAGGGCGTCCACTACACGGTCGAGGCGCTGCGCCGCGCCTACCGCGATCGCAACATGGAGCTGGGCGATCCCGATTTCGTCAAAGCCGATGTCGCCCGCCTGACCAGCCAGGCCTATGCCGACCGGCAGCGCGCGACGATTTCGCCCGACAAGGCCACCCCCTCGTCCAGCCTGCCCGGCCCCGGCGCGGGCCAGGAAGGCAAGAGCACCACGCATTTCTCGGTAGTCGACAAGGCCGGCAACGCGGTTTCGCTGACCTATACGATCAACGACTGGTTCGGCGCGCGGGTCACTGCCGAAGGTACCGGGATCCTGCTCAACAACGAGATGGACGATTTCTCCGCCAAGCCCGGCCATCCCAACATGTACGGGCTGGTCGAAGGGACCAACAACGCGATTGCCCCGGGCAAGCGGCCGCTGTCCTCGATGACGCCGACCATCGTCACGCACGACGGCCAGCTCTCGATGGTGCTGGGAACGCCGGGTGGCAGCCATATCCCCACCGGGGTGCTGCAAGTGATGGTGGGTGTGATCGATTACGACATGACCCTGACCGAAGCAGTCGATGCCCCGCGGATCCACGCCCAGTGGCTGCCCGACGTGATCTATTACGAGAAGAACTCGCTGAGCGCGGACACGATGGCCTCGCTGGCCGCCAAGGGCCACAAGCTGAAGCCAATGGGCTACTGGAACCAGATCGCCGCGATCCTGGTCGGCGGGCCCTCGCTCAAGCTCAAGCCCAACCAGGCTACCGGCGACAAGAGCCGCTTCTACGGTGCGATCGACCCACGCCTGCCAGTGGGCAACGCTGCGGGCTACTGACATGGCCTTGACCCACCGCCTTGCCACCGAGCTTGACCTGCCGCGCCTGCATGCCTTGATGACCCGTTCAATCGAGCAGTTGCAGGATGACTTCCTTACCCCTGAGCAAGTCCGCGCCAGCCACAAGGTGATGGGGCTCGACAGCCAGCTGGTGAAGGACCGAACCTATTTCATGGTCGAGGAAGACGGGGTACTGGCCGGCTGCGGCGGCTGGTCGTTCCGCGCAACGCTTTATGGCGGGGATGACAGCGTGGTCGCGCGCGAACCGGCCCGGCTCGATCCGGCCTGCGATGCCGCCAAGGTTCGGGCGATGTACACCGACCCGGCCTTTGCCCGGCGCGGGATCGGCCGGATGGTGCTGGGCCTGTGCGAAGGCGCCGCGCGCGCGGCCGGGTTCAGGCGGGTCGAGCTGATGGGCACCATGTCGGGCGTGCCGCTTTACACCGCGTGCGGTTATGTGGGAGTGGAACAGGTGCTTTCCGCCCCGATTGACGGGGTGCAGGTGCCATTGCTGCGGATGGAAAAGGCGCTATAGGCCCAGCCCATGCATTCCTACCCCGCTCCCGCGCTCGCCCGTGTCGAGGAAATGGTCGCTGCCGCGGCCCAGGATCCATCGCGCGCGGTTGCCTTTCAGGGCGCACCGGGCTGCAATGGCCACCGCGCCGCGCTGGAATACGATCCCCAGTGCCTGCCGCTGCCCTGCTTCAGCTTTGAAGACGCGCTCGATGCGGTGAAAGAAGGCCGCGCCGCCCGCGCGATCATCCCGATCGAGAATTCGCAGCACGGCCGCGTCGCCGATATCCATTTCCTGCTGCCCGAAAGCGGGCTGTCGATCGCGGGCGAGCATTTCCTGGCGATCCATCATGACCTGATGGCGCTATCGGACGGTCCCTTTGCGGCCGCCTATTCGCACCCCCAGGCGCTGGGCCAGTCGCGCCATTTCCTGCGCCAGCGCGGGATCGTGCCGATGGCCTATGCCGATACCGCAGGCGCGGCGGCCTATGTCGCCGAAATGGGTGATCCGCAGGCCTGCGCGATTGCGCCCAGGATCGCCGCCGAGCTCTATGGCCTGAAGATCGTGGCCGAGAATGTCGAGGATGCGGCCGACAATACCACCCGCTTCGTGGTCCTTTCACGCACACCGCTCGACCCCGCCAGCCTGGCAGGACGCAGCGCGATGACCACTTTCGTCTTCGAAGTGAAGAACGTCCCGGCCGCGCTCTACAAGGCGATGGGCGGCTTTGCCACCAACGGCGTCAACATGACCAAGCTGGAAAGCTATCAGAAAGGCGCGAGCTTTTCTGCGACCACCTTCTACGCCGATATAGTCGGCGCGCCCGGCGATCCGGCGGTAGACCGTGCGCTGGAAGAACTGGCGTTCCATTGCAAGGAACTGCGGATACTGGGAACCTATCCACTGGAACGCAAACGCGGTTAACCCTCTTTTCTTGCAGACTACTTCTTGCCGAGCGATCTGCGCCATGCCACCAGTGGCACTGTGAGCGCACCGCAACCGGCCATCGAAGGAGCACAGGACGCTGCCAGCGCGTGGCAGAAGGTCCATGCCGACCCCACGATCCAGTACGCTCCGATCGATCTCACCACCAAACCGCCCGAAGTGCCCGGCTGGCTGCAAGCCCTGGGCAAGTTCCTGCGCGCGATTTTCGAGCCGATCGGGCAGGCGCTGGGCGTGTCGTGGCCGGTGCTGCAATGGGTGTTGCTGGCGCTGGTGGCGCTGTTCGTGCTCTATGCCCTGTGGCGCTTCACCGAAACGCTGCGGCTGGGCTGGAAGCGCAAGGACGCAGAGGCGCCTGCAGCCGAATGGCGGCCCGATCAGGCCGAGGCGCTGGCCCTGCTCGAGGATGCCGACCGGCTGGCTGCCGAAGGCAAGTTCGACGAGGCGACGCACCTCTTGCTGCGGCGCTCGGTCCAGCAGATCCAGGCCGCCCGGCCCGACTGGGTCCGCCGCGCCAGCACCGCGCGCGAAATCGCCGGGATCGCCGCCTTGCCTGACAAGGCCCGCGGCGCCTTTGGCACCATCGCCGCGCGGGTCGAACGCAGCCTGTTCGCGCTGCGCCAGCTGGACGCGGGCGATTGGCAGGCGGCGCGCAGTGCCTATGCCGAATTTGCGCTGGAGCGGCTGGCCCAATGAGCACCCGCCGCGCCAGCCCGTTTGCGCCGCGCACCGTGCTGGCATTGGTGGTGGTCGGCGCGCTGGCTTTCGTCGCGCTGCTCTGGTCGATTGGCGCAGGGATGGCCGACAGCGAGCCGCGCGCCTTTGGCGGACACGCCGGGGGCAAGGGCCTCAACGGCTATTCGGCGCTCTACCAGTACCTCGACGCGCGCGGCTTCGAAGTCAGCAAGGTCCAGTCGCGCCCCGCGCTCAAACAGCCCGGCCTGCTGGTGCTGACCCCGACTCATGAAGCCAAGATCAAGGAGATCGCCGACACGGTCGAGGCGCGCCGGTTCATCGGCCCGACCGTGGTGATCATGCCCAAATGGCGCGCGATGCAGATCCCCCGGCGGCTCAGTCCCAAGGCCAAGGACGGCTTTGTCATGCTGATCGAACCGGATATCCCGAACTGGAAGGGCTTTCACGACGAGATCACGGTCAGGATCGATGAACAAGTGGCCAACGACACGGCCAAGCGCTGGTTCGGCTTTGGCGGCAATGCCCCGCTGGCCGATCCCAAGACTGTGATCTCGGCCAGCGGCGGGCGGCTGGTGCCGCTGATCGAAACCGGGACCAGCGCGCGGACCCTGGCGGGCTACCTTGCCGATGGCGGCGACTATCCGGGGCTGCGCGATGAGGCCCTGACCGCCGAGCCCGAACCGCTGGAGACCGGGCTTGAAGGCTATCCGGCGGACGAGGCACCAGCGGCCATCGATCAAGAAGCGGTCGAAGGCGTGGAGGCATTCGATGCCGCGCGCCCGGCTCCGCCGGTCAGCGTCAACCTGCCCGCCGCCGCTGACTACACCGAAGCCTATCCGCTGGTGCTGGTCTTCGAGGCTGACCTGTTCAACAATTACGGCATGGCCCGCCAGCCCAATGCCCTGATGGCCGAACGGCTGATGCTGGCCGCGCTCGACGGCGAGGAGCGCAAGGTCGCTTTCGACCTGACGCTGGCGGGCTATGGCCGCTCGCAGAACCTGCTCGAACTGGCTTTCACCCCGCCGTTCCTGGCCGCGACGCTGTGCTTGCTGCTGGCCGCCTTGGTGGCGGGCTGGCGGGCCTATTTCCGCTTTGGCCCGCCGCTGATCGCCGCGCGCAGCCTGGCCTTTGGCAAGCGCGCGCTGGTCGGCAATTCGGCGGGCCTCTTGCGCCGCGCCAAACGCCTGCACCTGGCCCGCGCGCCCTATGCCGATGCCGCGCGTGAGCGGCTGGTCAAGGCGCTGGCCTTGCCCCAGCGGCTCGATGCCGAGGCCGCCGAGCAGGCGATCGACCGTGCGCTGGCGGCGCGCGATCCCGAAGCCACTCCCTTTTCACAGGCCGCTGCCGCCTTGCGCAGCGCCAAGGGCCCGCGCGACATGCTGCGCGCGGCCCAGACGCTCCATTCGCTTGAAAGGATCCTGACGCGATGACTGAAGCAACGATGACCCTGGCCGAGGTCAGCCACCTCGCCGCGCGGATCAGGGGAGAGGTGGCCAAGGGCGTGGTCGGCCAGACCGCGACGGTCGATGCGCTGCTGACCGCACTGCTGGCGCAAGGCCACGTCCTGCTCGAAGGCCCGCCGGGCACCGCCAAGACCTTCCTGGCGCAATGCTTTGCTGCCAGCCTGGGGCTCGATTTCGGGCGGATCCAGTTCACGCCCGACCTGATGCCGGGGGACATCCTGGGATCGAACCTGTTCAACTTCCAGACCAGCCAGTTCACCCTGACCCGCGGGCCGATCTTTTGCGAGCTGCTGCTGGCCGACGAAATCAACCGCACCCCGCCCAAGACCCAGGCCGCGCTCTTGGAAGCGATGCAGGAGCGCCGGGTGACGCTCGATGGCAAGGCCCATGACTTGCCCGCCAGCTTCCTGGTGGTGGCAACGCAAAACCCGATCGAAAGCCAGGGGGTCTATCCGCTGCCCGAGGCCCAGCTCGACCGGTTCCTGTTCAAGCTCCTGGTACCCTATCCCAGCATGGCCGAAGAAGCCAAGATCGTCAGCACTTTTGGCGAACGCGCCGGTCCCTCGCGCCCGGCCGATATGGGGGTTGAGGCCGTCGCCGACGCGCAGGTGCTGGCCTCTGCCGCACGCGCGGTGAAGGGCATTACGCTGGCCGAAAGCGTGATCGACTATGTCGTCCGCCTGATCCGCGCGACCCGCGAAAGCGCCGACCTTTCCGCCGGGGCCAGCCCCCGCGCCGCCGTGCTGCTGGCCAATGCCGCCCGCGCCCGCGCCGCGATCGACGGGCGCGACTATGTCCTGCCCGACGACGTCAAGGCGCTCGCCGCCCCGGTTCTGCGCCACCGCCTGCTGCTGAGCCCGGCGGCGGAGATCGAAGGCAAGGCGGTTGAAGCATTGGTCGCCGACCTGGTCGAAAGCACCGAGGCGCCGCGCTAGTTCGATGTCCACCCGCGCCACCTTGATCCCCACGCCGCGCGCGGCGCTGCTGGTTGCCGCCGCAGCGCCGGTGGCCTTGTTGCTGGCGGTCTTCGTCCCCGGCAGCTGGCTGGCCGCCCCGGCACTGGGGACTGCGGTGCTGGCGCTGGTTGTGATCGACGCGCTGCTGGCGGGCCGGGCCGAGGACGTGCGGCTGACGATCTATCCCGATGTCGAAGTGGGCGAAGAAGGCTGGCTGCAACTGTTCGCGAAGTTCAGCCGGGGCCTGCGCAGCAAAGTCGATGGCGCCATTGCCAGCGACGAGCGGCTGCTGCCCGGCGGGCGCGCCGAACATGCGCTGTTCCCGCTTGCGGACGGCGCCTGGCAAGTGGCGATCGCCTATCACCCGACGCGGCGCGGGACCGGCGAGATTGAGGAAATGTGGCTGCGCTGGGCCGGGCCGCTGGGGCTGGGTGCGCGCCAGCTGAGGAAGCCGGTCGAGCAGGACGTACGGGTCTGGCCCAACCTGGCCCCGGTGCGTTCGCCCAGCTTGCAGGCCTTTTTGCGCAATGCCGAATTCGGGCTGATCGCCCGGCGGATCCGCGGCGAGGGGACGATGTTCGAGGCGCTCGCCGAATACGAGCCCGGGATGGACCGGCGCCGGATCGACTGGAAAGCCAGCTCGCGCCACTCGCACCTCTACGTCAAGGAGTACGAGGCCGAGCGCAACAACCAGATCGTCTTTGCCTTCGATTGCGGGCAGGCGATGTGCGAGCCGGTGGGCGGCCTGCCCCGGATCGACCGCGCGGTCACTGCGGCGCTGACCACCGCCTATGTCGCGCTGAAAGGCGGCGACAAGGTCGCGCTGTTCGGCTTTGCCGCGCGGCCCGAAGTGTTCACCCCCTTCGTCACCGACGCGCGCGATTTCCGCCGCTTGCAGCAGGCCGCGGCGGGGCTCGACTATCACGCGCAGGAACCCAATTTCACGCTCGCGCTGGCGACGCTGGCGGGCCGGCTCCAGCGCCGCAGCCTGGTGGTGGTCTTTTCCGACTTCACCGATCCGACCAGCGCGCAGCTGATGATCGAAAGCATCGGCCGGCTGACCAAGCGTCATCTGGTGCTGTTCGTGACCATGCAGGACGAAGAACTGGACGGCATGGCGCAAGACGATCCGCGCGACCTGCAACGCCTTGCCATGGCGGTCTCCGCCGATGCCCTGCTGCGCCAGCGCGCGCTGGTGCTTTCGCAGCTTCGCGCCATGGGCGTCGATGTGATCGAGGCCAAACACGACCGGATCGGCACGCGGCTGATCGACGCGTACCTCGCGATCAAGCGCAAGGGCGCGATCGGGTGAGGGCTGATCATACAGTCTGCGGCATCATTCCCCCCTCCCGCTTGCGGGAGGGGTCGGGGGTGGGTCAGTGCGGCACCAGCCGATGCTGTTTCGGCTCGACTCACCCACCCCTAACCCCTCCCGCAAGCGGGAAGGGGACCGAGATGGAGCAGGAATAATGGCAGTCTTCTCGCTCTCCAAGGAAGCCACAGCCGAAGCCGCGATCGAGGCGGCGGCGCTGCGCAGCGACCGGTTCCGCCAAGACCGCGAGGCCGACTGGAAACGGCTCGAGGCGATCGTCACGCGGATGGAAAAAGGCCGCCTGCGCCGGATCGCCGACGAGGACGTGCTGGCGCTGCCGGTGCTTTACCGCACGGTTGCCTCCAGCCTTTCGGTGGCGCGCGAAACCTCGCTCGACGCCGCGACGCTCAGCTATCTCGAAAGCCTGGTCCAGCGCGCCTGGTTCCTGGTCTATGGCCCGCGCACAACCTTGTGGTCGTGGTTGGGGCGCTTCTTCGGCGGCGAATGGAGCCGTGCGGTGCGCTCGATCTGGAAGGAAATGGGCGTTGCGCTGGTGCTGATGATTGCCGGGACGGTGATCGGCTGGCAGCTGGTCCTGATCGATCCCGATTGGTACTATGCGCTGGTCCCGACCGACCCCGCCGATCCGCGCGTGCCCGGCGCCAGCGCCGAGGCGCTGAAAGGCGTGATGTTCGGCAATCAGGGCCAGGACGGGCTGAGCATGTTCGCGGCCTACCTGTTCAGCCACAATGCCGGGGTGGCGATCCTGTGCTTTGCCCTGGGCTTTGCCTTCGGGATCCCGCCCTTGCTGCTGCTGATCCACAACACCGCGATGCTGGGGGCGCTGCTGTGGCTGCACGATGACAAGGGTCTGCTGATCGACATCATCGGCTGGCTTTCCATCCACGGCACCACCGAACTGCTGGCGATCCTGCTGTCGGGCGCGGCGGGGCTGCATGTCGGGCGATCGATGGCCTTTCCGGGCGAGCGCGGGGTGCTGGAAGCCGCTGCGGCGGCGGGGCAGCGCGCCGCAGTGGTGATGGCCGGGGTGATCCTGATGCTGGTCTGCGCCGGGATGCTCGAAGGGCTGGGCCGCCAGCTGATCGACGATACCACCCAGCGGCTGGTGGTGGGCTATTCGATCCTGGCCTTCTGGCTGGCCTATTTCTTCCTGTTCCGCCGCGTGCCGGTGGCGAGCGACGCCGAATGAGTCAGGACCGGCCCAAGCGATCCGACCGGCGGCGCACGCTGGTCACGCCCGAGGGGATCGCGCTGCCGCTGGTCCTGGCCAGCCGCGGCACCCGCTTTGGCGCGCTGCTGATCGACCTGGTGATCATCCTTGTGCTGATGACCGTGGTGACGATCGCGGCGATCTATTCGGGGATCGGTTTGCTGGAGCTGGTCGGCAAGGAATTCGACAAGACCGAGGGTTCGCTCAAATACAGCCTCGAATTCCTGGTGATCCTCTACATCGCGGTGATGTTCCTGTTCCGCCACGCCTATTTCCTGTTCTTCGAGCTGGGCCCGCGCGGAGCGACTCCCGGCAAACGCGCCACCGGGATCCGGGTCGCGGCGCGCCACGGCGGGCGGCTTACCACCGAGATGGTTCTGGCCCGCAACCTGCTGCGCGATGTCGAAATCGTGCTGCCGCTGGTCGCGCTGATCACCGCCGCCAGCGAGGGCGGGATCTATTCCTGGGTCTCGCTGCTGTGGTTCGGCGTCTTCGCGCTGTTCCCGTTCTTCAACCGGGACCGCCTGCGCGCGGGCGACCTGGTTGCCGGGACCTGGGTGGTCGAGGCCCCCAAGAGCAAGCTCGAAGTGGCGCTGAGCACTACCGAGAGCGCAGCCAGCGGGACCAGCACGGCAACCGGTGCCTCGTACAAGTTCGGCGAGGAAGAGCTGGCGATCTATGGCGAGTACGAGCTGCAAACGCTTGAACGCGTGCTGCGCGAGGACCGCCACGAAGCGATGGTCGCGGTGCACGAGGCGATCTGCCGCAAGATCGGCTGGAACCCCGGCACCGGGGACGAACGCGCTTTCCTTGAGGCCTATTACACCCAGCTGCGCGCGCGGCTGGAGAGCGGGATGCGGATGGGACAGCGCAAGGCCGACAAGCATGCCTGAGGCACCGGCCTGCCGGATCGTCGAGGACGACCTGACCGGCCCGGAGATCGCCGCGCTGCTGACCCTGCACCTGGCCGAAATGCACGGCTGGTCGCCGCCCGAGAGCGTCCACGCCATGCCGATCGAACGCCTGCGCGCGGGCGACGTGACCTTCTATTCGGCCTGGCACGGGAATCGCCTTGCAGCCTGCGGGGCGATCAAGGATCTGGGCCATGGCGAGGGTGAACTCAAGTCGATGCGCGCCGATCCGGACTATCGCGGCAAGGGCGCGGGCAAGGCCGTGCTGCTCCACTTGCTGACGGTGGCCCGCGCGCGCGGCTGTTCCCGCGTCAGCCTCGAAACCGGGCGGCCCGAACCTTTCCTTCCCGCGCGCAGGCTTTATGAAAGCCACGGCTTTGCCCTCTGCCCGCCCTTTGCTGATTACCGCGAAGACCCGTTCTCGATCTGCATGACCCTGGAACTATGACCCACCTGACCCTGCGCAGCGCCACCCCCGCCGATGTCCCCGCGCTGTCGGCGCTGGCGATCGAAAGCTTCGTCGCCAAGTTCGGCCCGCTGTACAGTGCGGAGGACCTGGCGACCTTCCTGGCCGAAAGCCTGGAAGAAGGCCCGATTGCCGCCGAACTGGCCAAGAGCGACCGCATCTACCGGCTGGCCGAAGCCGGTGGGCGGCTGGTCGGCTTTTGCAAAATCGGCCTGACCTGCGGCTTTCCCGATTATGCCCGGGGCAGCAAGGTGATGGAGCTCAAGCAGCTCTACACCGCTTCGGATGCCATGGGCATGGGGATCGGCGGCCAGCTGATGGACTGGGCGATGGACCAGTTCGAGGCACGCGGCGCGGACGAAGTGCAGATCTCGGTCTATGCCGGAAACGATGGCGGGCACCGCTTCTACGAACGCTATGGCTTCGAAAAGGTCGCCGACATCACCTTCAAGGTCGGTCAGCAGTACGATCCGGAATTTCTGTTCGCCAAGATGCTCGGATAGTCAAATCGCCAATTCGGCCTCGGTAACATCATAGATCTCGTTCAACCAATTGTAGAGCTTTGCCTGCTTCCATCCATTCAAGCTCAACGCTCCTGTGTGGACCGCGCTGACCAACCTGGTTCCATCAATCGGAATGAACCGCACGCTGGGGAATTCGGTGATGTCGACCACGATTGCTCGGTCGCATGCTTCTACCGACGCCACCAAATCAGCCCTTGTGCCCTTGCGGTTAGACCCAACGAACTTTGACTGCTGGAATTTGACGCCTGCCGAAGTCAGTGCCTTGATGCTGACGTTGACGTTTCGCAACTGTTCCAATGCCACCGCACCGTCGGACGTGGGTTGGTTCGAATTCGCATGTTTGACAAATTCAAACAATCTTTCGCCCCATAGTTCGGAAAATGGCCACGCTCCCCGGCCGTCACGCAAAGCTGCTTGTACCTGTTCTTCGGTCAATTTCAGAGCTGCTGCGAGCGCGCCAAGATCGAAATGAATGACGCTGATGATCAGCTTGGGCTTGCCGCTCACAATAGTTCACCAAGCCTTTGTGCCGATGATTCCACATAAGCTGGGTCAAGATCGATCCCAATTCCCTTATGTCCCAGGCTGTGTGCCGCAACCAGGGTAGTCCCGGTTCCTACGAACGGATCGAGAACTGTGAGCTCACGGCCACCATGCAGCTTCAAACACCTTTGCACCAATTCAATCGGGTAGGCCGCCGGATGGAAGTAGCGTTGAGCGCGATCCTGGATTGTCCGATACGGAATGAACCAAGTGTCACCCGCGCAACGGCGATCGACCGCGTGACCGCGACGAGCAATGTTTGACTTGTCCTGAAAGGGAACGCCAACCGCGAGCCGGTCGATAGGCACCCAACCTGATTTGGTGAAATGAAAGATCGATTCATGGTTGTGGTTGAGAAACCGTTCGCTTCGGATCGGCTTAAAATGCCCACGCGTACTGTCACCAATAGATATCGATTTCACCCATGCGATGTTGTTTTGAAGATGAAGAAATTGACGGAAGACGTTGGCAACGTCCATCGCAATCCAAGGGTTTGCCGAAGAGCCTGATACATTTAGAAATATCGATCCGTCGGTCGACAGACACCTTTCTAATTTTGTCGCAATTCTTTCGATCCATGCGAGATATTTGTCTATCTCCAATGTATCTTCATATTGTGAATATTTAATACCCAAATTGTAGGGCGGCGAAGTGACGACCACATCTACCGAACCGGCTTCGAGCAAGTCCAAGGCCGACTCACAGTCACCTTCGATTATGCGGTGCGGTCCGATCCAAAGGCTACGTACGGCTTCTTCGCTCGACACATCCAATGCTGCATCGTTGGCCAGCGAACGTATCTGAGCATGGTCTAGCATTTTGGCCTCCGCCCATGTCAAAGAACATAGTGGGAACTGGGTCAAGCGGAATTTGCGCAAATGAAACACCAAGCACCTTTCTGCACCGCCTCTCCATTTGCCCGGCGGCCCCGGCACGCCTATATGCGCCGCATGTCCATTCGTCCCTGGCGCGATATCGCGCGTCGTTCTTCGCGTCAGATCATGGTCGGCAAGGTCCCGGTCGGCGGCAATGCGCCGATCACGGTCCAGACCATGACCAATACCTTGACCAGCGATGCCGGGGCGACAATCGACCAGATCCGCCGCTGCGAGGAGGCCGGGGCCGATATCGTGCGCGTCTCCTGCCCCGATGAGGCGAGCACGGCGGCCATGCCCGCGATCGTCCGCGCGGCGCAGGTGCCAATCGTTGCCGACATCCATTTCCACTACAAGCGCGCGCTTGAAGCCGCCGACGCGGGCGCGGCCTGCCTGCGGATCAATCCCGGCAATATCGGCAGCAGCGAGCGCGTGGCCGAAGTGGTCCGCGCGGCCAAGGCCAATGGCTGCGCGATCCGGATCGGGGTCAATGCCGGCAGCCTTGAGAAGGACCTGCTCGAGAAATACGGCGAGCCTTGCCCCGAAGCACTGGTGGAATCGGCGCTCGATCACATCAAACTGCTGCAGGACCACGATTTCCACGAGTTCAAGGTGGCGGTGAAAGCCAGCGACGTTTTCCTGGCGGTGGCCGCCTACATGCAGCTCGCCGAGGCGGTCGATTGTCCGCTGCACCTGGGGATCACCGAGGCCGGCGCCCTGATCGGCGGCACGGTCAAGTCCAGCATCGGCATGGGCAACCTGCTGTGGGCCGGGATCGGCGACACGATCCGCGTTTCGCTTTCGGCCGAGCCCGAAGAGGAAGTGCGGGTCGGTTACGAGATCCTGAAAAGCCTGGGCCTGCGCACCCGCGGGGTGCGGATCGTCTCCTGCCCCTCTTGCGCGCGGCAAGGCTTTGACGTGATCCGCACGGTCGAAAAGCTTGAGACTGCGCTGGGCCACATCAAGACCCCGATGTCGGTCTCGGTGCTGGGCTGCGTGGTCAACGGCCCCGGCGAGGCGCGTGAAACCGATATCGGCATCACCGGCGGCGGAAATGGCAAGCACATGGTTTACCTCTCGGGCGTGACCGACCATCATGTTGAAAATGCTGACATGATTGCTCATATCGTCAGTCTGGTCGAGGCCAAGGCGGCCGAAATCGAGGCGGGGAGGGCTGTGAGTATGGATGTGACGCACGGAAAGGCGGCTTGAGCGGCTGGGTCTTGGCAGCCTGGGCGCTGGTCCGGGACTCTGCCTTGGACAGTCTGCGGCTGTGGCGGATCGCGGTGTGGGTGCCGCTGCTGGTGGTGATCCCCGAATTCATCCAGCACCTTGCCGAGATCAACCTGGGCATGTTCGAAAGCCGTGAGGCCGCCCGGGCGCTGTCCAGCGATCCCCAGCGCATGCTGTTTGGCGCTGTGAAGATTGCTGGCCTGTTTGCCGCAATGCTTGCCGCAGTCGTGGTCTGGACCAGGCGCGACCATGCCCGTCCCGCATGGCGCGCGGTTGGAATCGCGTTCGGTTTGAACCTGCTGTTGACCGCGCTGGTGTTCGGGCTTGGGCAGGTCATCCCGGCTGGTGTCTGGGCAGTGCTCAACCCAGTCCTGATGATCGTCACGCTGCCCTTTCTGGTCCTGCTGGTCGGCGCGCTGCTGGGTGACAAGGCCATGACCCTGGGCGCGGCCTATCGGCGCGGCTGGCTGATCATGCTGCGGATGGCGCTGCTGCTCCCATTGGCCTGGTTGCCGCTGCAATGGCTGCACGAACGCAATCACTTTTGGGCGATGGGGCAAGACAGCTGGGCGGTATGGGCGCTGATGGCGTTCGATTCGCTGGTGGTGGGCCTGATGGCCTGCTGGGCGGGCACCGCGCTGCATCACGGCTATCGCGGATCAAAGTCCGCCTAACCCTTCGGTAACCCCACGCCGGTATCTTCGGGTCCACGATGAACCGGCTCTACGCCATCCTGCTCCTGGCCATCGGCCTGATGAGCTTTGTTGCGGTGCTGTTCCGGCCCCCCGAGGATCACGTGGCAAAGGCGGCGGAAATCGCCGAGGTGCAGGACACCAAGCCGATGGCCCGCCACGATGAAGGCGATGCGCTGCTACTGAGGCGCGATGATTCCGGACAGTTCCACCTTACCGCCAGCGTCAACGGCGGCGATGTCCGGTTCCTGGTCGATACCGGGGCCGATATGGTCGCGCTGACCGAAGATACCGCGCAGGAGCTGGGGATCACGGTGGGCGAAATGCAGCCGATCATGCAGACTGCGGCGGGCGTCGGCTATGCCGCGCCGGTCCTGATCGACGAACTGGTCGTCGCCGGGGTGACACTCAGCAATGTCGAAGCCGTGGTGGCGCAGGACCTGGGCGTAAATCTTCTGGGCCAGAGCGTGCTGGGCAAGCTGGGATCGGTGAACCTGCAAGGCGACCAGATGGTGATCCGCCCGCGCTAGTTTGACGTGCTTTCTGCGGATGCGCCATCGACCTCCGTCGATGGCTGGCAACACCGGCCCACTCCCCCTGCCCGACCACCCCAAGGGTACCATATCATGGGTGGTCGGGCAGGGGGAGCGGGCCGGTGTTGCCAATCTGCAACCAACTACCTACGGCCTTGGGCAATGACTGCCCGCCCCGGCCTGCCCCCGCTCCACCTGTTGCTGGCCCTCGCCGTCATGGCGGTCTGGGGTTCGAACTTTGTCGTGATCAAGTTCGGGGTCGAGCATCTGCCGCCGCTGACCTTGGCGTTCCTGCGCTTTGCCCTGGCCTTCTTCCCGCTTGTGCTGTTCCTGCCGCGCCCCAAGGTGCCGTGGCGCAATCTGGCGGCTTATGGGGTGCTGATCGGGGCCGGGCAGTTCGGGCTGCTGTTCACCGCAATGCGCGCCGACATTACCCCCGGCCTTGCCAGTCTGGTGGTCCAGGCCCAGGCCTTTTTCACCATCGGCCTCGCGGTCTGGCTGAACGGCGAGCGGCCCGCCGCTTACCAGCTTGGCGCGCTGCTGCTGGCCAGCGCCGGGATTGTGACGATCGCGCTGCACACCGATGGCAGCGCGACCCCGCTGGGGCTCATCCTGGTGCTGGGCGCGGCGGCCAGCTGGGCCGGGGGCAATATGGTCAGCCGCGCGGCGGGGCCGGTCAACATGCTGGCCTATGTCGTCTGGTCGAGCCTGTTCGCGCTGCCGCCGCTGCTGGTCATGGCCTTGGTGCTGGAAGGCTGGCCGCGGATCTCGGCCGGGATTGCTGCGGCCGACAGCCTGACCTGGGCCTCGGTGGTGTGGCAGTCGGTCGGCAACACGATGTTCGGCTATGGCGCCTGGGGCTGGCTGCTCGCCCGGCACGATGCGGGCAGCGCCGCACCGCTGTCGCTGCTGGTTCCGGTGTTCGGGCTGGGCACGTCCGCGCTGGTCCTGGGCGAGCCGCTCCAGCCCTGGAAACTGACCGCTTTCGCATTGGTCATGGCCGGGCTCGCGCTGGGCGTGCTGTGGCCGCGAATTAGAGCCTTGCCGCTTTAGCAACTTGGGCAAAACCTGACCCAAATTCCGTCTATGCTGAGCTTGTCGAAGCACTGCCCTGTTCTTCGTGCCTCGCCCGCAACCGCTTGAAGAAAAGGGCAGTGCTTCGACAAGCTCAGGATAGCCGGGGCCGGGGCGAGGTGATTCAGATTTTTCAATCACCGCTCGAGAGACCCTGGGATGCGATCCCCGTCACCACACGCCCCGCGTCCAGCCGCACGACCAGATCGGCCCGCCCAGGCATTTCCTCCAGGATCCAGCGGGTCAGGCGTTCGTAGTGCTGGATGAAGCGCCGGACCCCGGCCGGGTCCATCGCCCGCGCCGGGCCGGTGGCGCGTAGCTCCGCCTCCTGCTGCTCGCGCCATTTGGCGACCACTTCCCAGCCGGGAGCGGCGAGCAGCACGCGGCTGTCGATCCGCGCGAACAGGGCTTGATAGGGTCCGGCCAAAGCGGCGTTGGCGTGAGCGCGCCAGAGGCCTTCGGGGTCTTCGTCCGCTTCGAGCGCGTTAACCGGTTGGGCCAGTGATTCGGGCTCCTGCGGGCGGGCGCCTAGACACCAGCCTTCGAGCAGCAGGACCCGCGTACCTTCGGGCGCGCTGGGCCATGATTCTATGGGCGCGCGTTCGTCATTGCCTTTGTCAAAGCGCGGCAGGGGAACGGCCTCACCGCGTGCGAGTGCATCAAACGTTTCCAGCCCCAAGCCGATGTCATGCGTTCCCGGCACCCCGCGAGTGGCAAACAATGGATGCACCGTTTGGGCGAGCACCAGCCGATCAGCGCGGGTCAGGTAGAGATCGTCGAGTGACAGGCTGGCCGCAGCGATCCCTTCAGCCACGAGCGCCTTGGTCAGCGCGGTAACCAGCGTGGTCTTGCCGCTGCCCTGTGCCCCGCAAATCCCGAGCACCAATGGCTTACTCGAGGCCGGGAGGGCGGCACGGATATGGTCGAGGAGGGTATTTGTGAGATCGAGGCCGGGCATGCTTTAAGCGTAGCAGAGTTTCGCGCGAAGACACGAAGACACGAAGATGTTTCGCTACCGGCGAAGCCGTTCTCATTCTCCAGCGTTCGCTCCAGAGGGGGAGTTCGATAGATTAGGGGACCTTCGGTCCAACGCGACATCTTCGTGCCTTCGCGCCTTCGCGCGAACCCAAAAAATCTCTGCATCGCCCCTGCACACAAATCCCACCGCATTGGCACTCTCTTCCCGCAACCACCTTCACCGAAACGCGCGAAAAGCAACGCGGACAGGGAGACTTACCGATGCGATTGCTTTCCAAACACCGCTGGGACGGGGCCTTTGCGCTCAAGCTGGCGCTCACCGCGCTGCTGGTGCTGCTGGGCAACACCGTGTTCTGGGAACTGGAACAGGTCACCGGGGTGCAAGGCATTTTCATGCTCGGCCTCTGCGCCGCACTGGCCGCCGCGCGGCCTGCGGTGCGCAAGGACAAGCGCGCGCTGGTCGCACTCGGCTTCGCCGCGCTCTATGGCTTTGCCCAGCTGTGGGACCCCAGCCCGCTGGCTTTTGCGCTGTTCTGGGTGGCGATTGGGCTTGCCACCTTGCTGCCCGGCACCGCGCGGTTTGACGATGGCTGGCGCTGGTTCCAGCGGCTGTTCGTCCACCTTTTCAAGTCGCTGTTCGGGCCGCTGATCGACCTGGTCAAGCTTGACCGGGTGCGCCGTCGCCGTCCGGCCCGACCGCTGGGGCTGCGCCGGGGCATGGCCGTACTGGTGCTGCCGCTGCTGGGCTCGGCGCTGTTCCTGTGGCTGTTCGCCGCCGCCAACCCGGTGATCGCAAGCTGGCTGGCAAGCATCTCTCCGCCGGACTTCGACTGGACTTTCCTGCCGCGCCTGATCCTGCTGGGCGCGCTCGCGCTGCTGGCCTGGGGCGTGCTGCGCCCGCGTCCGCCGCGCCGCACCTTTGGCACTTTCGACGGCAGCGGCGACCTTCGCATCCCCGGCTTCTCGCTCGCTTCGGTGACGCTGGCGCTGGTGATGTTCAACGCGCTGTTCGCGCTGCAGAATGTGATGGACCTCGCCTACCTCTCAGGCCTGGCCGAGCTGCCCAAGGGGATCGTCTTATCCGAATATGCCCACCGGGGCGCCGATCCGCTGGTCGCGACCGCGCTGCTGGCCGCGCTGTTCGTGCTGGTCGCGCTCCGCCCGGGATCGAGCACCGCACAGAGCCCGCTGGCGCGCGGCCTTGTCACGCTGTGGATCGCGCAGAACCTGGTGCTAGTGGCCAGCGCGGCCTGGCGGACCTGGGGCTATGTCCAGGCCTACGATCTCACCCGCCTGCGCATCGCCGCGCTGCTGTGGATGGCCTTGGTCGCGCTAGGGCTGGTGCTGGTGCTCTACCGCATGCTCAAGGAAAAGAGCGCGAGCTGGCTGATCAATGCCAACCTGATCAGCTCGGGCGCGCTGCTCACCGCTGTCTGCTTCGTCGATCTGGGCGCGGTGGCGGCCAGCTGGAACGTGCGCCATGCCCGCGAGATCGACGGGACCGGGGCGAGGATGGACCTGTGCTACCTCAGCCAGCTGGGCGACAGCGCGCTGCTGCCGCTGCTCGAGCTGGACCAGCGCAAGCTGCCCGGAGAGTTCGGTCAGCGGGTCAGCCGCGTGCGCCTGTCAGCCCAAAGCCGTGCGGCGGGAATGGCCCCCAATGGCATGTGGTCGCTGCGCAATCACTGGCGGCTGGCCGAGTATCGCCGCCTGAGCGGGGTGGGCACGATCGGGCTCTACGATGGGGGAGAGTCGGACTGCCACGGCCGTCCGTACCACAACTATTCCTACGAACCCGCCAGCACCACCGAAGTGGAGGTCCCCCGCAATGCAAGCCGCAACGATTGACGCCGCGCCCCAAACCGCGCCATCTATTCCCATGACCCGCCGCGTTCTTCTGGTCGATGACGACCCGCATATCCGTGCATTGCTCGCCTTCGCTTTCGACAAGGCCGGGATGGAGGTCTGCGAGGCAAGCGACGGCGAAGAGGCGCTGGCCGAAGTGGCGCGGGCTGCCCCCGACCTGGTGGTGCTCGATATCAACATGCCCCGCATGGACGGGCTGGAGGTCTGCCGCCGCCTGCGCTCCAGCAGCGAGATCCCGGTGCTGTTCCTCTCCAGCCGCGATGACGAATTTGACCGGGTGCTGGGGATCGAGCTGGGTGCCGACGACTATGTGGTCAAGCCCTTCTCCCCCCGCGAAGTCGTCGCCCGCGCCAATGCGATCATGCGCCGCTCGGCCCCGCGCGATGCCGCGCCTGCTCCCGCCACCGAGGCCCAGGCCAAAGGCCTGCTCAGCCTCGATACCGAAGGCTGGACCGCCCGCTGGGACGGGGCCGAAGTGGCGCTGACCGTCAGCGAGTTCAACCTGCTGCGCGCGCTGGCCGGAGCGCCCGGACGGATCCTCAGCCGCGACCAGCTGATCGACCAGCTCCACGGCCCCGGCTTTGCAATCACCGACCGCACGATTGACAGCCACATCCGCAACCTGCGCCGCAAGTTCGCCGAGATGGGCGGGCACGACGTGGTCGAGACCCGCGCGGGCGTGGGCTACAAGCTGGGGCCCTGCACCGGAGCGGGGCGATCCGGCGGCTGATCGCCTCGCTCAGGGCACCGGCGCGGCGGCTGTGGCCGGTGCCGCGGCTGCGCTGGCTGCTGCTGTCGGTACTGCTGTTCGCCGCCGCGCTGCCGGGCATCGCCGCGCTGGGGCTCAGGGTCTACGAGAACGCACTGGTCCGCCGGACCGAGGCCGAGGTCAGCGCCCAGGCCGCCGCGCTCGCCGCCGCCACCGCGCTGCTGTGGCCGGGCGCGCAGCCTGCGCCGGTCGTCGAGAGCCCGGCCAAAGAGATGTCGCGGCTCGATCCCTATGCCGCCGCGATCACCACCGGGATTGACCTGCGCTCCACCCCGATCCTGCCCGAACGCCCTCCGGCCCAGCCCGCCAATGCCCCGCCCGATCCCGCCGCGCTCGAGGCTGCCCGGCGGATCGCCCCGGCGCTGGCCGAAACCAAGGCCGCCACGCTCGCCTCGATCGTCCTGCTCGACCGCGAGGGCACGATGGTCAGCGGGCGGCAGATCGGCATGTCGCTCGGCCGCCTGACCGAAGTCCAGACCGCCCTGGCCGGCGGCTCGCTCACCGTGATGCGCTACAACACCAGCTACCGGCGCGGCTGGCTGCTCCACTGGCTGAGCCCGGCGACCGACATCCGCCTCCACCACGCGCGCTCGATTGTGGTGAACGGGCAGGTCGTCGGCGTGGTCCTCGTCTCACGCTCACCCTCGGCGCTGTTTAGGGGGATGTGGGAGGACTGGGGCAAGATCATGCTGGGCGTGGTGGTGATCCTGGGCCTGCTGGTCGTCGTCGCAGCGGTGCTGGCCCGCGCGATCGTGGTCCCGGTCGAACGCCTCTCCGCCGCCACCCGCGCGCTCGCCCAGGGCCGCAGCGCCAGCCTGCGCGCCCCCACATTGGAGGTGCGCGAGATCCGCAGCCTCAACGCCGATTTCGCCGCGATGGCCGAGGCGATCGAGCGCCGCAGCCGCTACTTGCGCGATTTCGCCGCCAGCCTCAGCCATGAATTCAAGACGCCCCTGGCGGGCATTCGCGGTGGGATCGAGCTGCTGCAAGACCACGGCGAAACGATGAACAAGGCCGAGCGCGCCCGCTTCCTCTCCAACATGGAGGGTGACGCCACCCGCCTTGCGCGCCTGGTCAGCCGCCTGATGGAGCTGGCCCAGGCCGACATGGCCCGCAGCCCCGGCGATGCCAGCGGCGCGGTGGCCCCGGTGCTGGCCCGCCTCGCCGACGCCCACTCCGCGCCCGCCTTCGCGGTGACCTATACGATCGAGCCCGACTACCCCTTGCTCGCGATCGAGGAAGAGGCGCTCGAAACCGTGCTCGCCACCTTGATCGAGAATGCCCGCCAGGCCGGGGCCAGCGCACTCGCCATCACCACCGGGCACCGCGGCAAGTTCGCCTCGATCGCGCTGACCGACAACGGCCCCGGCGTGCCCGAGGCCGACCGGGTGCGGGTGTTCGACCCGTTCTTCACCTCCAAACGCGACACCGGCGGCACCGGCCTGGGCCTGCCGATCGCCCGCGCGCTGGCGGAAAGCCGGGGCGGTTCGCTCGAACTGGGCGAAGGCGGCACCGGGGCCTGCTTCGTGCTTACCCTGCCGGTGGCGGACTAGTGGCTTGGGGGTAACGAGCAAACGCCCAACCCAACCCCGACCTTCCTGAGCTTGTCGAAGCACTGCTCTTTTCTTCAAGCGGTTGCGGGCGAGGCACGAAGAAAAGGGCAGTGCTTCGACAAGCTCAGCATAGAC
>PNJT01000013.1 GCA_013822005.1 Novosphingobium sp. | reverse complement strand
AAATATCGACATATTCCTGCGCCATTCTTCCTTGCATTGAACCATAATAGACTCCGTCACGATGACCCAGAATGGTCGGGAAGTGCCCTAAGTCCTCCCCAAGTCCGTTCGTCCCGAGCGAAGTCGAGGGACTTCGACCTTTCCCAACATCCGTTCGCATCGAGCGAAGTCGAGATGCCGCGCTCAGGTGTCTCGACTTCGCTCGACACGAACGGATGTTGTGGGGTGTTGCAGTCTCTCTACTACACTCGGGACGGGCGGTGAGGGGAGAGAACAAAAAATGCCATCACGGCGGACAATAATGATCGGCGGCGGGGCATTGGCCCTTGCCGGAATCGGCGCAGTGGCTTTCAGGCCCGGGGAGCTCGGTGGAATGCACGATGCCTATTTCAAGGGCCTGTCCGAAGCGCTGAAGCGCGCCGGGCTGATGCGGCCCACACTGGTGATCGACCGCGCGCGGCTGTCGGCCAACATTGCCGCTATTCGCAAGAGCACCGATGCGGCCAGGTTGCCGCTGCGGGTGGTCGCCAAGTCGCTGCCATCGCCCAGGTTGCTTGAGACGATCATGACCGGCATGGGCACCCAGCGGCTGATGGTGTTCAGCGCCGAAATGCTGCTGCAATTGCTGCCGCTGCATCCTGAGGCCGACTACTTGTTCGGCAAGCCACTGCCGGTGAGCGAATTCTTGCGGGTCGCGGACAAAGCCGGGCCGCGAGTGCAGTGGCTGATCGATACGCCCGAGCGGCTTGCCCAGTACACAGAGGCAGCCAAGGCGCGCGGGATCGCCTTGCGCGCCAATTTCGAGATCGACGTTGGCCTCCACCGCGGCGGCTTTGCCGATCCGCAGGCGCTGGCCGCCGCGGTGCGCCAGGCGCAGGCAGCGGGGATCGAAGTGGCCGGGCTGATGGGCTACGAACCGCACGTTCCCAAGATGCCCAGCCCCGACAAGGCCTATGCCAGCGCGCAAAATGGATATGCGGCCGCGATCGACATGCTGCAAGGCGCCGGGCTTGATCCGGCCAAGCTCACGCTCAACTCCGCAGGCAGCCCCACCTTTCGACGCCACTGCAAGGGCACGGTAGCGAACGAAGTCTCGGTCGGATCGGCTTTCGTCAAACCGGGCGATTTCGAGCTGGACGATCTGGCCGACCTGCAACCCGCCGCCTGGATCGCCACCCCGGTAATCAAGGCCAGCCCGGACCAGGCGCTGCCGGGAGTAGAAGCCTTGTCCGGCGCGCTGCACTGGTGGGATCGCAATACCCAGCGCGGGTTCTTCATCCACGGCGGGCACTGGCTGGCCAAGCCCGCCTCGCCGCCGGGATTGCAGTATTCGAAACTGTTCGGGCGGAGCTCGAACCAGGAGCTGCTGACCGGATCGAAGCGGATCGATCTCAGGCCCGACGACCATGTCTTCCTGCGCCCCGACCAGAGCGAGGCGCTGTTGCTGCAATTCGGCGACCTGGCACTCTACGATGGCAACGAAATCGCGGACATGTGGCCGACCCTGCCGGTGAGTGCCTGACCGCCTTTTCTTTGACGTTCGGCAGGAAACTTGTTCATGATCAGAGATTTAGGCTGGGACAGCAGAATCCTGCCGATTTATACTGCTCACAAAAATCACCCTTAGGTCAAAATTAACCAACTTTGATTACCCCCTCTCCTGATCGAAGGTTCCAGACTTCGGGCCAGATTTTGGGGGTCGTAACGATGTTCAGTTTTCTCAAGAGCCAGAATGGTGCGCCGCGTTGGCACTATTTCTATTTCATTCTCGCCGCTTTGGACCTGATTACGGTCGCGGGCAGCCTGACTTTGACTCACAAGCTGATGTCGATTCACGAGGATGCGGTTGAACGCAGCAACCTGTGGGCCGCCAAGGTCCAGGGCATCGGCGAACTTGTCCCCCTGGCCCAGCGGGTCAACGAACCGGGCATTAACGTGTTCAGCTCGCAGAACCCGGTTGCCGAAAGAATGCGTTACGATGCCGCCGAGCTGAGGTTCCTTTCTCGGCTGAGCAACCTGCGGTTCGATCTCGACAAGGGGCTGAGCGGCGAACAGGATACCCAGCTGTTCCGCTTTGTCGGCAAACTGGAAACCGGTGCCAGGGAAATGCGCGCCGATGCCACTCCCCTATTCAACGCTTATGAAGCCGGCAACGGATCCGCCGCGAGCAAGCACATGGCCGCGATGGGCCAAGAGTTCAGCGCGATGAACGAGGCCATCACCGGGATGATGACCTGGGCCCAGAAACAGCAGGCCCAGGAACTCGACGCCCAGATGGCCGCCGCACGGATGCTGCGCGGGCTGGAGTACATCATTGCCTTCGGCGTGGTCCTGATCGTCCTTGGCGTGGCCTTCTTCGGCAACCGGATCAGCAAGGCGGTGCACGACCAGCAGCGCGATGTGGTCGCGCGCGACGTGGCCGAAGAGCATCTGGCCGAACAGACCCATCTGCGCGCCGCCGCCGAAGAGGCCAACCAGGCCAAGTCGATCTTCCTGGCCAATATGAGCCACGAGCTGCGCACGCCGCTCAACGCGATCATCGGCTATTCGGAAATGGTGATCGAAGACCTTGAGGCCGAGGACGCGAACCACCCTTCGAAGCCCGACATGGACCGCGTGGTCGGCTCGGCGCACCATCTGCTCTCGCTGATCAACGACATTCTCTACCTCTCGAAGGCCGAAGCCGGTCACATCGAGCTCAAGGCCGAGAAGTTCGAAGTGGAAGCGATGCTGAATGAAGTGCTGGGCATTGCCACCCCGCTGGCGATGAAGGCCGGAATCCCGCTGGTGCTGCAAGGTGCCAAGCAGGGCATGATCAGTTCGGACCTGCAGAAGGTCAAACAGTGCCTGCTCAACCTGGTCTCGAACGCGGTCAAGTTCACCAGCCAAGGCAGCATCACGATTGCCGCCAAGCAGGTCCGCAACACCAACGGTGCCGGCATCCAGTTCAGCGTGAGCGACACCGGGATCGGCATGACCCCGCAACAGGTAGAGAAGATCTTCAAGCCGTTCCAGCAGGCCGACAGCTCGATCGAGCAGCGTTATGGCGGGACCGGGCTGGGGCTGTCGATCACCCGCGAGCTGGCCCGCATGCTGGGCGGCGATGTGGTGGTCGAAAGCGAGCAAGGCCAGGGCACCACCGTGATCCTTACGATCGCCGCCAATCTTGAAATCAGCGCCGATACCGAAGCCGAAGTCGGCCCGCGGATTGGCGATGCCAGTCAGCCGCTGGTGGTGATCATCGAAGACGAGCAGGACGCCCGCGAACTCTTGATCCGTTCGCTCACCCCGGTCGGTTTCGCGGTCCAGTGCGCCACCACGGCACGCGGCGGGATGAAGGCCATTTCCACCCAGGTGCCGGCCGCGATCGTGCTCGACATCTGCCTGCCCGATGCTTCGGGCTGGGCCCTGCTCGACCAGATCAAGCGCGACAAGGCGCTGGGCGAAATCCCGGTCGTGGTGGTTTCCACCGACGACGACCGGATGCGCTCGATGGCGCTGGGCGCGGCCGAGCACATCGTCAAGCCGTTCAACCGCGAGATCCTCGCCTCGACCGTCGCCAGGCTGGCCCGCACACCGATCGCCTATGACGAGCCGGACACGGATACCAAGACGGCCGCCGCCTGAGCACGCAGCAACCGATTTCAAGGGACGCGCACAATGTTGATTCTTGTTGCCGAAGACAACCCGGACAACCGCAACCTGTTGACTCGCAGGCTCGAGCGGCAGGGCTGGAACGTAGTAACCGCCGAAGACGGGCGCGAGGCAGTAGACGTCTGCCGCAGTGCCAAGCCCGATCTGGTGCTGATGGATGTCGCCATGCCCAACATGAACGGGCTGGAAGCAACCCGCGCGCTGCGCGCCGATCCGGCGACCGCCGCGACCAAGATCATCGCGGTCACCGCCCATGCGATGGACGCCAACCGGATCGAATGCATCGAAGCCGGTTGCGACGATTTTGCCACCAAACCGATCAACTTTCCCGAACTGGTGGCGATGATCCGCGACCACATGGGCCCGCTTGCCCAGGGAGAGGCCGCATGATCACCGAATCGACCGTCGGCACCGGCCCGCGAATCCTGGTTGTCGATGACAACCCCGCCAATGTCGACTTGCTGGTCCGCCGCCTGGCCCGCGATGGTTACTGCGTCCACTCGCTCTACACCGCGGTTGACCTGGAGAACGAGGTTGACCGGATCGATCCCGATCTGGTCCTGCTCGACTGGATGATGCCCGACCGCAGCGGGCTCGACGCGCTGGTTGGCCTGCGTACGGTGCGCGATTCGAACCGCCTGCCGGTGATCATGGTCACCGCCCTTGGCGAAGGCGATTCGGTGGCGCTGGCGATCGAGGCCGGAGCCAATGACTATGTCACCAAGCCGATCGATTTTCCGGTGCTGCGCTCACGCCTCAATGGGGCGCTGGTCCGGCGGATGGGGGTGCTTGAAGCCGATACCCAGAATGTTGAGCTTGAGGCTGTGGTCGCCAAGCGCACCGCCGATTTGCAGCGCGCCAACACCCGGCTGCAAAGCGAAGTGGCCGAACGGGTCAAGGCTGAGAGCCGCGCCAATCGCCTGGCCCGCACCGATGCACTGACCCAGCTGCCCAACCGGCTGCACTTCACCGAACGGCTCAAGACGCTGTCGGGCCGTTCCTCGGCCGAATTCGAACCGTTCTCGCTGATTCAGGTCGATATCGACCGGTTCCGCGCGATCAACGGCGTTCATGGCACCCAGACCGGCGATGCCGTGCTGTGCGAAGTGGCCAAACGGCTCCAGACCGCCATGCCCAGCGGCGAACTGATCGCCCGCACCGCCGCCGACGAATTTTCGGTGCTGCTGCCGGCTTCGGCCGGATCGGGCCCCGATGCGGGTCTCAAGATCAGGGGCGCGCTGGCCGATGCCTTCGATATCGGCGGCCGCCGGATCGTGGTCAGCACCGCGATTGCAGTCACTCACAGCGGCCCGGTCCCATGCGACGGCGACGAATTGCTGCTGGAATGCGACGCGGCCTTGCAGCACGTCAAGCAGGCGGGCGGCGGCGGGCTGTGCCAGTTCGACGAACGCATGGAGCTGGCGGTCCGCGCCAACCTGGCGCTCAAGCGCGAGCTGACCGATGGTCTGGCCCGCAAGGAATTTGTGCCGTTCTTCCAGCCGATCGTGGACTTTTCCACGGGCGAGGTTTCGGGCGCTGAAGTGCTCGCACGCTGGCGCAATCCGACCCGCGGCACACTCAACGCCGCCGAATTCGTCCAGGCGGTCGAAGAGACCGGGCTGGTCGATGAACTGTTCTGGGCAATCCTGCCCAGCGCCTGCGCCCAGGCCCTCAAAGCCAGCCCGACCGCGACGGTCGCGGTCAACCTTTCGCCTTCGCAGGTGCTGGACCAGTGGTTTCCGCAAAAGGTCCTCAAAGTCCTGACCGAGACCGGCTTTCCGGCCGCGCGGCTGGAAATCGAAATGACCGAAACCGCGCTGTTCTCGGACATCAAGACAACCAAGGTGGCGCTGGAAGGCCTGCGCACCCAGGGCGTGCACATCGCGCTCGACGATTTCGGGGTGGGCTATTCCAGCCTCTCGCTGCTGCGCGAATTGCCGATCAGCAAGGTCAAGATCGACCGCTCGTTCGTCTCGGGCATTCTCAACGATGTGGCAGCTGCTGCCATGGTCCGCGGGATCATCGACCTGTGCCAGACGCTGGGCTTCCAGACCACCGCTGAGGGGATCGAAGAAGCCGCGGTTGCCCGCCAGCTGGCCGAATGGGGCTGTACGTTCGGCCAGGGCTATTGGCTGGGCATGCCGGCTGCCGACCTGGTGCTGACCTCGCCCTGGCTGCAGCACGCCAACCGCAAGGTCGCGTGAACCGGTTCGCCCGGATTCAGGCCCCCAGAAACAGCTCGCGCAGCTCCAGCCAGCTGGCCGTTCCGGTCCGGTCATAGACCGTCCACAAATGCTTCTTGAGCGCTTCCGGGCTGACCCCGAAACTGTCCTCGCAGTCGGCCCGCTTGCCGCCCTGCATCGCATGCAGCGCGATCCGCCCGTTGGCGACCAGCACATTCAGCGGGGCTTCTTCGCTGCGCTCCATTGTCGTCGGCAACGGCCTCGATTGCGTTCCGGTCCCGTGGCGATGCGGCCAGGTGCTGGCGATCCGCAAATGCACAGGCAGCGATGTGGCAACCAACCGGCAATTTGCACGGCTATGCGTGATCTGCGTCACGCGCAGGCGGCTAGAGCAACTTGGGCAAAACCTGACCCAAATTCCGTCAATGCTGAGCTTGTCGAAGCACTGCCCTGTTCTTCGTGCCTCGCCCACAACCGCTTGAAGAAAAGAGCAATCCTTCGGCAAGCTCAGGATAGTCGGCGCTGGGGTTTCAAGGCGCTCGACTATGAACCCGGCACGCGCTGGCAGTATTCGAACACCGGCTATGTCGCGGCCGGGATGATCGCCGAAAAGGCCGGCGGCGCGCCGCTGTGGCAGCAGTTCGAAGCGCGGATCTTCAGGCCGCTGGGGATCAAGCCCGTGCCGATGGACGGCACCACTGGCCCCGCCTTTCCGCAAGGCTGCTACCGCAACGCGCTGGGCCCGGCGCGCCCCGCCAAACCGCCCGCGCGCGGCTGGCTGTGGGCGACCGGCGAGTTTTCGATGAGCGCGGCAGAGCTCGCCAAATGGGACATCGCCCGGATCAACCGCACCTTGCTGCCGCGCGAGGACTGGGAGGAGATGGAGCGCCCGGTGCGCCTTGCCGATGGCACCAGCAACGGTTACGGCCTGGGGGTCTATTCGCGGATCGTCGATGGCTGCCGCATGATCAACCACGGCGGGGCCAGCGTGGGCTTTCTCTCGCAGAATTCGGTCTGGCTTGATGACCGCGTGGCGATCGCGGTGCTGACCAACGGCGATTTCGCCGGAGCGCAGGGCCGCTGGGAGCAATTTATCGTGACGCCCTAGAATCTAGATCCTCTCCATTTTTCGCGAATGCCACAAATGGGGAGGACCATGGTCGCTACAACCACCCGATCCGGCGGAACCGCAGCCACAGCCCGCCGCAGATCGCCAGGATCACGCCCCAAATTGCGGGGTAGCCCCATTTCTCGCGCAGTTCGGGCATGTAATCGAAATTCATCCCGTAGATCCCGGCGATCGCGGTCGGCACGGCGAGGATCGCGGCATAGGCGGCGAGCTGCCGGGTCATGTCGCCCTGGCGGTGCTGTTCAAGCAGCGCCGCGGTTTCGACGATCGAGGCCAAGGTATCGCGTAACCCGTTCATCCGGACCAATGAACGCCGGACATGGTCGAGCACGTCGCGAAACCAGATCCGCGCGCCCGGATCGATCACCGGCAGCTCGGTCGAGGCGAGCCGCTCGCAGACTTCCTCCATCGGCCCGATGATCCGCATGAACCGGCGAAACTGGCGGCGCAGGCGAAATATGCGCCGGATCGTGGAATGTTCGGGGAAAGCGTCGATCGCGCCTTCTTCCATCGCCTGGACGCTTTCCTCGTATTTCTCGAGGATCGGCTGATAGCCATCGACGATGAAATCGAGGATCGCGTGGGCGACATAGTCAGGCCCTTCGGCCAGCCGCTCGGCGTCGATTTCCAGCCGGTGGCGCAGCTTCTGGTGCGCGCGGGTTGAACCCATCCGGGCAGTGACGATGAATTTGGTGCCCAGGAAAATCGCGGTCTGGCCATAGGCGATATTCTCGCCCTCCTCGATCGCGGCGGTGCGCGCGACGATGAACAACTGCTGCCCGTACAGCTCTACCTTGGCCATCTGCTGGGCATTGAGCGCATCCTCCACCGCGAGCGGATGCAGGCTGAACTGGGTGCGGACCAGCTCCATCTCTGCAGCCGTCGGATTGGCCAGCCCGATCCAGTCGAACTCGCCCTCACCCGGTTCGGGGTGTTGCTGGCCATCGAGCACCAGCGCGTGTTCCGAAGGTTTTCCGCCCGCATAGCGGCGTGCTGCAATGATCGCCATTTGCACCGTCTGGCAAAGGTCCTTGACGCTGGCAATCCCTGCTCCAACATGTTAACCGCACGGCTAAACTGACATCAGTGTCAATTGACGGGAGATTACGGCGATGAACGCGATGGCGCCGATCGAGCCAGACTTCCTCGACATGATCATTGTCGGGGCCGGGATTTCCGGGATCGGCATGGCCGTGCACATGACCCGCGATTGCCCGGGCAAGAGCTTTGCGATCCTCGACCGGCGCCAACAGGTCGGCGGCACCTGGGATCTGTTCCGCTATCCCGGGATCCGCTCTGACAGCGACATGCACACGCTGGGCTTCAGTTTCGCCCCGTGGAAGCACGAGAAGTCGATCGCCGATGGCCCCTCGATCCTCGAATACCTCGACGCGATCACCGACGAATATGGCCTGCGCGGCAAGATGCGCTTCGGGCAGAAGGTTGTCACCACCAACTGGGACAGCAAGACCGCACGCTGGACTGTCACCACCGAAGCCAGCGACGGCACGCTGAGCCAGGTCCAGGGGCGGTTCCTGTTCCTGGGTTCGGGCTATTACGACTACGACGATCCCTATGACGCCGCCTTCAAGGGCCGCGACAAGTTCAAGGGCACCATCATCCACCCGCAATTCTGGCCCAAGGACTTCGACCATACCGGCAAGAAGGTGGTGGTGATCGGATCGGGTGCCACAGCCGTAACCATCGTCCCCGCCATGGCCCATTCGGGCGCCGCCCACGTCACCCAGCTCCAGCGCACCCCGACCTACATGGTCAGCCGCCCGGCCAGGGACGCGATCGCCAATGGCCTGCGCAAGGTGCTGCCCGAGAAGCTCGCCTATGCGATCACCCGGTTCAAGAACATCACCATGCAGGACTGGATGTTCAAGCGCGTGCGCAAGTTCCCCGACAAGGCCAGGGACTTCATCCTTGGCGAGACTGCCAAGCAGTTGGGAGCGCGCTACAACGAAACCGATTTCGTGCCGCCCTACAAGCCGTGGGAACAGCGGCTGTGCCTGGTGCCCGATGCCGATTTCTTCGAGGCGATCAAACAGGGCAAGGCCGATGTGGTGACCGACCATATCGACAGCTTCGATGCCACCGGCATCAAGCTCAAGTCGGGCAAGCACCTCGACGCCGACGTGATCGTTACCGCCACCGGGCTGAGCCTGGCCTTCGCGGGCAAGATCGCGGTCTCGGTCGATGGCCAGCCGGTCGATTTCGGCAGCCACTTCTATTACCGCAACTGCATGTTCTCCAACGTGCCCAACCTGGCGGGCGTGTTCGGCTATATCAACGCCAGCTGGACGCTCAGGGTCGATATCGTTGGCGAATACATCACCCGGCTGTTGAAGCAGATGGACGCCTATGGCGCGGTCGCGGCTACGCCGGTGCTGCCCGAGGATGCCCAGCCCGAACCCGACGACGTCTTCGCCGACTTCTCCTCGGGCTATCTGGAACGCGGCAAGGACAAGATGCCCAAGAACGCGCCCAGCCTGCCCTGGCGGCTCAACCAGGACTACAAGCGCGACAAGCAGGACATGCGCCAGGCCCCGATCGACGATGGGGTGATGCACTTCACGCGGGCGCGGGAGCTGGTTGATAGCTAAGAATAGTTCACGCAGAGGCGCGGAGAAGAAGATGAGGCGCAGAGAGGTCACGTAATCCGCGAAGCGGCTTATCTGTCCAGACCCTGCGCCACTCGCACCGTGGGATCGAAAGCGGCTTCGCCGCAAGCGCTAACCCTCTGCGCCTCATCTTCTTCTCTGCGCCTCTGCCTGAACCAAAAATTGCACGACCTTTCCTTATCAACTAGCCTCCCCGCATGACCCACCCCCCCCGCATCTGGAAAGCCGCCCTGCTCGTCATCGGTGACGAGATTCTCTCCGGCCGCACCCAGGACAAGAACGTCGCACAAGTCGCAACCTGGCTTAATGTCCAGGGCATTCGCCTGTCCGAAGTGCGGGTGGTGGCTGACGATACCGCTGCCATCGTTGCCGCGGTCAACGCGCTGCGCGGTGCCAACGACTACCTGTTCACCACCGGCGGGATCGGCCCGACGCACGATGACATCACCGTCGATGCCGTGGCCGAGGCGCTGGGCGTGGACGTGGTGATCCACCCCGAGGCGCGCGCGATCCTGGAGCGCTATTACGAGACCCGCGGTGGGCTCAACGAGGCGCGCCTCAGGATGGCCCGCGTGCCAGGCGGGGCCGAGCTGATCCCCAACCGCATGTCTGGCGCGCCGGGGATCCGGATCGGCAATGTCTTCCTGATGGCCGGCGTCCCCTCGATCACCGCGGGCATGCTCGATGCCTTGACCGGCACGCTCGAGGGCGGGCTGCCGGTGCTGAGCGCCACGATCGGAGCCTGGGCGATCGAAAGCGAAGTCGCCGACCTGCTGCGCGAGACCGAGCGCGAGCATGACGGCTGCGCAATCGGCTCTTACCCGTTCTTCCGCGAAGGCCGCGTCGGCGCGAATTTCGTGGTGCGCTCGACCGACGAGGCGGTGCTCGAAGCGGTCTGCCAGGCGCTGACCATCGGCCTCAATGCGCTGGGCCGCGAAGCCGTGCCGGGGGGGATTTGAGCTACACCAAAGGTACACTGGCATTGCACGGGATTCGCGGCTAATGGGGCGCGGTGATTGGCCGCGCTGGCGGCAGCTTTTTCGAAAGTCCGGACTTTTCTCCATGACGCTCGCCGCCGCATCGCTGCCCCTGGCAGGCTGCGCCCATCCCGGAACCGACCCTCAGGTCGCCGCGTTCGAGGCGAACCTGGCCGCGCATGTCAGCGCCACCGCCGCCTTGCAGCTGTGGTGCGACCAGCGCGGAATCGCGCCGGGTGCGCAGATCGCGGTGGAGTTTGTGAGCGAGGCCGATGCGGTGCCGCCGGCCGACTTGCGCGAAACGCTGGGCGTGAGCGCGGACGAGCCGCTGGGCTACCGCCACGTCAAGCTGACCTGCGGGGCGCATGTGCTGTCTGAAGCGCATAACTGGTACGTTCCGGCGCGGCTCACGCCCGACATGAACCGCCAGCTGGCGGAAAGCCAGGTGCCGTTCGGGCGCGTCGCCGCCAGCCTCAAGTTCACCCGCGAGCCGCTGGCCTCAACCCGGCGCGGCGATCACGGCTGCCCGCTGGGGGCAATCTCCACCCACCGCGCGCTGCTGCGTCTGCCCCAGGGCGAGCCGCTGGCGCTGGTGGTGGAATGCTATACCGAGGCGAACCTGGGCGGTTAGCCCAGCGCGTGGATCGCCAACTACTACCCCTGCCTCAAAAACCGTTCGCCCTGAGCTTGTCGAAGGGCTGCTTTGTTCTTCGTGCGTCGTGACATGAGGCACCAAGAAAAGGACAGTCCTTCGACAGGCTCAGCATAGACGGAATTTGGGTCAGGTTTTGCCCAAGTGCCCTAAAGCAGCAAGTAGGCAAACCCCAGCGCGGCAGCGAAGCTCGCCAGCGTTGCGGTTACTACCGGCACTGCCGCGCGCCAGCCCATTTGCAGCAGCAGGTCCATCCGGCTGCGCATCGCCGTGGCGGTCACTGCCAGCAGCAGCAGGCCCTTCGACAGGACCAGCCCGTTTTCGACCACGGGCTGGGGAATCGTCACCATGCTGTTCAGCGCCACCACGCCCAGGAAAGCCAGGATGAACCAGGGCAGGGCCAGGCGCTTCCACAGCGGTTGGCCGCTCGCACTATCGGCCTGACCGATCGCCAGGCTGGTCAACAGCACGACCGGGGCCAGCAAGGCGACCCGCGCCAGCTTGACGATCGTGGCATAGTTGCCCGCCGGATCGGAAAAGGCATAGCCCCCGCCGATCGCCTGCGCGACATCGTGGATCGAGGCGCCGATCAGGAACCCGGCCTGCCCGTCGCTCAGTCCCAGCTCGCCCGCCAGCACCGGATAGACTGTCATCGCAAAGGCACTGGCGAGCGAAATGCCCACCAGGGTCAGCGCGAACTGCGCCTGGCTCAGCCGGTCCTTGCCGATCACGCCGTAGAGCGCCAGCGCGGCACTCGCTCCGCAGATCGCGGTGGCCCCGCCGGCCAGGATTCCGGCAAAGCGGGATTGCCCGGCGATCCGCGCGCCAATCAGCCCGGCCCCGATCGTTACCGCCATGACCACGCCCAGCGCAGCGAACGGTGCCGGGCCCAGCGCCTCGATCTGGCTGACCGTGACTTGCAGCCCCAGCACCACGATCCCCCAGCGCAGGCAGGTCCGCGAGGCGAAGTCGAGCCCGGCGTGGGTGCGCGGATCGTGGCTGATGAAATTGAGCGCCAGGCCGACCAGCAAGCCCAGCAGGATGATCGGAAAGCCGTAATGCTCCGACAGCCAGGCCGCCGCCGCCGCCGCCACTGCGCACAGCGCCAGCCCCGGAAACAAGGCGCGCGCGGGGCGCGGCTGGGCGGCGTGTTCTCCGCCAGGTGCAGCTCGCCAAACAGGTCGCCGCCGTGCGGCAGCGCGTCCCAGTCAATCTTGCCGTTGCTCGGGCTCACAGTCATCGCCCGCGCATCGGGCCGGGTGCCGGGCTTGTCAATGTTCGCCCAGCGCCTTGTCCTCATTGGCGCGCTTGATCAGGTAGTGGCGAACGGCTTCGGCATCGTCTCCCGATATCGCTTCCTTGAACGAGACCATGCCGTTGTGCTTGAGCGCCCCGCCGATCACGATCGACTTGATCGCATCGCCGCTGTTGAGAGTCGGCGAATGGCGCAAATCCGGAACCATTCCACCCGAGATTGCCTCACCGCCGTGGCAAACCCCACAATAACGCGCGTAGAGTGCTTCGCCACGCACAACCTGATTGGGTTTGCCAGTGAGCGGCGGCGGATCGAGCACCCGGTCTGCCATTGGAGGTGCAACGGGCAGTTTGCCGACGGCGCCCAGCTTGAACACCAACAGTCGGCTGATATTGCGGGTCGGCCCGGATTTGTCTGCGGCGACGCTTCCGAACAGGTCCCACAAGCCGCCCCAGCCAACCAGGATGGCGACATATTGTTCGCCGTCCAACGAGTAGCTCATCGGCGCTGCAATGATCCCGGTCTGCGCCGGGAACGACCAGAGCTTGGCGCCTTTGTCGGCACTGTAGGCGACGAATTCACCTCTCGCTGTGCCCTGGAACACCAGATTGCCGGCAGTTGCGAGAGTGCCGCCATTCGACGGACCTTCAAACGGAACCCGCCAGACTTCCTTGCGGGCGACCGGATCCCACGCGATCAGGGCTCCGCTAAGCATCGCACGCACAGCACCGCGCGCCGCCTTGTCGGCCGGGGTCAGAACCGGAGCCAGCCCCAGCTGCATCCCGATCGAACCCGGTTCGAATGCATTGTCGGCCAGATAGGCAAACGGCGCTTCGTTGGTTGGGATGTAGACCAGCCCGGTTTTCGGGCTGAAGCTCATCGGGTGCCAGGTGTGCGCGCCATAGATTCCGGGCGAACCGAGATACATCTTGCCGGTCTGCTCGTAACGCGCCTCGGGGTTGATGTTGGGCCGTCCTGTGACAGGGTCAATCGAACTGGCCCAGGTGATCTTCGTAAATGGAGTGCCGGTCAGAAACTTTCCGGTCTTTGCATCCAGCACGTAAAAAACGCCATTCTTGGGTGCATGCATAACCACATGGGTTGATTTGCCATCAAGCATCAGGTCCGCGACCATGATCTGCGCGTTCGAATCATAGTCCCAGCGGTCTTCGGGCGTTTCCTGGTAGTGCCAGGCATACTCACCGTTGTCGGCGTTTACGGCGACAATCGAGGAAGTGTAGAGGCTGTCCCCGGCCCGGTCCGCCGTCTTGGGATTCCAGGGTTCGGCATTGCCGGTTCCAAAATAGACGAGGTTGGTCTTGGGATCATAGGTGATAGAATCCCAAACTGTGCCGCCGCCGCCAAATTCCCACCATTTGCCAGTCCAGGTCTTGGCGGCCTTTTCCATCGCCTCGTTTTCAAACCCATCGGCCGGGTTGCCGGGCACGGTCTGGAAGCGCCACAATTCGTCGCCGGTCTGGGCATCAAAAGCGGCAAGATAGCCGCGGGCGCGGTACTCGGATCCGGCGCTGCCAATCAGCACCTTGCCCTTGGCGATGCGCGGAGCGCCGGTGATCGCGTAGTCGACCTGGTTTGGCACCACGACTTTCGACCACACTTCCTTGCCCGACTTCTGGTCAATTGCGATCAGTCGCCCATCGAGGGCGGCGACGTAGACCTTGTCGCCATAGATTGCGGCACCGCGGTTCACGGCATCGCAGCACACCCGAACCAGCGTTTCGCGCGGAACCTTGGGGTCATACGACCACTTCAGTGCCCCGGTCCTGGCATCATAGGCCTTGACCATCGACCAGGCGGTGGTGATGTAGAGCACCCCATCGTGCATCAGCGGGGTCGCTTCCTGCCCGCGCGCGGTATCCAGATCGGCCGACCAGGCCAGGCCCAGTTGGCCGACGTTCTGGTCGCTGATCTGGGTCAGCGGCGAAAAGCGCTGTTCGGCATAGTCGCGGCCATAGCTCAGCCATTCACCTTCGGGCGCGGCGGCGATCATCGCATCGGTCACGCCTTCGGTGGCGGGCGGCGACGGGCTTTTTCCGCAGGCGGCAAGCGTCAGCAAGGCAGCGGCGGCAAGCAGCTTCAAACGCATCGTGGGTCCCTCTCGATCACCTGCCCGCTCGTCCGGCCAGTCAGGTTTGTGCGCAATTCGCCGCATTCCGCGCCCGATTGCAACCTTAATCGCGCGATTAGTTTTTGAAACTTGCCCTGGTTGCACTGGACTGGAGGCAGCCTGCGGCTATGCTCGCGCGCTCATGGAGTCGAAAGGACCGGCCTATGTGCGATGACCTGACCGCCCACGATGAGGATCTGGCGCTGGCCGCGCGCGGCCTCAACCGCCGCGAATTTGCCGCCATTGGCGCTGCGGGCGCGCTCGCGGCCTATGCCGGCGGACCGGCCCAGGCAGCCACCCGCAAGCTGGTCGAAGGCATGGTCGAAGTGCCGACCCCGGATGGCACGGCCGACGCTTTCTTCGTGCGGCCCGCCAAGGGCAAGCATCCGGCGGTCATCCTATGGCCCGATGTCGCTGGGCTGCGCGATGCCTACAAGGAAATGGGCCGGAGACTGGCAGCTTCCGGTTTCGCGGTCCTGGTGGTCAATCACTATTACCGCGCGGGCAAGGCCCCGCTGCTGGCCACGATGGCCGAATGGCGCAGTCCGGAAGGCCAGGCCAAGCTCAAACCGGCGATCGCCACCCTATCGGCTGACAATACGGTCAAGGACGTGACCGCGTTTGTCGCCTGGCTCGACAAGCAGCCCGGCGTCAACCGCAAGCGCGGGATCGGCACGCAAGGCTATTGCCAGACCGGGTCTTTCGCGATCCGCAGCGCGGCGGCCTTGCCCGGGCGGATCAAGGCTGCGGCCTCGTTTCACGGGGGCGGGTTGGTGAGCGACAAGCCGGGTAGCCCGCATACGCTGTTCGCCAAGAGCCAGGCCGGCTTCCTGATCGCGATCGGCCGCAACGACGATGCCCGCGCGCCGGGGGACAAGGACGCGCTGCGCGCGGCGGCACAGGCTTCGGGCCGCTATGTCGAGGTGGAGGTCTACAAGGCCGACCACGGCTGGTGCACGCTTGATGCACCCAGCTATGACAAGGCCGAAGCCGACCGCGCCTGGGCACGGCTGCTGGAGCTGTACAAGGTGCTTTAGGGGGCTTTAGGGTGCTTTAGGCGGAAGTGCCGGGACCGTTCACGCCCTTGGGCCGGACCAGGATCACCACTTCGTCGTAAACCGACAGCAAGTGGCTGTCGTACCACTGGTCGAGCACGCATTTGACCCGGCCGAAAAAGGCGGGAACGTCTTCCAGCACATAGTGGTGGGCCAACTGGGCCCCGCCGCGCTCGCCATAGACCGCGGGCAATTGGACATCGAGCGCCTGACCTTTGAGGTAGGCGGCAATCTCGTCAACGTGCTGTTTCAGCGCCATACGGCGGGCATCGCCGCTGCCGCCGCCGCTGCGCGAATGGCCCAGTTCTTCCTTGGCCTTGTCGAGCAGTGCGTTGATGTAGGTATAGATCCGGTCCATGTTCTCGCGCTTGAGCGAGATCATGGTATCGACATAGTCTTTCTGGACCCGCAGCGCCGCGGTGTCGGGATGTTCGCTGCCCCAGAAGCCTTGCGAAAACTCTTTTTGGTTTGGCTGGATCATGGCCCGATCAATAGCGGCATCTGGTTACCGCCCGGTTAAGCATGGTCCGGTTTTGCTTGCGGGGCAGCGGGGCGGCGCTAACATATCGGGGTTCAATCGAAAGGAGCCCGCGCAATGCCCGTCTTCGTGATTATGCTGCTTGCCGCCGTCGTGGTATTTATCCTGCTGGCGGTGCGGGTGGTCCGGCAGGGCTATGTCTATACGGTTGAACGGCTTGGCCGCTTCGTCAAGGCCGCGCAGCCGGGGCTGCTGATCGTGATCCCGTTCGTTGACCGGATCGGCCACAAGGTCAACATGATGGAGCAGGTGCTCGACATTCCTGGGCAGGAAATCATCACCCGCGACAATGCCATGGTCGGGGTCGATGCGATCGTGTTCTTCCAGGTGCTCGATGCCGGCAAGGCCGCTTACGAGGTGTCGAACCTCTATGTCGCGATCATGCAGCTGACCACTACCAACCTGCGTACGGTGATGGGCTCGATGGACCTCGATGAAACGCTGTCCAAGCGCGATGAGATCAACGCCAAGCTGCTGACCGTGATCGATCACGCCACCGCGCCGTGGGGGGTCAAGATCACCCGGATCGAGATCAAGGACATTCGCCCGCCGGCCGATATCTCCAACGCCATGGCCCGGCAGATGAAAGCCGAACGCGAAAAGCGCGCCAATATTCTTGAGGCCGAAGGATTCCGCCAGGCGGAAATCCTCAAGGCCGAAGGCGAAAAGCAGAGCGCGATCCTGTCCGCCGAAGGCCGCAAGGAAGCCGCCTTCCGTGATGCCGAAGCGCGCGAACGCTCGGCCGAAGCCGAAGCCCGCGCAACAAAAGTCGTGTCCGATGCGATCGCCACATCGGGCACGCAGGCGCTCAACTACTTCGTGGCGCAGAAGTACACCGAGGCGGTTACCGCGTTCGCCAATTCGCCCAATGCCAAGACCATCCTGTTCCCGGTTGAGGCGACCCAGCTGATCGGTTCGATCGGCGGAATCGGCGAACTGGTCCGCGATGCTTTGGGCGAGAAGGGCAAATGATCGCCTGGATCGAAGGGATCGCGCCGCACTGGCTGTGGCTGTCGCTGGGGCTGGTCTTGGCCATCGGGGAAATGACCATTCCCGGCGTGTTCCTGATCTGGATGGCTGGCGCGGCGGTGGTCACCGGGGTGGTCGCCTGGGCGCTGCCGATCGGGCTGCTCTCGCAAGTCATGCTGTTCGCGGTCGTGTCGATCGTTACGGTTTTCATGGCGCGCAACTGGCTGCGGCAGAACCAGATCGAATCCGCCGATCCCGACATGAACAATCGCGGCGCGCGCTCGCTGGGGCAGGTTGTAGTGGTCACCCAGGTGATCGAAAACGGCGAAGGCCGGGTCAAGCTGGGCGACAGCGAATGGCTGGCCCGCGGTCCTGACGCCGAACCCGGCACCCGCATGCGGATATCGGGCAACGAGGGCGCGGTGCTGCGGGTAGAGCATTTGCACTGACCAATGACTTGCAACAGGAGATTTCGATGAAGACCATGATCAAGGCCCTGGCCATTGGTGCCCTGCTGGCCGGCGGAGCCAATCCGGTCGCGGCGCAGAGCCCTGGGCTGAATGATGCGATCTGCATCCAGGTGCTGGGCGAAACCGCGGCCAAGCTGAAAGACAAGCAGAGCACCCATGCGGTGGTGATGAATTTCCAGGGCTATTACACCGCCCGGATCCGCGCCGCGCTGGGCTCGAACGGCGATATTGCCGCCACGATGAAAGCCGGACGCGAGGCCGTCGCCAAGATGACCGGCGATCAGTACAAGGCCGCGGGCAGCAAATGCCTCGACGGCGCGGCGCAGAAGGACCTTGAGGAGCTGTTCGTGTTCAACGACCAGCTGGGCGCGAATCCGCCCGAATCCCGATAGGCTGCACAACAAGACCACATTTCAGCCATTAACCCTGCGCGGCGAATGGGCTATTGAGCCACTTGCGGCCTTGCGCCGCGCAGGAGGGATTGACGCAGCCATATGGCCAGGAATGACATCCGGCGCACACCGCCACCGCGCGGCGGCAAGCCGGCCAAGCCCAAGCCGACAGGCTTCCGCTTGTTCATCCGCCGCCTGTTCGTCTGGGGCGGCACCCTGGCGGTGCTTGGCGCACTCTCGCTGGTCATCGCGGTTGCCCTGGCGGCCAATTCGCTGCCCGAATTCGATGAACTGAAAGCCAGCCAGAATGAGCAGATGATCGTCGTGCGCGCGCGCGACGGGACCGAACTGGTCACGCTGGGGCCCAGCTATGGCAAATGGATCGCCGCGCCGCAGATTCCCCAGGTGATGAAGGACGCGATCCTTTCGACCGAGGACAAGCGGTACCACCAGCACATCGGGGTCGATCCGATCGGCGTCGCGCGCTCGTTCTATGTGCGCTACCGCGACGGGCGCTGGCGCCAGGGCGGCTCGACCATCACCCAGCAGCTGGCGCGCACCGTGTTCCTCAACAACAGCCGGACCTTCGCCCGCAAGCTGCGCGAAGCGGTGCTGGCCTTGGCGCTGGAGTGGAAGTTCTCCAAGGACCAGGTGCTCGAGCTTTATCTCAACAAGGTCTACTTCGGCGGCGGGGCCTATGGGATCGATTCGGCGAGCCGCAAGTTCTTCGGCCATCCCGGCACCGAATTGAGCCTGCCCGAAGCGGCGATCATCGCCGGACTGGTCAAGGCACCGTCGCACTATTCGCCCACCGCCGATGCTGCCGCCGCTGTCGGACGGGGCAAGGTGGTGCTGGGCCTGATGCAGGAAAACGGCAAGGCCAGCGCTGCTGAGGTCGCCGCGACCGATTTCAAGGGTATCAAGTTCGCTTCGGAAGGCGGCCAGAATTCGGTGCGCTATTTCACCGACTGGGCGCTGCCCCAGCTTGACTTGCTGCTGGGTGACAACAACCAGCCGATCGAGGTCTGGACCACGCTTGACCCCAGGCTCCAGTCGGCCGCGACCGATGCGGTGCAGCGCTTTGCGCCGGGCGGCGCGCAAGGCGCGCTGGTCTCGATGGACCGCGACGGGGCGGTGCTGGCGATGGTCGGCGGGACCGACTACGTCACTTCGAACTACAACCGCGCGATCAATGCCGTGCGCCAGCCGGGTTCGGCCTGGAAGCTGTTCGTCTATCTCGCCGCGCTGGAAGCCGGATATACTCCGTCCAGTGAAGTGGTCGATGAGCCCGTGACGATCCAGGGCTGGAGCCCGCGCAATTCGAACGGCGCTTTCGCCGGCCAGATCGACGTGCGCACGGCCTTCGCCTATTCGAAGAACACCGTCGCCGCGCAGCTGGGCAACGAAGTGGGCTTTTCAGCAGTGGCCGCCGTGGCGCGGCGGTTCGGGATTTCGACGCCGATCTCAACGGTGCCCTCGATGGTGCTGGGCTCCAACGAAGTGCGCCTGATCGACATGACCCGGGCCTTTGCTTCGGTCGCGGCGCAAGGCCAGTCGATCGAGCCTTACGGGATCGTCAAGGTCACGACGACCGATGGCAAGGTGCTCTATCAGCACCAGGCCAAGGACGGGACCGCGCTGGTATCGCCCAATGTCGCCAATGGCATGACCGACCTCCTGCAAAGCGCGGTTGCCACCGGGACCGGTGCGGCGGCGCAGATCGGGCGGCCGGTAGCAGGCAAGACCGGCACCACCACCTCGAACAAGGACGGTTGGTTCCTGGGCTTCTCCAGCGGGGTCACCACCGGCGTGTGGATGGGCCGCGACGACGGCAGGCCGGTGACGGGCCTCCAGGGCGGGAGCGCTCCGGCGCGGGCCTTCGCCAGCTATATGGAGATCGCGGTGGCGGGCCGCCCGGTCGAAAAGTTCCAGACCGAAATGACCGCGCCAGCCTGGAAGCTTGAACCCGATGACGGGGCCCAGTTCAGCGGCAGCCCGGAAGACTATTACTACGTCGATGAAAACGGCAACCTGATCGAGCCGACGCGCGGGCAGGGCGGCGACCGCCCCGGGCCGAATCCACGCGACGACCAGGTCGGCGATCCCAACGGCACGCTGGAACCGGTCGCGCCGCCGGCAGCCGCGAACGAGGATTTCCTCAACGAAGCGACGGGCAAGAAAAGCGCCGGGGGGCAAAGTCGCCCGCCGCAGTAGGTTTGGTCACAGCTGGATTGAACCGAAGAGCCCTTCCCCGGTGGGGAAGGGTTGGGATGGGGGTTCCACGCTTGCGTTGACGCTCGGCTTCGCCTCACTCCCCCACCCCAACCCCTCCCCGACGGGGAGGGGCTACCCAACCTGGACCAGATGAGTCCTACCGCAGACGGACCCCGAAATAGACCGTGCCCTGGGTGCCGGGGCGCATGATTTCCAGCGTGATGCTGGGGCGACCCGAAGCCTTGGCAGCCTTGACCGCCGCTTCGAGCGCGGCAACCGAGGTGATCGGCTGGAAGTTCGCGCCCACCACGATATCGCCGCGCTGCAGCCCCTGGCTGGACGCGTCCGAAGCGCCATCGACCCGGGCAATTGCCGCCCCGCGGGTTGACGTGGGAACGCGCAATTGCTGGGCAATGTCGGCGTCTATGTCGAACACCAGCAGGCCCAAGGCCTCGAAGACGAGGCCCTGGGCCTTTTCCGAAGGCTTGTTGAACGGGCTGTCCTCAGGATCGGAACTGCCCAGGCTCTTGGCCAGTTCCTCCTGGCCCGGGCGCTTGGCGACCGTGGCGGTCACGGTCACGGGCTTGCCCTGGCGCAGCAGGTCGATCGGGATCCGGGTGCCCGGCGCGATATTGGCGACGATCGTCGAAAGCGAACGATCGGGGGTCACTTCGATATTGTTGACCTTGAGTACGATGTCGCCCGGCTTGATCCCGGCCTTGTCACCCGGCATGCCCGGCGGCACGCCGCGCACCAGTTCGCCGCGATCGCGCTGGATTCCCAGCGAATCCGCCATGGCATCGCTGATCGGCTGGATCTGCACGCCCAGGAAGCCGCGCTCGATCGCTTTGCCGCTCATCAGCTTTTCGACGATCGGCCTGGCAATGTCCGACGGGATCGCAAAGCCGATCCCGATGTTGCCGCCCGAAGGCGCGACGATCCAGTTGTTGATCCCGATCACCTTGCCGCGCATGTCGAACATCGGCCCGCCCGAATTGCCCGAATTGATCGAGGCATCGGTCTGGATGTAGTGATCGTAAGCGCCGCCCGACCCGGTGTTGCGGTGAACCGAAGAGATGATCCCCGAAGTGACCGAGCCGCCCAGGCCAAACGGATTGCCGATCGCGATCACCCATTCGCCGGCGCGGGCCTTGCTGCTTTCGCCGAACTGAACGAAAGGCAGCGGGCCTTTGGCATCGATCTTGAGCACGGCAAGGTCGGAATCGACATCGCGCCCGACAATCCGGGCCGGGTATTCGGTGCCGTCGGAAAACTTGACGCTGACCTCGTCGGCCGCGCCTTTGCGGTCGAGGCTGATCACGTGGTTGTTGGTAACGACATAGCCGTCAGCCGAAACCACAAAGCCCGAACCTACTGCCTGAGCCAGGCGGCTTTGCCCCGCCGGACCCATCATGGCCCCAAGCGGCGTGTTGGCCAGCGGATTTTCAACCGCGATCTTTTGCCGCACCGAGATATTGACCACCGCCGGTTGCAGCTGCGCGGTCAGGTCGGCAAAGCTGGCCGGCGCACCGGCGCGCGGCACCACGGCCTGCATCCGGCTGTCGTCGTTCTGGGCGATCTGGGCTCCGGCGGGAAGTCCGGTCACCAGGGAAAGGGCAGCGCCGCCCAGCAGCAGCGCACTCGTCACACTATAAGCGTATCGCACCAGTTTAGGTCCTCTTGCTGCAAAATCCTGCCCGCCCCGGCGGTACAAGGATTCACCCCGCGCCGCCTGAACGGAAATTGAACGGGCCAGGGGGTCGGACCCCTTACCTCCCGTTGAAGTGCTTGAGATAGGCACTGTCAGGCGGAATTACGATAGTCGCCGCGTTCTTGCGTTCGGGATCGCCATAGAGCAGCTCGTAATTGCGCAGCGCCTTGAAGAAGCCATAGAATTCGGTGTCCTGCCCGGCGCTGGCCTGCATGATCGCGGCGGCTTCGGCCTGGGTCTGGGCGACGACTTCGCCCGCTTCGCGGCTGCTCTGTTCCTCGATCCCCTTGGCTTCCAGTTCGCGCCGCGCCTTCATCCGCTGGAACACCTGGCTCAGCCCGGCGTCGGGCAGGCCGACCCGACCGACCCTGAGGTCGACCACTTGCACCCCAAAATCGCGCGCCTTGGCATCGAGCACGGCCAGCACTTCGCGCGCGGCCCCGCCGCTGCCCGGTGTGGCAATTTCCAGCGCCGAGCGCTGCGCCAGCTTTTCTTCCAACAGCGAAGGCAGGACCGCCTTGAACTGACCGTCGATCTTGTCGCCCTGGCCCAGCCTTTGCAGCAGGCGGACCGGGTCGATGATCCGGTAAGTCACGTCGGCATCGACCAGCAGGACCTGCTCGTCGGCAGTGCGGACCTGGGTTCCGGCCAGCGCAAAGCCCTGCAAGCCGCGCTCAAGCCAGATCGCGCGTTCGAACAATGGGATCTTCAGCACCACCCCGGCCCCGTCGGACTTGTCGGGACGGAAGCGGTTGATCACGCGCTGGGGCTCGCCCATCCGCTCGATCACCGCCTGGCGGCCTTCATCGACCACCACCACGCTCGACAGGGCCAGCAGCCCCAGCACGACCGGCACAAACGGCAGCATCCGCCGGGCAGAAAGGATCGCGGTCATCTCAGCGCCCTCCCTTGGCCGGATCGGGATCGCCCGGCGGAACCGTTGCCGCGCCGCTGCCGCCCAGGATCACCTTGTCGTTGTTCTTGAGCACGCGGGCCATCGTCTCGTAATACATCCGCTGCCGGGTGACCTGCGGCGCAAGCTTGTATTCGCCGTAGATCAGCTGGAAATCGCGGGCTTCGGCGCGGGCCTGGGCCAGGTGCTCTGCGCGCCAGGCAAAGGCGTTCTCGCGGTTCTTGCGGGCACCCGCGGTGGCCTTGGCGATCGCTTCGAACGTGTCGTTGAGCTTGGCCGGATGGCCGGTGCGGGTCACTTCGACCCCCGACAGCACGATCCCCGATTTCCAGGCGTCAAGCACCCGCTGCATCCGCCCGGCGACGCGTTGCTGCAGCTCGCCCTGACGCCTGCCGCCGGTGATCTCGGCATAGTCGAATTCGGCCACGGCGGCGCGCATCTGGGCATCGGCCAGGCGCCGCAGCGCGGCTTCGCCCTGGGGCAGGTTGTAGCGGTAGGCGCGCAAATCGCCGACCCGCCAGCGCACCAGGAACGACAGGTTGACCAGCTCGCCATCGCGGGTTGGCATCAGCGTTTCGGTTTCCTTGTCGGGCAGGGTGGTGGTGGTTTCCTTGCCCACCATCTGGCGATCGACCGCCTGGATCGGCCAGGGCATGGTAAAGTTGACCCCCGGCCCGAAAGTCCCGGAATAGCGTCCCAGTGTGGTCACCAGCGCGCGCTCGTCGCCCGCCAGGAAATGGACCGTGCTGGTCAGCAGCCAGGCGCTGACCAGTCCCAGCGCCAGCCACGATCCCAGTTTCATCCGCGCCAGCGGTCCGCCGCCGTCACCATCGCCGCCGCCGCCGCGACCCCGCATGATATCCTCGATCGAGGCCGAGCGGCGCGGGGTGCCGGCTTCGTCGGGATTGAGCCAGGGGTTGCGGACAGGTTCGCCGGTGCCGGATTCGGGCGCAGCATCACCATCCGGTTTGCCGCCCTCGGTGCCGCCGCCTTCCCTGCCCCAGGGGTTGTCGCCCCGTGACATTGCCAGCCCTTGGCTGCGCTCTGAACCGTGTGATCCTCTCATCACCAAACACTATAGGTGTGTATGACGCACAAAAACAGTGTCTCGCCTCGCTTTTTCCTTGCTAGGGGGTTTTCGCAATGAGTGACCCCACCGAAACCCTGCGCGCCGCGCTGCCCCCGCTGGCTCAATCCCGCCTTCAATCACTGCGCCTGGCCGATGGCCGGGCGATCGTGGTGCTCGATGCAGGAGGGCTCGACGCGGCCGGGCGCGCGCAGATTGAAGCAGAGGTCAAGGAAGCGCTGGCGGGCCAGCCGGGCGTTTCCGAAGTGCGCGTTGCGCTGATGGCGGACAAGCCGCGCCGCACGATCATCGCGGTCGGATCGGGCAAGGGCGGGGTGGGCAAAAGCACTGTCTCGGCCAACCTGGCGATCGCCTTGTCGCGCCAGGGCCGCAAGGTCGGGCTGGTCGATGCCGATATCTACGGCCCCTCGCAGCCGCGCCTGCTGGGCAGCGAAGGGATCAAGCCGCAGGCCCGCGGTGACAAGCTGGTGCCGGTGCCCAACCAATGGGGCGTGCCGCTGCTCTCGATGGGGCAACTGATCGAACCGGGCAAGGCGATTGCCTGGCGTGGGCCGATGGCGGGCAATGCGCTGGGCCAGCTGGTCGATGCCGAGTGGGGCGAGACGCAAGTGCTGATTGTCGATCTGCCGCCCGGGACCGGCGACGTCCAGCTGACCATGCTCCAGCGCCACAAGCCGGCCGGGGCAGTGATCGTCTCGACCCCGCAGGACCTGGCCCTGATCGACGCGCGCCGGGCGGTGCAGCTGTTCGAAGTCGGCCAGGTTCCGGTGATCGGCATGGTTGAGAATATGGCGGGGTACCAATGTCCGCACTGCGGCGAGCTGTCCGATCCGTTCGGGCAGGGCGGGGCCGAAGCCGCGGCGGCGGAGATGGGCATGGACTTCCTGGGCCGGGTGCCGCTGCAACTGGCGATCCGTCAGGCGAGCGATGCCGGCACGCCCCCGGCGGCAGGCGATGGGCCCGAAGGTGAGGCTTTTGCCGCGATCGCCCGGCGGGTCGGGATCTGGCTCGACAACCGCAAATGATGTCTTTTACCCCACCTCCGTTCGCATCGAGCGAAGTCGAGATGCCGCGCACAGGTGTCTCGACTTCGCTCGACACGAACGGGGAAGGGGAACTCAAATGATCACACGCCGGGGCATCCTTCTGGGCATGGGCGCGGCGGGCGGGCTGATCGCCGCCTGGGCGCTGACCCCGCGCAGCTTTGCCCCGCCGCTCAGCCCCGGTGAGGGCGAATATGCTTTCGATGCCTGGCTCAAGATCGGCAAGGACGGGGTGGTCAGCGTGGCCGTGCCCGATCTGGAGATGGGGCAGGGCATCTCCACTCTGATCGCCCAGATCGTCGCCACCGAGCTGGGCGCTGACTGGCGGCAAGTGGCGGTCGAACCAGCGCCGGTCAGCGGGGCCTATGGTAATGCGGTGCTGGCGGCGAAATGGGCGCCCTTGTGGATGCCGCTGGCCGCAGGCCTGGCCGACACGCCCGGCAGCTTGCTGGCGCGCCGCTTTGCCGAGAACGAGGCCTTTGCCGCCACTGCAGATGGCACGTCGCTGGCCGCGCATGAAGTCGCGGCGCGCGCCGCGGCGGCCAGCGCGCGGGCGATGCTGGCTCAGGCCGCCGCCGACAAGTGGGGCGTGAACTGGGAGGAATGCGACGCACAGGGCGGGTTCGTGCTGCACGACAAGAAGAAGGCCGCCTTTGCCGACCTGGTCGAAGCGGCGATGGACTTTTCCCCGCCCGATCCGCCGGTTGCCCGGGTCCAGCCGCCGCACGAAAACCCCACTGCGTTCCCGCCCGGCGCGCCGCTGCGCTTCCCGCGGCTTGATCTGCCCAGCAAGGTCGATGGCAGCCACCAGTTTGCCGGTGACATTCGCTTGCCCGACATGCTTTTTGCCGCGATCCGTCATGCGCCGCTGGCCGCCAAGGCCCGGCTGGGCAGCCAGCAGGCCAAGCCCGCGCCGGGGGTAAAGCTGGTCGAAGGGGCGGACTGGATCGCGGCGGTCGGGGCAAGCTGGTGGGCGGCGGAGCAGGCCCTGAAGCAGCTCGCCCCGCGCTTTGCCGTGTCGGGCCCGCTGGACAGCGCCCGGATCGCCCAGACGCTGGACGAAGCGCTGCGCATGGGTGAGGCCAATCGCACGGCCAGCCACGGCGATCCCGACGAATGGCTGCGCGGCAAGTTCGAACATACCGCGCTCTACACGGTCGCTCCGGCGCTCCATGCCGGGCTGGAGACCGCCTGCGCCGCCGCCCGGTTTGAGAACGGACGGCTGGAGCTGTGGGCGGCGAGCCAGGCCCCGCAAAGCTGCCGCCAGGCGGCCGCCCGCGCGCTCGATATTTCGCTCGAAGAAGTCACGCTTTACCCGATGCCCGCCGGGGGCAGCTTTGACGCCCGGTTGGAAAGCAGCCACGCAGCCCAGGCGGCCACGATTGCCAAGGCGGTGGGCAAGCCCGTCCAGCTGACCTGGTCGCGCTGGCAGGAACATCTGGCCGGGCGGCCCCGCACCCCGGCCCGCGCGGCGATGGCCGCGCGCACTGCGCAGGACGGTTCGCTCACCGCGCTCAAGCTGCGGATCGCGATGCCCGCAACCACGCAGGAATTCGGCGCGCGGCTGTTTGCCGGGCGCAAGGCCGCCGATGCAGCGCAATTGCAGGACCAGGAAGATGCCCTGGCGATGGAAGGCATGGTTCCGCCCTATGGGATCGAGCATCTGGTCGTCGAGCATGTGCCGGTCAAAGTGGGCCTGCCGACAGGGCGGCTGCGCGGCAATTCGCATGGGATCGGGGCTTTCCTGACCGAGACTTTCATCGACGAGCTGGCCAAGCGTTCGGGGCGCGAGCCGCTGTCCTACCGGATGGCGATGCTGGGGCAGGACGCGCGGCTGGCCGCCTGCCTCCAGCGTGCGGCGACGCTCGCCGAATGGGGCGGCGGCACCGCCGGGACCGGGCAGGGGCTGGCCTGCTGGAAGATGGCCTTGGGGACACGCGAAGGGCGGATCGCGCTGGTCGCCACCGCCCGCCACGATGACCGCGGGATCCGGGTCGACAAGCTGACCGCCGTGGCTGACCTGGGCCGGATCGTGAATGTCGATATTGCCCGCCAGCAGATCGAGGGCGGCCTGATTTTCGGCATGGGACTGGTGAACGGCTGCACCACTTCCTATGTGGGCGGCCTGCCGGTGACCGGACGGCTGGGGCTGCTGGGCCTGCCGCAGCTGTCCGATTGTCCGGAGATTGTGGTGGAATTCATCGAGAGCCAGGCCGATCCGTTCGATCCGGGCGAGCTGGGCGCGGTGATCGCCCCGCCCGCGATTGCCAATGCGCTCTATTCGGCGGGGTCCGTGCGGCTCCATTCGCTGCCGCTGACTCTGGAGCAAGGCTGATGCTGCCCCTCGGCCACCCCCCGGTACAAAGCCCCAAGGTGGGCGTGCTGCTGGTCAACCTTGGCACGCCCGATGCGCCGACGCCTTCGGCGGTGCGGCGCTATCTCAAGCAGTTCCTGTCGGATCGCCGGGTGGTGGAGATCCCCAGGCTGGTGTGGTGGCCGATCCTCAATCTCATCATCCTCAACACCCGTCCCCGCAAAAGCGCGCACGCCTACAGCCAAGTCTGGACGGCGGACGGTTCGCCGCTGGCCGCGATCACCAAGGCGCAGGCCGAAGCCTTGCAGGCGCGGCTGGGTGAGGGCGTCATGGTTCGCTGGGGGATGCGCTATGGCAATCCCGCGCTTGGCGATGAGATCGCCGCGATGAAGCAGGCCGGGTGTCAGCGGATCCTGCTCGCCCCGCTCTATCCGCAATACTCCGGCGCAACCACCGCGACCGTTGTCGATGCGCTGGGCGATCAGCTCGCGGAAATGCGCTGGCAGCCGGCGCTGCGCACGCTGCCGCCCTACTACGATGACCCCGCCCATATCGAGGCCTTGCGCGCCGATACCGAGCGGCAATTGCAGGTACTCGATTTTGTGCCCGAAGTGCTGCTGCTCTCGTTCCACGGCATGCCCCTCCGCACGCTGCATCTGGGCGATCCCTACCACTGCCACTGCCAGAAGACCGCCC
>PNJT01000012.1 GCA_013822005.1 Novosphingobium sp. | reverse complement strand
CGGATCGGGGTGCTGGTGCGCAGCGCCGCAGAACTGGCCGAGGTTGCTGCGCGTTGCCCCTGGCCGGACCGTCCGGGGAACCGGGTGATTGTGCTGTTCACCGATGAAGCGCCCTCGTTGGAGGGTGTGCGGCATAAGGCGGGCGAGGTTTTGGCGTTGGGGCGGCGAGAGATCTTTATCGACTACGGCGAGGGAATGGCCTCTTCGAAGCTGGTGGTTCCGGCCAGCAAGACCGGGACCGGGCGAAACATGAATACGGTGGGGAAACTGGCGGAACTGGCGAGCAACCTGTCCTAGATCCTCCCCAACGCTGCGCGACAGGGAGGATTGGGAGAGCTACTTTCCCCCACGCGGTTTCAGGTTCGTCCGCGTCATCTTGCGCAGCCGTCCCGGCATCCACCGCGCTGCAAAGGCGATGCGGTGGGCGGTCTTGCCGACGCGGTTGTGCAGGGTGTCGCTGTGGACCGCCTTCCACGCGGCCTCGGCCACTTCCGTAACCGGCGTGATCTCAAGGCCCGCTTCCAGCACCCGCTCGCGGATGCCTTCATTGCTCTGTTGGTTAGGGTTCATGTCGATCAGCGGCGTGTCGATGAAGCCCGGCATCAGATCGCAGACCTTGATCCCGTCGAGCGACCATTCGCCGTCGAGGCATTCGGTGATCGCGCGGACCCCGAACTTGGTCGCCGAATAGACCGAGGCCCCCGGGGTGCCATAGATCCCGGCCGCACTGGCGGTGTTGAGCAGGCACGATCCCGGCGCGCTGGCCTTGAGCCAGGGGTGCGCCGCCTGCGCGCCGAACAGCACGCCCTTGAGGTTGATGTCGAGGCAGCGCTCGATCTCGGCCACGTTTTTCTCGACCAGGTTGCCGCCCAGCGGGATCCCGGCGTTGTTGAACACCACATCGATCGTTCCGCCGCTGGCCTTGGCGCAGTCTGCAAGGGCGACATCCCACGCTTCGCGGTCGCGCACGTCGAGCTTGTGGGTCGAGCTTTTGCCCGCCGGGATCAGCGCGGCGGTTTCCTTCATGCCGCTTTCGTTGACATCGGCCAGGCCGACGAACCAGCCTTGCTGACCAAACTTCACCGCCACCGCGCGGCCAATCCCGCTGGCGCCGCCGGTGATGAAGATGGTTTTGCTTACAGCCATGTCAGTATCCTCCGCGCTGCCCATAGCCGTTCGTGTCGAGCGAAGTCGAGACACTTTGGGCAAGGACCAAGTTAGCCCTTCCCCGTTGGGGAAGGGTTGGGATGGGGGTTCTGTCCTCTCGTGCGTGGAACCCCACCCCAACCCCTCCCCACTGGGGAGGAGCTTCTTCGCCTACAACGCCGGGTTGTTATAGCAATGCCAGGTGAAGATCGCGGTCGCGCCGCGGTGGGGGCGCCATTTTTCGGCCATGTCGCGGGTGGCCTTTTCGCTCGGGCGCGCGTCGAGACCGAGCAGCTTGTGGAGGCCTGCCTGGACCGCCAGGTCTCCGGCCGGCCAGATGTCCCGGCGGCCTTCGGCAAACAGCAGGTAGATTTCGGCGGACCAGCGTCCGATGCCCTTGATCTGGGTAAGCTGGGCGATCGCCTCCTCGTCATCGACCGGCAGGGCTTCGAAATCGAGCTGGCCGGTGACCACCAGTTCGCACAAACTGCGCATGTAGCCCTGCTTTTGCCGTGAAAGCCCGCAGGCCCTCAGGGTGTCAAAGTCCGCCTCGAGCACGCGCTGCGGATCGAGCTCTTCCCCGGCATGGGCTTCGAACTTGCGCCACATCGAGGCGGCGGCTGCGACGCTGACCTGCTGGCCGACAATGGTGCGCATCAGGGTGCCGTACCCGCGCTCGCGGATCCGCGGTTCGGGATAGCCGGTGACCTTGAGCGCGCTGGCGAAACCGGGTTCGATTGCGGCAACGGCATCGAGACCGGCCTTCAATTGCGCTGCGCTCAGCCCCATTTCGCTCTCCCGCTTGCCAAAATTTAGCCAAGCGATTAGCAGCCCGGCCAACACGCGAACAGGCGTGAATCGCAAAGGACGTGCAGATGCCCAAGCTTGTTGTGGTCAACCGTGCCGGGGATGAAAAGGAAATCGAGGCCGGAAACGGCGTTTCGGTGATGGAAGCGATCCGCGACGCTGGCTTTGACGAGCTGCTGGCGCTGTGCGGCGGCTGCTGTTCGTGTGCCACCTGCCACGTCTATGTCGACCCCGCTTTTGCCGACAAGGTCGAGAAGCTGGGCGAGGACGAGAACGACCTGCTCGATTCGACCGACCACCGCACCGATAATTCGCGCCTGTCGTGTCAGATCCACCTCAACGATGCAGTGGACGGCCTCAAGGTGACGATCGCGCCTGAAGACTGAGTTGCAAGGCCCCAAGCGCATTTGCATTGCGCTGGGGCCGGGCGGCACCTAACTTTCAGCCCATGACAACTCCGCTCGTTTTCAAGAACAGCCTTGAGCTGATCGGCAACACCCCGCTTGTCCTGCTCGAAGGGCCCAGCGAAGCCGCGGGCTGCGAGATCTGGGGCAAGTGCGAATTCGTCAACCCCGGCGCCTCGGTGAAAGACCGTGCGGCGCTGTGGATCGTCCGCGATGCCGAGGCCAAGGGCTTGCTCAAGCCCGGCGGCACGATTGTCGAAGGGACTGCGGGCAACACCGGGATCGGGCTGGCGCTGGTCGCCAATGCGCTGGGTTACAAGACGGTGATCGTCATGCCCGAAACGCAGAGCCGCGAGAAGATGGATACCCTGCGCGCGCTGGGGGCGGAACTGGTCTTGGTGCCCGCCGCGCCGTTTTCCAACCCCGGACACTTCGTCCACACCTCGCGGCGGCTGGCTGAGGAAACCGAAGGCGCGATCTGGGCCAACCAGTTTGACAATGTCGCCAACCGCAAGGCCCATATCGAAAGCACCGCGCCCGAAATCTGGGCGCAGATGGACGGGCGGATCGATGGATTTACCTGCGCCGCCGGGACCGGCGGGACCATCGCCGGGGTCGGCATGGGGCTGAAAGCCTTTGACGAGAAAGTGACAATTGCGCTGACCGACCCGCACGGGGCGGCGCTCTACAATTACTACGCTTGCGGCGAGCTGCGGGCCGAAGGAAGTTCGGTCGCCGAAGGGATCGGGCAGGGGCGGATCACCGCCAACCTCGAAGGCGCGCCGATCGACACCCAGTTCCGGATTTCCGACGAGGAAGGCCTCGAATGGGTCGCCCGCCTGCTCAAGGAAGAAGGGCTGTGCCTGGGGCTGTCCTCGGGGATCAATGTGGCCGGGGCGGTGGCGCTGGGCCAGCAGCTGGGCAAGGGATCGCGGGTGGCGACGATCCTGTGCGATACCGGCTTCCGCTACCTCTCCAGCCTCTACAACGCCGAATGGCTGCGCGGCAAAGGGCTTCCGGTCTTCCCTTGGCTCGCTTGATTGCTTTCCGGCTGCCGCCGGTGTTGTCTTCCACGCCGAAGGGCGCTAGACCTCCTCCCCAGATGGCAACACAACCGCCACGCAGGGTCCTTGAACCGTTAGCCGCGCCGCAGCACCAAGTGCCGCCCAGCGCGCGGGAGCTGCGCGCGCAGGCCGTGCAGCGGCTTCAGGCCGGACTGTTTGGGATCGCCGCGGTAGTCCTGGTCGTGGGCCTGGCCAACATCATCAACGATCGTGCCCGCCAGTCGGACGCCGCCGCCAAGCCCGCCGCCAGCGCCGCGCCGCGCCCTTCGGTCAGCGACAGCAGCGATCCACTGGCCGATGTCGGCGTGGTCCCCTCCAACGTGCCGGAAGCCGCGGCCTCGCCGGGGCCAGCCGCACCAACCGCGCAAAATTAGCATTCGCAAGACCTGGGTGACCGTCGCCGCGCTGGCCCTGGCCCTGGCCGCGCTGGGCTGGCTGGGGGCAGGGCGGGGTGCAAGCCAGGGCGAACCGATCGGGTTGTTCACTACCCTGCCGATCCTGTGGGCTGACAGACCGGAACTTGGTTCCGAGCTGCGCCCCGATGCCACCCCGCACTGGGCACTGAAAGTCTTCGCCGACCGCGGGACAATCGAGCCGCTCGACGTGCTGACACCCAGCCACTTAGCCGGGCTGCGCCGTCTGGTGATCGCGCAGCCGCGCGCGCTGGGTCCGGCCGAGAATGTCGCGCTCGACGATTGGGTGCGCGGCGGTGGGCACTTGTTGCTGCTGGCCGATCCGGCGCTGACCCTGGATCCGGAATTCTCAATCGGTGATCCGCGCCGCCCGCAGGCCGTGGCGCTGCTTTCGCCAATCCTGGGGCGGTGGGAGCTCGACCTGCTGTTCGATGACAGCCAGGTGATGGGTGAGACCAGCCGCGACGTGCTGGGCCTCGCCACCCCGGTCAACCTGCCGGGCCGGTTCGCCGCGCGCGGGCAGGCCAATTGCCGCCTGTGGGCCGATGGCCTGGCGGTGACCTGTGCGATCGGCAAGGGCCGGGTGGTAGCATTGGCTGATGCGGCCGTGCTGGAGCGCGGCGATCCCTCTGGCACGCGGCCCCGGGCTTTCGCCGGGCTGCTCGACGCGGCCTTCGCGGCGCGCTGAAATTTTTCGGCTGGAAACTTAGAAAAGCCCCTCTCCACTGGGGAGGGGTTGGGGTGGGGGTACCACGCCAGCGTCGAGCCCCCACCCCTCGATCCCCTCCCCGCCGGGGAGGGGAGGAAGAAGGCGCTGAGCCGCTGCGACGACTCCACAACGGGAAATCGCGGGAAGCTTCACCCCGGCTGGCAGAGTCGCGGCCTAAAGTGTTGATTTCACGTGCGGAACAAACCAGAAACTCCGATGAAGTCTGAGATTCACCTGCCGAATCAAATCAATATTAATCAACTATTTACCGCGTTATCCCGCGAAATCCCGCAATTTTCCCTTTCTTCCCTGGAAAAGCAGCGATATGAAACCGTTTCATCGACAGCAGATTTCACCGCCGCACTCTGGGATGGGTGGTCCGGACGCGAGGGCGCGCGTCTGGCGGCGGGGAAGATTTATCGGGGTTCGGGCGCAGGCCCGGTTTGAGGCGGGACGGATATCGTGGAGGCGGGCAAGCCGGTCACATACAGCGGTCAGGGCTTTTCGCTGCTCGGCGAGAAGGGCCGTTTTGTGCTGCCTCCGGACTTCAGGAAAGCGGTTCGTGACAGTGGTCGGGGCGAGCGCGTGCTGTGCCTGGGCAAGCATCCGCGCTGGAAATGCCTGACCGGCTTTGGCCTGGGCCGGGTCGAGGAGTTCGAAGCCCAGCTTGATCGCGAAGAGGAGATTGCGCTTGAACGCGGGGCCGACTTCGACCGCGACGACCGCTCGCGCCAGCTTTACGGCTTTGCCAAGGTCCCCTTCGACGACAGCGGCCGCTTTGTCCTGCCCGAACGCTATTTCCGGCTGGGCGGGCTGCAAGACGCCGTGTTCTTCCAGGGCGGCGGCAAGATGTTCACGATCTGGAACCCGGCCGAGCTCGCCAAGATGGGCGCGGGCTGGGAAGATGCGATCGAGGCCTGCGCCGATCTTCAGGCCCAGGCGCTTGGCGGGAAGGGACGCAAATGACCGCCCCGCACATTCCCGTCCTGCTCGATGAAGTGATTGCTGCGCTCTCGCCCGAACCGGGCGCGGTGATTGTTGATGCCACCTTTGGCGCCGGCGGCTATGCCCGCCGCCTGCTTGACGCCGGTGCCACGGTCCACGCCTTCGATCGCGATCCCGACGCGATCACCGCAGGTCGCGGGTGGAGCGAGGCTGCGGAAAGCCCTCCGCGGCTGGTGCTCCACCCGCGGCGCTTTTCCGAAATGGTCGCAGCCCTCGCCGAAGCGGGCCTTGCCTCGGTCGATGGCGTGGTGATGGATATCGGCGTCTCCTCGATGCAGCTCGACCAGGCGCAGCGCGGGTTTGCTTTCAGCATGGACGGCCCGCTCGACATGCGGATGGCGCAAGAGGGCGAAAGCGCCGCCGAGTTCCTCAACACCGCTGCCGAAAGCACCATCGCCGACGTGCTGTTCCAGTACGGCGAGGAGCGCCAGTCGCGCCGCCTCGCCCGCGCGATCGTCGCGGCGCGTCCGCTGGAGACCACCGGTCAGCTGGCCCATGTGGTGCGCAAGGCGCTGGGTTATCGCCCCGGCGCGCCCAAGGATCCCGCCACCCGCTCCTTCCAGGCGATCCGCATCCATGTGAATGCCGAGCTGGACGAACTGAATGCCGGGCTTGCCGCAGCCGAGCAATTGCTGCGTCCCGGCGGCAAGCTGGCGGTGGTCAGCTTCCACAGTCTGGAAGACCGGATCGTCAAGCAGTTCCTGCGCGACGCCAGCGGTGCCGTGGCCAATGTCTCGCGCCACTTGCCCCAGACCGCGCCCGCCGCTGCGCCGACTTTCGATCATGTCGCCAAGGCGCTGCGGCCCAGTGAGGCCGAACTGGCCCGCAACCCCCGCGCCCGCAGCGCCACATTGCGCGTCGCAGTGCGCACTGCCGCTCCCGTCCGGACAAGGAGGGCCGCATGAACCTGACCCGCGATCGCCTCCGCCAGGTCGGCTGGGCCGCCGTGCTGCTGACCTGCTTTGCCTTCACCGTGGTGCTGACCTTCAAGGTCAACGCGGTCAAAAGCCAGGTGCGTCTGACCGAACGCAAGATCGTGGCGGTCAAGCAGCAGAAGCTGTTCCTCGAGACCGAGTTTGAAGCCCGCGCCAGCCAGCAGCAATTGAAATCGCTCAACGATGTCGAGTTCGGCTATTCCGCGCCAACTGCCGGGCAGTACCTTGAAAGCGAGCGCCAGTTGGCCGCGCTGAGCAAGGCTCCTGCCGCCGATGCGCCCAGCCCGATCCGCGTGGCCAGCGCGCCGCGCCCGGGAGAGGACAGCGCGATTCCCGCCATGGTCTCGCCCCTGACCGGCAAGGCGATGGCCGCCGAAGCGCCGCGCGGCCCGGCCCGCAAGCCGGTCACCGAAGCCAGCCTGGGCGACCGGCTGAGCCGGGTTGAAAAGCCGGAGGTGCGCCGCCCGTGAACAGCCTGGCTGTCTCCACCGCAGTGTCTTCGGGTCGCCGCGATCTGGTCAATGTCCGCAGCCGCAGCCTGCTGATGGCCAAGTGGCGCGTGCTGTGGGTGGTGCTGGGCTTTGCCGCGCTGGCTCTGGCGGCGCTGATCCGGATCGCCCTGCTGGGCCTGTTCCAGGGTGCGCCCAGCAATGAAGACATTGCCGGCGCGATGCTGCCCCAGCGCGGTGATATCGTCGATCGCAACGGGGTGCCGCTGGCCCGGGCCTTCCCGGCCTATTCGCTGTGGTTCAATCCGGCGGCGCTGGGCGAGGGCGGCCCGCCGCTGGTCCGGTCCCCACGCGAAGTGGCAACGGCACTGGTCGCGATCTTCCCGGACCTCAATCTGGATGAGCTGACCAAGCGGCTGGCCGATGGCAAGCCGGGCTACCTGCGCCGCCGGATCCTGCCCGAAGATGCCAACCGGATCCACGCGCTGGGCGAACCGGCGCTGGAATTCCCACGCGAAACCGAGCGGTTCTATCCGCAAGGATCGATGGCCGCGCACGTGCTGGGCTTTGTCGGGGCCGACGGCAAGGGCCATGTCGGGATGGAACAGGTCTTCGACAAACGCCTGACCGATCCCGCCAGCCGCGGGGTGCCGGCCGCGCTGTCGATCGACACCCGCGTCCAGGGCGCGCTCGAAGACGAATTGCTGCGGGCGATGACCGAAAGCAACGCCAAGGGCGCGGCGGGAGTGGTGCTCGATGTCGAAACCGGCGAAGTGGTGGCGCTGGCCTCCCTGCCCTCGTTCAACCCCAACCTGATCGACCGCGCAGGCGAAGCCAACATCTTCAACCGGGTGACCAATCAGGTTTACGAACTGGGCAGCGTGGTCAAGCCGATCAGCGTGGCCGCCGCAATCGACGCGGGCACTGTGACCGACCTGTCGCGGCGCTATCAGTCGAACCGCAGCATCGAGATTGGCGGGTTCAAGATCCGTGACAGCCACAGTTTCGGGGGCTCGCTCAACATTCCCGAAGCGCTGATCCATTCTTCGAACATCGTCACCGCGCAAGTCGGCGACGAACTGGGCGGAGCCAAGCTCAAGGCGACGATGCAGGCGCTGGGCATGAACGAGCGCCCCTATATCGAGCTGCCCGCGCGCGGCTTTCCGATCTGGCCCAAGGGCGAATGGTCGCAGATCACCACCATGACCGTCTCGTTCGGCCATGGCCTGGCGATGACCCCGCTGCACCTGGCCCAGGCCTATGCGGCGATGGTCAATGGCGGGATCTGGCGACCGGCGACCTTGATCAAGGTCGAACCGGGCACCGAAATTCCCGGCCGCCGGGTGTTCAAGGCCAGCACTTCGGCCCGGATGCGCCAGCTGCTAAGACTGATCGTGGACCTGGGGACCGGGCGCAAGGCCAATGCCGCGGGCTACCGCGTCGGCGGCAAGACAGGTTCGGCGGAAAAGCCCGGCAAAGACGGCTACCAGAAGACCAATATCATCGCGACTTTCGCCGCGGCCTTCCCGATGGACCACCCGCGCTATGTGGTGATCGCGATGCTCGATGCGCCGCAGGGCACGACTGCCACTTCCGGCCAGCGCACCGCCGCCTGGAACGCCGCGCCGATGGTCGGCCGGCTTGTGCCGCGGATCGGGCCCTTGCTGGGGATCATGCCCGACACCACCCGCGATGTGGACATCACCGATCTGGCCCCGCTGGTCGGCAGCGGAGAAGGCGAATGAGGCTGGGCGCGCTGGCAGCGCAAGCCGGATTCGCGCTGCCGCTGGTGCCGATGCCCAGGTCACCGGCTTTGCGATCGACAACCGCAAGGTAGCCCCCGGCACCGTGTTCGGCGCGTTCCAGGGCGCGGTGGTCAATGGCGAGGACTTCATCCCCGCCGCGATTGCTGCCGGGGCCATAGCCGTGGTGGCGCGGCCCGAGGCCAGAGTTGAAGGCGCGGTCCACTTGGCCGATCCCAATCCGCGCCGGGCCTTTGCCTTGCTGGCCGCCGGGTTCTTTACCCCCGTGCCCGAAACCATCGTCGCGGTGACCGGGACCAACGGCAAGACCTCGTGCGTTGAGATGACTCGCCAGATCTGGCGGATGAGCGGCGAGCGTTCGGCCTCGATCGGCACGCTGGGCGTGACCACTGCGGACGAGAGCATTTCGACCGGGCTCACCACTCCCGATATCGTCACCTTCCTGGCCAACATGAGCGGTCTGGCGCGTGAAGGGGTGACCCATGTTGCCTTCGAAGCTTCCAGCCACGGGCTGTCGCAGTACCGCAATGAAGGGCTGAAGGTCATGGCCGCGGCCTTCACCAATCTTAGCCGCGACCACCTCGACTACCACAGCGACATGGACGACTATTTCGCGGCCAAGATGCGGCTCTATGACGAAGTGGTCGATGCGGGCGGAACAGCCGTGATCTGGGCCGACGACGAATGGTCGGCCAAAGCGATTGGACACGCTGAAAAGCGCGGGCTGCGGGTGCTTACCGTGGGCGAGAAGGGATCGTCGATCCGTCTTCTCGCCCGCACCCCGACCCAGCTGGGGCAGACGCTGGAAATCGAATTCGCCGGCGAGAAGCGCAAGTTCAACCTGCCGCTGATCGGCGCTTACCAGGCCGCCAATGCGCTGGTTTCGGCCGGTCTGGTGCTGGCAACCGGCGGCGATCCGGCGCAGGTCTTCGACGCGCTGTCGCGGCTCCAGCCGGTGCGCGGGCGGATTGAGCGCGCCGCGATCAGCCGGGCCGGCGCGCCGGTCTATGTCGATTACGCCCATACCCCCGATGCGCTCGAAGCCGCGATTGCGGCACTGCGCCCGCACTGCACCGGCCGCCTGATCGTGGTGTTCGGCGCCGGCGGGGACCGCGATCCCGGCAAGCGCGAGCCGATGGGCAGAGTGGTGGCCGAGCAGGCTGACCTTGGCATCGTTACCGACGACAATCCGCGCGGCGAAGATCCGGCCTCGATCCGCGCCATGGTCATGGCCGGCGGACCGGGCGTGCTGCGCGACGGCGGCGGGCGGCGCGCGGCCATCGCCGCAGCCATCGCCGAAGCCGGGGCGGGCGATATCGTATTGATAGCAGGCAAAGGCCACGAACAGGGCCAGATCATGGGAGCAGGGGAACAATGCAGGGTCTTGCCCTTCGACGACGTTACCGTGGCGAGGGAATGCGCCGCCCCGTCCGCGAGGGACGATACATGAACGCCCCGGTCCGGATCCTCGACTGGCCGAGCGAGCCGGAAGACGAGCTGGGCCTGGCGTTGTGGGACGCGGTTGCGCTGGCTCGCGCGATGAAGGGCGTCGCGGTGGGCGAATTCCAGGTCTCCGGGGTCGAGATCGACAGCCGCGACGTGGTTCCCGGCGATCTGTTCTTCGCGCTCAAGGGCGAAAGCATGGACGGGCACCGCTTCGTCGATATGGCTTTCGCCATGGGTGCCGCCGCAGTGGTGGTGGACCGCCCCGTGAGTGGCCCGCATGTGCTGGTCGATGATACCTCAAGTGCACTTGAACTGCTCGCCAAAGCCTCGCGCGAACGCACTCGCGCGCGGGTGATCGGGGTCACCGGCTCAGTCGGCAAGACCGGGGTGAAAGAGGCGATCTTTGCTGCGCTTGACCGTTCGAGCCGAGGCAATGCCCACCGCTCGGTCAAGAGCTACAACAACCACGTCGGCGTCCCGCTCAGCCTCGCCCGGATGGCAGCGCGCAGCAAATTCGGCATTTTCGAGATGGGCATGAACCATGCCGGCGAAATCGCCGCGCTGACCGCGCAGGTCCGCCCGCATGTTGCCGTAATCACCACGATCGCACCTGCCCATATCGAGATGCTGGGCAGCATGGAGGCGATCGCCCAGGCCAAGGCTGAGATTTTCCAGGGTCTTGAACCCGGCGGCACCGCGGTGATCCCGGCCGACAGTCCCTATCACGATCAGCTCAAGGCAGCAGCCGAAACGCTGGGCGCGCGGGTCGTTTCGTTCGGCAAGGCTACCAACGCCGATGTCCGCTTGCTCGACGCCGTGCCCGCACCCGGCGGCGGATCGCTGGTCACTGCCGACATGGGCGACCGCAAGCTGTGCTACACCGTTGCCGAGCCGGGCGAGCACTGGATCGCCAATTCGCTGGCGGTGATGGCCGCCGTCCGCGCCGCCGGTGGAGACCTGGGCGCAGCGGGCCTCGCGCTGGCGGAAATGCAGGGCATGAAAGGCCGGGGCCAGCGGATCGAGCTGGCGGTTCAGGGCGGCAAGGCGCTGCTGATCGACGAAAGCTACAACGCCAACCCGGCCTCAATGCGGGCGACGCTGGCGCAGCTGGCGGTCACGCCCGCCACTCGCCGGATCGCCGTGCTGGGCGCAATGAAGGAATTGGGCGAGCATGGCCCGGCCTTCCACGCCGAGCTTTCCGGGCCGGTCCTGGCCGCCAATGTCGATCAGGCGATCCTGGTGGGCGACGAGATGCGGGTACTGGCCGAGGAATTGGGGAAAGGCGCGTTAACCGCGCTTGGCAAGCCCCTGAGCGTGGCCCATTGCGCTAATGCTACAGAGGCGCTCGAAGCGCTTCTGGGACTTGGCCTGGCCAGCGGCGACGCGGTGCTGGTCAAGGGGTCGAACTCGGTCGGGCTGGGGGCATTGGTCTCCGCGCTCGCGCAAAAAAAGGACTAAGGCAGGGCGATGCTCTACCTGATCGCGCAGTATTTTGAATTTGAGGGGCTGGCGAACCTCATCCGCTACCAGACCTTCCGCGCGGGTGCCGCGCTGATGACCGCGCTGGTGATCGGGCTGATCATCGGCCCCCGGTTCATCGCGATGCTGCGGATCCGCCAGGGCAAGGGCCAGCCGATCCGCGAAGACGGCCCGCAAAGCCATCTCGCCAAGCGCGGCACGCCGACCATGGGCGGGCTGATGATCTTGACCGCGCTGGTGGTGTCGATGCTGCTGTGGATGGACCTCAGCAGCCCGCTGGTCTGGGCCTGCCTGGCAGTGACCATCGGTTTCGGCGCGATCGGCTTCCTTGACGATTACGACAAGGTCAAGAAACGCACGACCGCCGGGGTTCCCGGGCGGGTGCGGCTGCTGGCCGAATTTGCGGTCGCGGGGATTGCGGTGTGGATGATGGTTCAGACGGTCGATACCAACCTCTATGTCCCGTTCCTGTCGGACCGCTATATCCCGCTGGGGCCGTTCTACTATGTCTTCGCGGCCTTCGTGATTGTCGGCGCGGGCAATGCGGTCAACCTGACCGACGGGCTCGATGGCCTGGCGACCATGCCGGTGATCATCGCGGCGGGGACCTTTGCGATCATTGCCTACCTGGCTGGCCGGGCCGACTTTTCGGAATACCTTGGCATTCCGCACGTGCCGCGCGCGGGTGAGCTGGCGATCCTGTGCGCCGGGATCATGGGGGCGGGCCTGGCCTTCCTGTGGTTCAATGCGCCGCCGGCAGCGGTGTTCATGGGCGATACCGGCAGTCTGGCGCTGGGCGGCGCGCTGGGGGCGATTGCCGTGGCCGCGCACCACGAAATCGTGCTGGCGATCGTCGGCGGGCTGTTCGTGGCCGAGGCACTGTCGGTGATCATCCAGGTCGCGGTTTACAAACGCACCGGCAAGCGGGTCTTCAAGATGGCCCCGATCCACCACCATTTCGAGCAATTGGGCTGGCAGGAATCGACCGTGGTGATCCGCTTCTGGATCGTCTCGATCATCCTCGCGCTGATTGGCTTGTCGACGCTGAAGCTCAGATGATCACCACCCCCGCCTTTGCCGGCAAGCGATATGCCGTCCTCGGGCTTGCCCGCTCGGGGATGTCGGCTGTCGAAAGCCTGCTGGCGGGCGGGGCGCAAGTGACCGCATGGGACAGCCGCGAAGAACCGCGCCGCGCGCTCGAAGGGCGCTGCGAGCTGGCCGATCCGGTCTCCATCGACCTCAGCGGCTATGCCGGGGTGGTGGTCTCGCCCGGCGTTCCGCTCAACCAGCATCCGATCGGGGCCCACGCCGCCAGTTTCAATGTGCCGGTGATCGGCGATATCGAGCTGTTCTCGCTGTGCCGACCCGATCTGCCCGCGCACCGGGTGGTCGCCATCACCGGGACCAACGGCAAGAGCACCACCACGGCCCTCGTCCACCACATCCTGCAAAGCGCCGCGCTGCCGGTGCGGATGGGCGGCAATATCGGGGTGCCGGTGCTGGGCACCAACCCGCTGGCGGCTGGCGGGGTCTATGTGCTGGAACTGTCGAGCTATCAGATCGACCTGACCCACAGCCTGGAAAGCGATGTCGCGGCGCTGCTCAACATCACGCCCGATCACCTTGAACGCTACGATGGTTTCGCCGGTTATGCCGCATCCAAGGCGCGGCTGTTTGCGATGCAGCGGCCTGATCAGTTCGCGGTGTTCGGCATGTCCGACCCCAAGACGCAGGCGATCGCCGCACGCGAAAGCCAGCTGCGCGAACAGTTCCGCGTCCGCAGCGTCGATGGCAAGGATCTGGTCAAGCTCCAGCCGGATTGGCCCAGCCTGCAAGGCCCGCACAACCTGCAGAACGCCGCGGTTGCCGTGGCGATTGCCGAGGCGCTGGGCTTGACCCCGGTGCAGTGGCGTCCCGCGCTGGCCAGCTTCCGCGGGCTGCCGCACCGGATGGAACGCGTCGCCGATCTGAACGGGGTAATGTTCATCAACGACAGCAAGGCGACCAATCCGGCCTCGACCGCTCCCGCGCTGGCCGCCTTTCCGCCTGCTGCACACCCCCGGATCCACTGGATCCTGGGCGGTCTGCCCAAGGGTGACAGCCTTGACGAATGCAAGCCTCACTTCGGCAATGTCGCGGCGGCCTATACCATCGGCGATGCCGGGCCGCTGTTTGCCGAACTGCTGTCCCCGCACATGAAGGTGACCCGCAGCGAGATGATGTGCGAGGCGATCCGCCAGGCGATGGAAGCGGCCCAGCCCGGCGATGTGGTGCTGTTGTCCCCGGCCTGCGCCAGCTTTGACCAGTTCCGCGATTACGAAGCGCGCGGCGATGTCTTCCGCCAGATCGTCCAGGCGCTCTCCGCGCCCGAACCGGCCCAGTCGAACGGAGGGCGCGGCTGATGGCGTCAAACCCGCCCCTGGTGCCGCGTGGCGGCCGGCTGGGCCTCGAAGGCGCGGCGACGCGTTATCAACGCACCCGGCGCAGCGAGCTGGCGATCTGGTGGCGCGAGATCGACCGGGTGCTGCTGTTCCTGGTGCTGGCGCTGATGGCGATCGGCGCGGCGGCGGTGGCAGCCGGCAGCCCGGCCACCGCGCGGCGGCTTTCGACCGCCAAGGTCAAGCTCGACGACTTGCACTTCTTTTACATCCATTTGCGCTGGCAGGTGCTGGGGCTGGCGGCGATGTTCGGGGTTTCGATGCTCAGCCGCGACAATGCGCGGCGGCTGGGCATTGTGCTGGGCGCGGTGATGCTGGTGGCGCTGATGCTGGTTCCGGTGGCGGGCTTCAGCGTCAACGGCGCGAAACGCTGGCTCAACCTGGGGGCATCGCTCCAGCCCAGCGAATTTCTGAAACCCGCATTCGCGATCGCGATGGCCTGGATCCTGTCATGGCGCGCGCGCGATCCGCATTTGCCGGTGATCGAGCTGTGCACCGGGCTGATGGGGATGATCGCAGTGCTGCTGATGGCCCAGCCCGATTTCGGTTCAACCATGCTGTTTGCCGGGGTATGGTTCGTGATGGTCTTGATGAGCGGGATTTCGCTGAAGCGGATCGGTCTGGCTGGTGGCTTCGGCGTCGCCGGGGTGGCGCTGGCCTACATGTTCTATGAAAACGCCCGGCACCGGATCGACGCCTTCCTGGGTGGCGGCACCGCCTATGACCAGGTTGACCTGGCCCAGCGGACCTTGCTGGCGGGCGGCTGGACCGGCAGCGGGCTGTGGCTGGGGACCAAGAAGTTCGGCCTGCCCGAAGCGCACACCGACTATGTCTTTTCGGTGATCGGTGAGGAATTTGGCCTGATCGCCTGCGCAGTGATCGTGGTCTTGTTCCTGGTCTTGGTCACCCGCGTGCTGCTGCGCTTGCTGGACGAGGAAGACCTGTTCACCACGCTCGCTGCCGCAGGGCTTACCGCGCAGCTGGGCGGGCAGGCCTTCATCAACATTCTGGTCAACCTGCAACTGTTCCCGTCCAAGGGCATGACCCTGCCGCTGATTTCCTATGGCGGGTCATCGACCATCGCGATCTGTCTGGGGGTCGGGCTGTTGCTGGCGATCACCCGGCGCAATCCTTATATCAAGCGTGAGCGGTTTTCGCTGCGCCAACTGGGCTTCGGCAAATGAGTGGTCCCTCGCGTCACTACGTTCTGGCGGCCGGAGGCACCGGCGGGCACCTGATCCCGGCCTTTGCGCTGGCGGTGGAACTTGAGCGGCGCGGGCACCACGTTGCGCTGATCACCGATGATCGCGGCAGCCGCCTGCCGGGCAAGCCGCAATTTCTGGTCAGCCACGTGCTGCCCGCCGGGCGGCTGGGCAAGAACCCGCTGCACTGGCCCAAAGGGATTGAAGCGATCCTCGAAGGCAAGCGCATGGCGCTGCGCCTGTTCGATAGCTTCCAGCCCAGCGCGGTGATCGGCTTTGGCGGCTATCCCGCCTTTCCGGCGCTGTGGGCCGCGACCGGGGCTGGTATCCCCAGCATCATTCATGAGCAAAACGCAGTGCTGGGCCGCGTCAACCGCTTCCTGGCCGGCCGCGTCAACGCGGTCGCTACCTCCTACCGCGAGACCGACCGGCTGGCCGCCAAGCATGCCCACAAGGTCCACCTGGCCGGCAACCCGGTCCGCGCCGAAGTGCTGGCGCTGCGCGAGCAGCCGTTCCCGGCCTTTACCGAGGACGGATTGCTGCGGGTGCTGGTGACCGGCGGCAGCCAGGGTGCGGGCGTGCTCAGCCAGGTGGTGCCCGATGGCCTCGCCATGCTGCCCCCGGCCTTGCGTGGGCGCTTGCAGGTTACTCAGCAGTGCCGCCCTGAAGATATCGAGGCGGTGCGCGCGCGCTATGCCGGGCACGAGATTCCGGCCGAGCTTGGCACCTATTTCGAGGATATGGCGAACCGACTCGCAGATTCGCACCTGTTCATCGGCCGCGCCGGGGCCTCGACCGTGGCCGAACTGACCGCGGTGGGCTGCCCGGCGATCCTGGTCCCGCTGCCGATCGCCACCGACGATCACCAGGCCGCCAACACCCGCGAGATGACCGCCATGGGCGGGGCGCGGATGATCCGGCAGGAACGCTTTACCGCAGGCGAATTGGCCAAGCAGATCCAGGCCATCGCGATGAACCCCGCGACCTTGGCCACCGCCGCCCACGCCGCGTGGAACTGCGGCTATCCCGCGGCGGCCAGCGATCTCGCCGATCTGGTCGAAAGCTTTGGCGGCGCGGCGATGATGGATGTGATTTCGGCCGTACGCGGTGAAGCCGGGGCCGGGGCTCTGGCCGGAGATCCCGCATGAGGCAGGCGCTGAGCCAGAAAAGCGGCCACCGGATGCCGACCGAGATCGGGACGATCCACTTCGTCGGGATCGGCGGGATCGGCATGTCGGGGATCGCCGAAGTGATGCACAACCTGGGCTACCGGGTGCAGGGCAGCGACATCGCCGAAGGCTATGTGATCGAAGGTCTGCGGGGGCGCGGGATCAAGGTGGCGATCGGCCACGCGGCGGAAAATCTGGGCGATGCGGCGGTGGTGGTCACTTCCACTGCCGTGAAGCGCAGCAACCCCGAAGTCGCCGCCGCGCTCGAAGGCCGCATTCCGGTGGTCCGCCGCGCGGAGATGCTGGCCGAGCTGATGCGGCTGAAGCGCACGGTGGCAGTGGCAGGCACCCACGGCAAGACCACCACCACCAGCATGGTCGCGGCGCTGCTCGATGCCGGCGGGGTCGATCCGACCGTGATCAACGGCGGGATCATCAACAGCTACGGCTCCAACGCGCGGCTGGGCGAAAGCGACTGGATGGTGGTCGAGGCCGATGAGAGCGACGGCTCGTTCCTGCGGCTCGACGGCACGATCGCGATTGTCACCAATATCGATCCCGAACACCTTGAGCATTACGGCACTTTCGATGCGATCAAGGACGCTTTCGTCGAATTTATCGAGAACGTGCCGTTCTATGGCTGCGCGGTGCTGTGCATCGACCACCCTGAGGTTCAGGCAGTCATCCCCAAGGTCCGCGACCGCCGCGTGGTGACCTATGGCTACAGCGCGCAGGCCGACGTGCGCGGCGAGAATGTCGTGCCCTATCCCGGCGGCAACCGCTTCGACGCGGTGATCCGCCAGCGCGACGGCAGCCAGCGCCGAATCGAGGGGATCGAGCTGCCGATGCCGGGTCGTCACAACGTCCAGAATGCGCTCGCGGCGGTGGCCGTAGCGGTTGAAATGGGCGTGTCGGACGAGCTGATCCGCACCGGCTTTGCCAAGTTCACCGGGGTCAAGCGCCGCTTCACCAAGGTTGGTGAGGTTGATGGCGCGACGATCATCGACGACTACGGCCACCACCCGGTCGAAATCCGCGCGGTGCTGGCCGCTGCGCGCGAGGGGGTGGGGACGGGCCGGGTCATCGCCGTGGTCCAGCCGCACCGCTTTACCCGCCTGCGCGATCACCTGGCCGATTTCGAAGCCGCCTTCAACGATGCCGACATGGTCTATGCCGCCCCGGTCTATGCCGCGAGCGAGCAGCCGATCGAAGGCATCGATAGCGCGGCAATGGTCGCTGGCATGAAGGCCCGCGGGCACCGCAATGCGCAAGTGATCGCCGGGCCCGACGAGCTGGCCGATGCCCTGGCCGAAGTGGTCCAGAGCGGCGACATGGTGGTCTGCCTGGGCGCAGGTGATATCACCAAATGGGCGGCCGGGCTGGCTGAGGCGATTGCTGGGCGGAGGGGGAAGTGACCAACAACCCAACCTCCGTTCGTGTCGAGCGAAGTCGAGACACTGCGCGCGGCATCTCGACTTCGCTCGATGCGAACGGGGTTAGAGGAAAACTAACCAGGGATGCCCCCTTGGCCCCGTTGGTCTGGTTCAAATCGGGCGGCGCAGCCGAGTGGCTGTTCGAGCCGAAGGACGTGGCCGACCTCCAAGCCTTCCTGCGCGCGTCCGATCCCGCCACGCCGGTCTTGGCACTGGGCCTCGGCAGCAACCTGATCGTGCGCGATGGCGGGGTGCCCGGTGTGGTGGTGCGGCTGGGCAAGGCCTTTGCCAAAGTCACCAAGAGCGCCGACTTGACGCTCGATTGCGGGGCCGGGGCCAGCGGCATTCTGGTCTCCTCGACCGCCCGCGATGAGGGCATCGCGGGGCTGGAATTTCTCCGCTCGATCCCCGGCACGGTCGGCGGCTTCGTGCGGATGAACGGCGGCGCCTATGGCGGCGAGGTCAAGGACATTCTGGTCGATTGCGACGTGGTGCTGCGCGATGGCTCGCTGCACACCCTGCCGGTCGAGGCACTGCATTACACCTATCGCCACAGCGAACTGCCCGAAGGCGCGATCGTTGTCGGTGCGCGGTTCAAAGGCCGACCCGGCAAGGCCGAGCAAATCCAGGCCGAAATGGACCGCATCTCCGCCAGCCGCGAAGCCAGCCAGCCGCTGCGCTCCAAGACCGGCGGCAGCACCTTCAAGAACCCGGGCGAGAAAAAGGCCTGGCAACTGGTCGATGAAGCCGGCTGCCGGGGGCTCGTTATGGGCGGGGCACAGGTCAGCGAAAAGCACTGCAACTTCCTGCTCAATCTGGGTGATGCAACCAGCGCCGACATCGAAGGCCTGGGCGAAGAAGTGCGGCGGCGGGTGAAAGCCAAGTCGGGCGTTGAGCTCGAGTGGGAAATCCAAAGGGTGGGTGTGAAATGTTGAGTACCGTTCAGAGTCTCCCCCTCTGGGGGAGGTGGACCGCCACAGGCGGGCCGGAAGGGGGCTTGACCCAAAAAGCCGCGGTAGCGGCTGCGCGCTGCCGCGCGCATTTCGTTGCGCCCCCCTCCGTCAGCGCTGCGCCGAAGGCGCAGTTTATCCTGAGCGCGGCTGCTAAGCCGCAAGCCGAAGGGCGCTGCCACCTCCCCCAAGGGGGGAGTCTCCTGGCATGACGCTCCCCAAACTCCATGTCGCGGTCCTGATGGGCGGCTGGTCGAACGAGCGGCCGGTCTCGCTGATGAGCGGGGAGGGCGTTGCCAAGGCGCTGGAAGCGCGCGGGCACCGGGTCACGCGGGTCGATATGGACCGCAATGTCGCGCAAGTGCTGGCCGAAGTGGCACCCGATGTGGTGTTCAACGCGCTCCACGGTTCGCCCGGTGAGGATGGCTCGATCCAGGGCATGATGGACCTGATGGGGCTGACCTACACCCATTCCGGCATGGTCACTTCGGTGATCGCGATCGACAAGGAACTGACCAAGCAGGCGCTGGTGCCGCACGGCGTGCCGATGCCCGGCGGGCGGATCGTGCCGGTGGAGGAGATCTTCCAGAAGGACCCGCTGGAGCGGCCTTATGTGCTGAAGCCCGTCAACGAAGGCTCTTCGGTGGGCGTGGCGATCGTCACCAATGAGGGCAACTACGGCAACCCGATCAGCCCGGATGCCAAAGGTCCCTGGCAGGAGTTCGATCACCTGCTGGCCGAACCCTATATCCGCGGGCGCGAACTGACCACCGCGGTGCTGGGCGACAAGGCCTTGATGGTCACCGAACTCAAGCCCAAGTCGGGCTTCTACGATTTCGACGCCAAGTACACCGAAGGCATGACCGAGCATATCTGCCCGGCCGAGATCCCCGACGAGATCACCCAGGCCTGCCTCGACCTGGCACTGCGCTGCCATCGCCTCTTGGGCTGCAGCGGATGCAGCCGCACCGATTTCCGCTGGGATGACAGCCAGGGCCTGGCGGGTCTGTTCGTGCTCGAAACCAACACCCAGCCGGGGATGACCTCGCTCAGCCTGGTGCCCGAACAGGCCCGGCACCTGGGGATCGAATACGGCGAACTGGTCGAGATCATCATTGCCGATGCGCTGGGCCGCAAGGGGAAGGCCAAGTGAGCGGGCAGAAGATCAAGCGCGGCGGCAAGTCGGTCCGCAAGGCCGCGGCGGCGCAGAACAAGTCGCGCCAGGTCCGCGCGGCCAAGGCGCGGACCGGGTCGGTGGTCGATACGGTGATGGCGATCCAGCCGTTCAGCGAAAGCCAGCTGCACCGGATTTTCCTGGCGGTGATTCTGGGCGCTACCGCGGTGCTGATCTGGATGGTGGCGAGCTTTGCGGGCCTTCCCGCCATGGCGCGCGAGCAGTTGGTCCACCTCTCGCACCAGGCCGGGTTCGAGCTGCGCAATGTCGAAGTGCGCGGGACCAACCACCTCAACGAGCTGAAAGTCTATCAGATCGCGCTGGCCGACCGCGACCGGGCGATGCCATTCGTCGATCTGAAAGCCACCCGCGAGCGGCTGATGCAGCTGTCATGGGTGGAAGATGCGCGGGTTTCGCGCCAGCTGCCCGATACGCTGGTGATCGATATCGTCGAGCGCAAGCCGATCGCGGTCTTGGCCAAGGCCGACAAGCTGGTCCTGATTGATCCCACCGGGCGCGAGCTGGAGCGGATTTCGGCCGAGCGGGCCAAGGGCAAGCTGGTGCTGTCCGGCCCCGGCGCGGGCCAGCAGATCGGCGCGCTGACCGCGCTGCTCGATGCGGCCCCGGCTTTGAAGCCCCGGATCAAGGGCGCCGAATGGATCGGCAACCGCCGCTGGAACCTGACTTTCAAGACCGGCCAGATGTTGGCCCTGCCCGAAGGCGACCAGGCCTCAGCCAAGGCGCTGACCACTTTCGCGCAGCTTGACGGGCGCAACCGCCTGCTCGGCGGCAAGGCGGTGGCTTTTGACATGCGCGCGGGCGACCGGATCTATTTCCGCATGCCCAGCCGCACCGATGCGGTCGAACAGGCCAGCGCCGCGCCGCGTCCTCAGGCCAGCGCGAGTGCCAGCCCGGCACCGGCGGCCAAGCCTGCGAAGAAGGAGAACGACTGATGGCTCCGCCCCGCATCGCCAAGATCTATGGCGCGGTCAACATCGGTTCGTTCCGTATTTCGGCGATGATCGCGGGCCTGTCCGAAACCGGCGAGATGGTGGTGCTGGGTTCCAGCCACCGCGCCGCACAAGGGATCAAGCGCGGCTATGTCACCGATATGGCCGCGGCGACTTATGCCGTGCGCGATGCGATCGAACGCGCCGAAAAGATGGCCAACACCTCGATCCAGTCGGTCTGGATCGGCTGTTCGGGGGCGGGGCTGGCCAGCCAGGTCGCTCAGGTTGAGGTCGAAATCGGGGGGCGCCGGATCGAGGCTGACGATGTCGATGCCTTGCTGGTCTCGGCCCGCGATGTGGTCCAGCCCGACGGGCGGATGGTGCTCCATGCTCAGCCGGCGCATTACACGCTCGACGGGGCCGATGGGGTGGCCGATCCCAAGGGGCTCCATGCCGAGCGGCTTGGGGTCGATATCCACGTGATGCTGGCCGATGGCGCGCCGATCCGCAACATCACCGAAGCGGTCCAGAACGCGCACCTCGATGTCGAGGCGGTGGTCGGATCGCCCATCGCCTCGGGGCATGCCTGCCTCTCGGCCGAAGAGCGCGAGCTGGGCGTGGCCCTGGTCGAATTTGGCGGCGAGGTGACCAATGTCTCGGTCTATGCCGCGGGCATGCTGCTGGGGCTGGTGACGATCCCGCTGGGTTCGGGCGATGTGACCGATGCGATCGCCAGCGCTTTCGGGATCCGCCGGTTCCAGGCCGAACGGCTCAAATGCGTCCACGGATCGGCGATTGCCAGCCCGTCGGATCACCGCGAGATGATCCCGGTCCAGGCCCCTGGCGAAGAAGCCGGCACCCCGGTCGCGCGCCATGCGGACGACAAGAACCGCGTGCCGCGCGCTGAACTGGTCTCGGTGATCACCACGCAGCTGGGCGTATGGGTCGAGGAAGTCTCGCGCGCGCTCAAGGGCCTGGGCTTTACCGGGCAGCGCGGACAGCTGGTGGTACTGACCGGCGGCGGAGCCGAACTGGCGGGGCTGGCCGACTATGCCCAGGCCGCGCTGGGCAAGCCGGTGCGGGTGGGCCGTCCGCAGCATGTCAAAGGCCTGGCCGAAGCGCATGCTACCCCCGGATTTTCGACGCTGGCGGGGCTCGTGCTCTATGCCGCGGCCGATCCGATCGACATTCGCACGGTCGGCCCGGCGTTCCAGCGGACGCACCGCTATTCGGGTTTGGGGGTGGTCAACCGGCTCTATCGGGCTGTGCGGGAGTATTTTTGAGGATTGGCGGCTGTGGACAAAGGCTTTCCCGGCTTTGCTTCGCTGAATCGAAGAGTGCAAGAGTTCGTGTTAACTGTAGGAAGTGTATCCGCCGTGCGGACTGGAGAGCGTAAATGAGCATCAATATCGGAGCACCCGCTGTTGAGGAGCTGCGTCCCCGGATCACCGTGATCGGGGTCGGCGGGGCTGGCGGAAACGCCATTGCCAACATGATCGCGGCCGGGATCGAGGGGGTCGATTTCGTCGTCGCCAATACCGACGCCCAGGCACTCAACAATTCGGTGGCCGAACACCGCATCCAGCTGGGCAGCGATATCACCCAGGGTCTGGGCGCGGGCGCCCGCCCCGAAGTCGGGCGCGCCGCCGCTGAAGAAAGCATGGGTGAGATCGACCGCGCGCTGGAAGGCGTGCACATGTGCTTCATCGCCGCCGGCATGGGCGGCGGCACCGGCACCGGAGCGGCGCCAGTCGTGGCCAAGGCGGCGCGCGAAAAGGGCGTGCTGACCGTCGGCGTGGTGACCAAGCCGTTCCTGTTCGAAGGCACCCGCCGGATGCGCGCGGCCGAAGCCGGGATCGAGGAGCTGCAAAAGCACGTCGATACCCTGATCGTGATCCCCAACCAGAACCTGTTCCTGGTCGCCAAGGCGGAAACCACCTTCAAGGAAGCCTTCATTATGGCGGACGAGGTGCTCCAGCAAGGGGTGCGCTCGATCACCGACCTGATGGTCATGCCCGGCCTGATCAACCTCGATTTCGCCGACGTCCGCTCGGTCATGGCCGAAATGGGCAAGGCGATGATGGGCACCGGCGAAGGCCAGGGCGAAAACCGTGCGCTCGAAGCTGCCGAAAAGGCGATTGCCAACCCGCTGCTCGATGGCGTGTCGATGCAGGGTGCCAAGGGCGTGATCATTTCGATCATCGGCGGCGAAGACATGAAGCTGCTCGAAGTCGATGAAGCCGCGAACCACATTCGCGAACTGGTCGATCCCAATGCCAACATCATCTGGGGCAGCGCCTTCAATCCCGAACTCGATGGCAAGATCCGCGTTTCGGTGGTCGCCACCGGGATCGAACAGACCGCCTCGATGGCCGAGGAAGCCGCGCGTCCGTTCAACATGGGCGGCTCACGCGGGCCTGCACGCCCGGCGATGAGTGCCCCGGTCGCGGCCGAACCGCTGTTCGAACGCGCTGCCGCGCCTGAGCCTGAGCCTGAGCCTGAGCCTGAACCTGAACCTGAACCACAGCCCGAGCCGGAAGCACCGGTGCCCGCGGCGCTGGATGACGACGATGATTGGGATATGCCCCAGCTGTCGGACGGGGATGAGGATGCGCGCAGCGAGGTGGGCGAACCGCTCGAACTCGAACTCGAAGCGGGCGGTGACGAGGCCGAAGGATCCGGCGGCGGCGATGAATTGCTGCTCGATGCCTCGCGCCTGGCCGAAGAAGATGCGCCGATCGGTGGCGGACGCCGCCGCGGGCTGGTTTCCAGCGACGACGATACGGTCAGCGAAGGCCACGGCGATCTGCCTTCGGGCGGCGGGGCCAGCAGCTCTGGCGACGCTTCGGCCGAACCGGCGAAGAAACAGCCGCGGGTCGGCGGCGGTGCCACGCTGTTCGAACGGATGGCCAACCTCTCGCGCGGCGGGGCTTCGAAAGACGATGACGACGAGGACGAGGATGACGGCGGCCCATCGATCTCGATCCCGCGTTTCCTGGGGCGACAGAACAACCAGTAATCGTCTGCAAGGCCCCGGGTGTTTTGCGTAGAATAGCCCTTCCCCAACGGGGAAGGGCTTTCCCGCTCTTGTTCAAATGCCACCGGATTTAACAGCTGGTTCAGCTTGGCGGTGTCACTCCCTGGTGGAGTGATACTTGCTTCCCAGCGTCAGAAGGTCCACTTCGCCGCCCATGCCGAATCCGCGCTACCGATTGCCGCGTAACCGGGCCCTGCTTGTCGGGCCGGGATTGGCCTGTGCCTTGGTTGCCGGGGCGGTTTTGGCCCAGCCCGCGCCGCAGGTCAGCCAAGCGGTGGTCCAGCCGATCCCCTCCAGGTCGCCGGGGATGAAGCTCAACGATGCGCTGAACAAGCTCGCGCGTGACCCGCAGGATATTGAGGCCTTGATCGCGGCAGGGCGGGCCTCGCTCGAGCTGGGCGATGTCCAGGCGGCGATCGGCTTCTTCCAGCGCGCCGATACGCTGTGGCCGGGCTCTGTGCGGGTTCGATCGGGGCTGGCCGGGGCCTATGTCCTGGCCAACGATCCGGTCACCGCGATCGAAATGTTCAACGATGCCGACAAGCTGGGCCCGATCGATGCCGGGGGGCTGGCGGACCGCGCGCTGGCCTATGACCTGGTCGGTGATCCACGCACCGCGCAGCTCTATTACCGCCGTTCGCTGGCGCTGGAAGAGCGCGACGAAACGGTGCGCCGCTATGGTCTGAGCCTGGCGATCAGCGGCGATCGGCGCGGGATGGAAGATAGGCTTGGCCCGCTGATCCAGCGCCAGGACAAGAGCGCCTGGCGCATGCGCGCCTTCGCGCTGGCAATCCTGGGCAATGCCGCCGAGGCGCAGAGTATCGCCCAGCAGACCTTGCCCGCGCAGATGGCGAGCGCGGTGAACGGCTATCTGGGCTTCATGCCCCGGCTGACCCGTGCCCAGCAGGCCGCCGCGGCAAACCTGGGCTTTTTCCCGCGCGCCTCTGAAATTGGCCGCGACGATCCGCGCCTGGCGCGCTATTCCGGGCCGGCTACCACTCTGGCCAGCGCCGCGCCGGTGGCCGCGCCGGTCAACCAGCCCGGCAAGGGCAAAGCCCAGGACAAGGGAAAATCCAAAGACAAAAACAGGGCCAAGGACACGCCGAAACCCAAGCCGGTCCAGGTCGCCGCCGCCCCGCCAATCCCCGAGGTTGGCCGCGAAGTGAACGGCAAGCCGGTGCAACTGGCCATGGCCGAACCGCCGCCCGTGCCAAAGCTGGTGCCGGTTCCGCCGCCACCTCCGCCACCACCGCCACCCGCTCCGGTCCCGGTCACGGCACCCGCGCCCGCACCGGTCCAGCCAGCCGGGCCCGGCTTCGGCTCGATCGAGCCGGGGCCCGCATCGTTCGACTTGCGCCGGACCGGCAGCGCCGCCAAACCGCCCGAACAGCCCACGGGTGAGAGCCTGGACGAGGCCTTCGCCGGGTTCACCGCTCCCAGCCGCGAGATCGAGCCCAAGGCCGGGGCGGTCGATATCCGCAAGGTCAGGCCGCCCGCCCCGCCGCCAGTGGCTGCCAAGGATCCCTGCGCCAAAGAGGTTCCCGTCAAGGGAGCCAAGAGCGCCAAGGGCAAGGCGGCTCTCATCAAGGATGCCAAATGCCTGGATCCCAAGGATGCCAAGGATACCAAGGCCAAGGAAGCCAAGTCGCAGCCCAGCCGGATCTGGGTCCAGGTGGCGACCGGCCGTGACAAATCGGCGCTCGGTTTCGACTGGCGCAAGCTGGCGCGCGACAATCCCGAACTGTTCAAGGGGCTGAAATCCGGCGTCACCGCCTGGGGCCAGTCCAACCGCCTGCTGGCGGGGCCTTTTGCCACCCAGAAAGAGGCCGCCGCTTTCCTCGCCAAGCTCAAGAAAGCGGGGGTTTCCGGGGCATTTGTGTGGTCCAGCCCGGCCGGGCAAGTGGTCGATGCGCTGGGTTCGGCCAGGTAAGGCCGCCGATCCTTTTCCACACCCTGTAAACAGGCTTGTGCAGTTATGCGCAGCCCAGCGGCATGGCGTCATTGCCCGCGCACCCCTGTCCGAAGCATTGAGCCTGACATGATCGAAGAAAATCGCGACTACGAAGGGCAGGAAGACGACGCGGCACCCGTCGACATGCTCGCGTCGCTGTTCGAGGCGCGCGGCTGGCCCTGCGAATTCGTTGGCGAGGACGAGATTTCGGGCGAGATCAAGGGCTCCTGGGCCAGCTATACCCTGCGCGGGGTCTGGCGGCGTGAGGATCACGTGCTGCAATTGCTGTGCCTGCCCGATATCCGCGTCCCCGATGACAAGCGCGCGGCGGTTTGCGAACTGCTGGCCATGGTCAACGAACAGCTGTGGGTCGGCCATTTCGATCTGTGGTCGAACGGCTCGGTGCTGCTTTACCGCCACGGGCTGCTGCTGGGCGATGAAGGCCTGCTCAGTCTGGGCCAGGCGCAAGTCGCGGTCGAAGCCGCAGTCGAGGAATGCGACCGCTTCTACCCCGCGTTCCAGTTCGTGCTGTGGGGCGACAAGAGCCCGGCCGAAGCGCTGGCCAGCTCGATGGTCGATGCGGCGGGCGAGGCCTGAATTCACGAGCTGCTCTGTCCTGTTCCCCTCCCGCTTGCGGGAGGGGTTAGGGGTGGGTAAGTCGGGCTTGGGGCCAATCGGCTGACTGGCCCACCCCCGACCCCTCCCGCAAGCGGGAGGGGGATTTGGAGCATAGCCTTGCCGAATTTCACCATCCTGATCCTGGGCTGCGGCAATATGGGCGGCGCGATGCTGGCCGGGTGGCTGGCCGCGGGGCTGGACCCGGCGCGCTTTACCGTGGTCGATCCGTACCTGGCCGAAGCGCCCGCCGGCGTGCAGCTGCTGCGCGCGGTCCCGCCCGGGCCGTTCGACGCGGTGCTGCTGGGGATCAAGCCGCAGACGCTGGACGAGGCCGCGCCCATGCTGGCGGAGGCTGTGGGGCCGGATACCGTGCTGCTCTCGATCCTCGCCGGGACCGAAGTGGCCAGCATCAGGGCTCGCGTGCCGCATGCAGGCGCGGTGGTTCGGGTCATGCCCAACCTGGCCGCCGCGATAGGCCGTTCGCCGATGGGTCTGTTCGGAACCGGCTGCAATGCCGCACAGCGCGAGCAAATCGATGTGCTGCTCGCCCCGCTGGGCACCGCAGAATGGCTGGCCGACGAGGCGCTGATGGACGCGGTCACTGCGCTGGCCGGGTCGGGACCGGCCTTTGTCTACCGGATCATCGACGCGCTGGCGGCGGGCGGGGCCGGGCTGGGGCTCGATCCCGATCAGGCACGGCGGCTGGCGGTGACGATGGTCGATGGCGCTGGACGGCTGGCCGCGACGACCGACCTTGCGCCTGCCGAACTGGCCCGCCGGGTCACCAGCCCGGGCGGCACCACCGCGGCGGGCCTGGCGGTGCTGGACGCTGATTCCGCGCTATTCCGGCTGGTCGAGGCGACGTTGAAGGCGGCGCGTGATCGCGGAGCCGAGCTGGCCGCCGCCGCCCGCGAGCAATCCTGATACAATTTACGACATTCGGCCTTGTCCGGTTTCGCTTGAATCCGGACCAAGAAAACCCGATATTCGTCGCATCGCCCCTATTTCGGGGCGAAAAAGGAGTTTGAAATGGCTGACTGGAATGAACCCCGGCCCGGCACCCGTAGTCCCTTCGTCAACGCGACCATCAATGGCGACGTGATCGGAGCGGGCGCACGCGACGAGGGCCTGCGCAAGTACATGCTGTCGATCTACAACTACATGGCCTCGGGCGTGTTGCTGTCGGGCGTGGTGGCGCTGTTGTTCGCTTCGTCGGAAGTGGGGCGGCAGATCATGGCCTCGCCGCTGCGCTGGGTGATCATGCTCGCCCCGCTGGGCTTTGTCTTCGCGATGAATTTCAACCGCTCCGAAGCGACGCTCAAGACCATGTTCTGGGCCTTCTGCGTGATCATGGGCATGTCGCTGTCGACCATTTTCCTGGTTTACACCGGCACCTCGATCGCCACCACGTTCTTCGCCACGGCGGGCGCTTTCGCGGGTCTCAGCCTCTATGGCTACACCACCAAGCGAAACCTGACGGCGATGGGCGCCTTCATGATGATGGGCCTGATCGGGATCATCATCGCGATGATCGCCAATTTCTTCCTGCAGTCGAGCGGGCTGGCGCTGGCGATCTCGGCCCTTGGCGTGCTGATTTTCGCGGGTCTGACCGCCTGGGATACGCAGCGCCTGCGCGATACCTACCTGCAGGTCGCCGGAACCGACATGATGGGCAAGGTCGTGATCATTGGCGCGCTGTCGCTCTATCTCGACTTCATCAACATGTTTCAATTCCTGCTCAGCTTCCTGGGCAACCGCGACTGATCCCACACCGGCAACGGTCAAACGTGCCCGGCGTGCTTCGCAGCACGCCGGGCATTTGCTTTATGGGGCAAAGGGGTTAGTCATATGCGCCAGGACGGGTTAAGCCCGGCTGTGCCAGAAGTGGCCAGCCAATTGGGAAAACGGGTCGGACTATGACAATGAATTTTCGCCTCATAACGATCGGCGGCATGGCCGCGATGGCGCTGCTTGCCGCTGCGGCCGATGCCAAGCCCAAAAAGCCTGCCACGCCGCCCCCACCTCCACCTCCGCCGCCGCCGCCGGCCTATGTCTATATTCCGTGGAAGCCGATTCCGCCCGAATGGGCCTCGCCCACGCTGGCCTACAAGCCGCTTGGCCCGGACGGTGTGCGGCTCAGCCCCAATCGCGGGATTTCCCCGGCCCAGGCGCTGTGGAACCTGCGTTCGGGCTATAACGTTGCGGCGCTCAATTGCCGCGGTCCCCAGCATACCGAAATCGTGGTGGGCTACCGCGCTTTCCTGAAAGCCCACGCCAAGACCCTGCGCGCTACGAATGCCAAGGTCGATGCCGAATTCCGCGCCAAGCACGGCTCCGGCTTTGTCAAACACCGCGAAAAGTTCATGACCGAGGTCTATAACCACTTCGCGATCCCGCCGGTCCAGCCAGCCTTCTGCAACGCCGCCCTGGCGATGAGCAAGGACGCCAAGCTGGTCAAATCGGCCAACCTCTCGGCCTTCGCCGCCACCGCGCTGCCCAGCCTGGAGATCGTGTTCGACGATTTCTACAAGCGCTATGACCAGTACAACCTGGATATGGCCGCCTGGAATGCCAAATGGGGCAAGGACGCGGTGCCGGGTTCGAAAGTGCTGGCCTCGGCGATCCCGATCAACAACGGTTCGGCCGCCCCCAGCGCGACCTCGCCGTAAAATTGCTCTTTCATGGCAACTGCCCTTTCGCTAAGGGGGCACCTCGCACGGGGCCTGCCCCATGCGCGTCCACTGGAACGGGGCCGTAGCTCAGATGGGAGAGCGCGTCGTTCGCAATGACGAGGTCAGGGGTTCGATCCCCCTCGGCTCCACCAGTGTCTTGCCATTCGCCACATTCCGGCCTGCAAATGGCGATCTTCTGCGCTTCCGGTGCTCACGGCCCAAATGGCCGCTGCGCGCCGGTTCTCGAAGCTCACCATTTTCGGCTCGGACTGAGACGAATGGCAAGACACTGGACCACTAACCAACCTCCGTTCGTGTCGAGCCCTTCGGCTTGCGGCTTAGCAGCCGCTGCTCAGGATAAACTTTGGCCAAAAGGGCCAAAGTCGAGACACCACAGGCGACATTCGCGCCGTTATCCGTTAGACAGAACCCATGCATTTTCTCGACCAGGCCAAGATCTTCCTCCGCTCAGGGCAAGGCGGGCCGGGGGCTGTCAGCTTCCGGCGTGAAAAGTATGTCGAATATGGCGGGCCCGATGGCGGCAATGGCGGCAAGGGCGGGGACATCATTTTTGAAGCCGTGCAGGGCCTCAACACGCTGATCGACTTCCGCTATGCCCAGCATTTCAAGGCCCCGCGCGGGGTACATGGCTCGGGCCGTGATCGCCACGGTGCGGCCGGCAAGGACCTGGTGATCAAGGTTCCGGTCGGCACGCAGGTCATCTCGGACGAGGACCGCGAGACGGTGCTGCTTGACCTCACCGAAGTCGGCCAGCGCGTCACATTCCTCAAGGGCGGAATGGGCGGGCGCGGCAATGCCAGCTACAAGACCAGCACCAACCGCGCCCCGCGCCAGCACCAGCCGGGCGAAATGGGCGAGGAAATGTACGTCTGGCTGCGTTTGAAGCTGCTCGCCGATGTCGGCCTGCTGGGCCTGCCCAATGCCGGCAAGAGCACTTTCATCAACCAGATCACCAACACCAAGGCCAAAGTCGGCGACTACGCCTTCACCACCCTGGTCCCGCAGCTGGGCGTGGTCCGCCACCGCACCCGTGAATTCGTGCTTGCCGACATCCCCGGCCTGATCGAAGGCGCGGCCGATGGCGCCGGGATCGGCGACCGCTTCCTGGGCCATATCGAACGCTGCCGGGTGCTGATCCACCTGATCGACATCAACGGCACCGATCCTGCCGATGCACTGGAGATCATCGAGGAAGAACTCGCCGCCTATGGCAACGGCCTCGACGAAAAACCCCGGCTGATCGCGCTCAACAAGATCGACACGGTCGACCGCGAACTGGTCCAGATGTTCATGAAGGAACTGAAGGCGGCGGGCGCGAAGAAGATCTATCCGATCTCGGGCGCGACCGGCAAAGGCCTCGATGCTCTGCTCGACGCGGTGCTGGAATACCTCCCCGCCGCCACCGGGACCGAACGCCCGGCGGGCGAACTGGAAGAGGGCGAGGAAAAGCCCTGGTCGCCGGTTTGAGGGGATTGAGCTCTACCTAGAGCGGTGATTGGAAAATCTGAATCACCTCGCCCCAGCCCCGACTATCCTGAGCTTGTCGAAGCACTGCTCTTTTCTTCAAGCGGTTGCG
>PNJT01000011.1 GCA_013822005.1 Novosphingobium sp. | reverse complement strand
GGCCCAGGCCCAGAGCCATGCCGACCTGGCCGAAGTCGATCGCGCGGTCGCTGTGTTCACCGGAGTGCCGCAAGGCCAGCCGGGCGGGGCCGCGCTGCCGGTGGACCGGCGTTTGCGGCTGACCCCGTGCCGTGCGCCGCTGGCGACCGGCTGGTACGGCGCGCGGCAGGATACGGTCGAAGTCAGTTGCCCCATGCCGGGCGGGTGGCGGCTGTTTGTGCCGCTGGCGGGCATGGCCCGGGGCGAGGCAGCTCCCCCCGCGATCACCCGCGGCGATGCGGTTTCGATCGCGGTCAGCGGCGAGGGCTTTACCGTGGCGCAGAAGGGCGAGGCGCTGGAAAGCGGCGCTGTGGGCACCTGGATCAAGGTCCGCACCGCCAATCCGGTCGCCCCGGCACTGCGCGCGCGGGTGATCCGGCCCGGGCTGGTCGGCATCGAATTGCCGTGACCCGGCACATGTCTGCCGCCGCCCCTTAAAGCTGCAGCGCACCTGCCGTCCTTGGGTCTGACAAACAACCAAGGAGCGGCGACATGCCCCCCGTCGAACTTGGACCACTGGGTCCCCAGACGCCCCGCGGCCCTGGCCTGGTGGCAAAAGGCAAGCCCACCGGACCGGTGGCCAGCGACAGCGCCCGCTCGCAGGCCGCGCCGCAATCGGCGGTGCAGCGCAGCGCGGCGCTCGATCCCGGCCAGCCGCCGGTCAATTCCGAGCGCGTTGCCGAGATCAGCAAGGCGATCGAGCGAGGCCTTTATCCGGTGCTGCCGATGAAAGTCGCCGATGCGATGATCGCGGCGGGGCTGCTCTTGAGGAGCGGGAAATGAACTCTGTGCAGCTGCGCGATACCTTGCGGCAGATGGTTGCCGTTTTGCAGGTCGAGCGGCAGGCGCTTGCCGGGCTCGATCTTGATGCGATCATGGGCTGCGCCAACGACAAGGTCGCACTGTGCGGGACGATCGACAAGGGCGCGCCCCTCACCGATCCGGCGCTGCTCGATCCCGAATGCCGCGGCCTGCTTGATGCCGCGCGGCGTTTGAACGAGGTCAACCGCCAGGTTCGCAACCTGATCGCGGCCAATATCGCGGCCCGGCTCGACGCGCTGACCGGCTCGCCCGCGCTCTACAAGGCGGGCTCTCCGGCATACGCCTACGCAGCTGTGCGATAAACTGGCACGCCCCTTGCTGAGACCCCCGCGACGTCCAACCGTAGCGGGAGTTTCGCTTGAGCGAGCCCAGGTCCATCGGCGCAGTAACGCCCACACCGCAAGTCCAGGCGGCCATCGCCCGCGCCAGCCAGGCGACGGGGGTCGATTTCTCGTACCTTGTGGGTCAGGCCCGGCTTGAATCGAGCCTCAATCCCAATGCCAAGGCCGGCACCTCCAGCGCGGCGGGGCTGTACCAGTTCACCAAAGGCACCTGGCTCGACACGCTCGACCGCCACGGCAGCGCGCACGGCCTGGCATGGGCCGATGCCGCGATCCAGGGCGGGCGGGTGCGCGATCCGGTGCTGCGCGATGCTGTGCTGGCCTTGCGCTATGATCCCGATGCCTCGGCCTTGATGGCGGCGGAGCTGGCCAGCGACAACCGTACCTTCCTGCGCAGCGTGCTGGGGCGCGAGCCCGACGCGCCCGAGCTTTACATGGCGCACTTCCTGGGCGCGGACGGGGCGGGCCGGTTTCTGACCGCGCTCGCCGCCAATCCGGCCCAAAGCGCCGCCGCGCTGTTTCCCGAGGCGGCGAGGGCCAACAAGGCGGTCTTCTATGACGCTTCCGGCCAGCCGCGCTCGCTGGGCGGAGTGATGGAGCTGGTGCGCGGCAAGATGGCCCGCGCAATGGGTGATGCAAATCCCGATGCCTGGCTCCCCTCCCCGGCGGGGAGGGGGCGTTCAGAGGCACGTGACTCTGAACGCGGGTGGGGGAACAACGCTGGCGTGGTACCCCCATCCCAACCCTTCCCCAGCGGGGAAGGGCCAAGTGCCCCCCAACGCCCCTCGATGGCCGAAACCCTGGCTGCGGCATTCGGTGACCGCGCGGTGATGCCCGCGCCGGTCCGCGCGGCCTATGGCAAGTTGCAGGCGTTCGGGCTGTGAGCTGGCTCAGCCGCATCAATCCCAGCGCCTTCGCGCTGCCGGCCGGGATCCTCACCCTGATCGGGCTGATGGTGGTGCCGACCCCGGCGGTGGTGCTCGATGTCTTCTTCGTGCTCAACATCGCGCTGTCGATTGCGATCCTGATGGCGGCGATGAATGCGCAAAAGCCGCTCGATTTCAGTGCCTTCCCCTCGGTCTTGCTGTTCGCCACCTTGCTGCGCCTGTCGCTCAACGTCGCCTCGACCCGCGTGGTGCTGGTCCACGGGCATGAAGGCGGGGCGGCCGCGGGGCATGTGATCGAGGCCTTCGGGGCCTTCCTGGTCGGCGGCAATTTCGCGGTTGGCCTCTTCGTCTTCATGATCCTGATGATCATCAACATGGTGGTGGTCACCAAGGGCGCGGGCCGCGTGTCCGAAGTGTCGGCGCGCTTCACGCTCGATGCCTTGCCGGGCAAGCAGATGGCGATCGACGCCGATCTTGCCGCGGGGCTGCTCACCGCCGATGAAGCCAAGGCCCGCCGCCGCGAAGTTGCGACCGAGGCCGATTTCTATGGCTCGATGGACGGTGCCAGCAAGTTCGTGAAGGGCGATGCAATCGCCGCGCTGTTGATCCTGGGGGTCAACATCATCGCCGGCTTTGCGCTGGGAATGCTCAGCCACGGGCTGACGGCGGGCGAAGCGGCGACAATCTATGTGACCTTGGCAGTCGGCGATGCGCTGGTGGCGCAGGTCCCGGCCTTGCTGCTGTCAATCGCGGCGGCGGTGATCGTCACCCGCGTTTCGGACAGCCGCGACTTGTCGGGCCAGATCGGCGGGCAGCTCGCCAATCCGGCGACCTGGCTGCCGGTGGCGGTGATCCTGGGCGCGATCGGGATGATCCCGGCGATGCCGCAGAGCATCTTCCTGCCCGCCGCAGCCTTGGCCGCCTGGCTGTGGCACACGCTGAGCAAGCGCGCCGCGCGGCCCTCGCCGGTGCTCGCCGCCGAGCCGCCGCCCGATCCGGGCCGGATCGTGCTGGAGGATGTCTCCGACCATACCCTCGTCACCATCGAGCTGGGTTACGGTCTGATCCACCTGGTCGATGACAAGCGCGGCTCGCCCTTGGTGGCGCGGATTACCGGGGTGCGCAAACAGCTCAGCCAGCTGTTCGGCTTCGTTGTCCCGCAGTTCCGGGTCCGCGACAGCCTGGAGATGCCGCCGGGCGATTACCGGATCATGCTGGGCGGGGTGGCGCTGGGCGGGGGGACGGTGCGGCCCGACAAGGTCCTGGCGATCGACGCCGGCGATGTCCGCGAGTTTGGCAAGCTGCCGGGCGAAAAGACCCGCGATCCCAGCTTCGGCTGCCCGGCGGTCTGGATTGATCCCGCGCAGCGCGATCTCGCCATCGCCGAGGGCTACCTGACGGTCGATGCCTCCACCGTAGTCGCCACCCAGCTCAACCAGCTGCTGGGCGAGCGCGCGCCGGCGCTGTTCGGGCCGGACGAACTCAAAACCATCCTCGACGCCGTGAAGGAGCATTCGGCCGGGCTGGTCGAGGCGGTGCACCCCGCGCCGCTTTCGCTCGCCGCGCTGACCCGGCTGTTCCGGGCCTTGCTCGAGGACGGCCTGCCCATCGGCCACCCGCTGCCGATCCTTTCTGCGCTGGCGCAGGCGGTGCAGCAGAGCCAGGACCACGACCGGCTGGTCGAACTGGTCCGGGCCGAACTGGGTACGCTGATCGTCGGGCGGATTTGCGCGCCGGGCGAGCGATTGCCGGTGCTCACCCTCGACGCCCAGCTGGAGGCCGCGATTGTCCAAGGCCTCAGCGATCCTTCGACCGGCCAACCGGTGATCGAGCCCGACCTGGCCCGCAATATCGGCGAACGCGTGGCCGAACTGGTGGCCGAGCGCGGAGCCGGCGCGCAGCCGCTGGCCCTGATCGTCCAGCCGCGCGCCCGCCGCGCGCTGGCCGCCTTGCTGCGGCTGCGCGCGCCAAGCTGCGCGGTGCTGTCCATCGCCGAGCTGCCCGCCGCCCAGCCGATCGAGGTTGTCGCGGTGATCGGTGCCCCGGCGCTGCCCCAGCCTTCCCCTGTTTCCGAACCCGAAAGTGAATTTGCATGATCCACGATCACAAGAGCCTTGCCGCGGCCGAGGCCTATCGCGGCGACTGTGCCGACCGGATCCGCCGCTTCGTGCCGATGGTCCGGCGCCTGGCCTGGCACGTCCACGGCGGCGGACGGCAGGGGATCGAGCTGGAAGACCTGATGCAGGCCGGAATGGTCGCGCTGACCGAGGCCGCGCAGAAACATGCTGGCCCGACCGAGGATGGCTTTGCCGCCTATGCCAAGCTGCGCGTGCGCGGGGCGATGGTCGATCTGATCCGCCGCCACGTGCCGCTAAGCCGCGGCGCGGTCGAGCGGCGGCGGCACTTGCGCGAGATGGAGATCACGCTGCGCGGGCAACTGGGCCGCGATCCGCTGGGCCATGAACTGGCCGCGGCGATGGGGCTGGACGAGAACGAGCTGGAAGCGCTGCGCCATGCCAGCGAGCCGCTGCGCTTCGAATCGATCGACCAGGCCTATTCCGATGCCGACATGGCCTTTGCCGATGACCGGCCCGACAGTTTCGCGCTGCTGGCCGACGAGGAACTGCGCGGCGCGGTGGCGGGCGCGATCGCAGAGTTGCCCGAACGGTTGCAACTGGTGGTGCAGCTCTATTTTGTTGAGGAGCTCAATCTGGCCGAGATCGCGGAGACGCTGGAAGTCTCGGTGCCAAGGGTCCATCAGCTGAAAGCCCAGGCGCTCGACAAACTGCGCACCGCATTGGAAGGGCTGGCCGACATCATCTGACTTGCACTTTGGCAGCGCCGGGCGCATGGCAATGACATGTCCGCCTGCGATACCTGCGTCGTGCGCAATCGTGCGATCTGTGCTGCGCTCGATACCGAAGAGCTCAAGGCGCTTAACGCCATTGGCCGCCGCCGCATGCTCGAACCGGGCGAATCGCTGATGTGGGAGGGCGAGGATTCGGTCCTGGTCGCCAATGTCATCGACGGCGTGCTCAAGCTTTCGACCGGCACCGAGGACGGGCGCGAGCAGATTGTCGGTGTGGTCTATCCTTCCGATTTCATCGGCCGCCCGTTCGGATCGACCAGCGGCCACGGCGTCACCGCCCTGACCGAGGCCAAAGTCTGCGTGTTCAGCCGCCGCGATTTCGACGCCTTCGCGCGCGAACACCCGGCGCTGGAACACAAGCTGCTGCAACGCACCCTGGCCGAGCTGGACCGCACGCGGCGCTGGATGCTGCTGCTGGGCCGCAAGTCGGCCGGCGAAAAGCTCGCCTCGTTCCTGCTCGAAATGTCCGAGCGGCTGGTCCAGCCCGGCTGCGAAGTGCAGTCCGAAAAGACGCTGCGGCGCTTTGCCCTGCCGTTTTCACGTCAGCAGGTCGCCGACGTGCTGGGACTGACGATCGAGACGGTCAGCCGCCAGTTCACCCGGCTCAAGGCCGATGGCCTGATCGACCTGCCCTCGCGCCGCGAAGTGGTGATCCTCGACCGCGAAGGGCTGATGGCCGAGGCGGGTTAGTTTCCGAAATGTCAGGCCGAGAATAAGCCCCTCCCCTGTGGGAGGAGTTGGGGTTGGGGTTCCACGCCGGCGTCGAGCCCCCACCCCCAACCCCTCCCCGCCGGGGAGGGGAGATGCCTATTTCAGCCTAAAATCATCAACCTTAGAAGCGGAAGTAGATCCCGCCCGAGACCACCCACGGATCCAGCTTTTGCTTGGTTTCCAGCGCCAGCGTGGAGCCCGCGTAGAACTTGGCGGTGGTGTTCATCCAGTACTTCTTGGCATCGAGGCTGATCCCCATGCCCTGGCCAACCGCCACATCGACCCCGGCCTGAACCGCCACGCCCACGTTGCTCGACAGCTTGGTATTGGTCACACCCAGCGCGGTTGCGGTGGTGTCGGGCTTGGAATCGAGCATGATGAACGCTGACGGGCCCGCGCCGACATAGGGCTTAACCGCGCCCAGCGGCATGTGGTATTTGAGCGTGAAGGTCGCCGGAATGAACAGCGCGTCCTTGATCAGCGGCGCACCGGCGATCGTTCCGGTGCCGGTGACCTTGTGCTTGGTGACGCAGCAGATCGTTTCCAGCGAGACGTTCTCGCTGAAGTAGTATTCGACCGCGATGGTCGGAACCACAACGTCGTTGGCAACGGTGCCGGGGCTTGCGCCCAGCGCGGCGGACACGGACGGGATCGCGCTGTTGATGGTGTCGATCTTGCCATCGGGCAGAACGCCGGTGGCGAGTACCTTGACCTGGATCTTGCCTTCATCAGACCCGGCCCAGGCGGGCGCGGCGAGCATGGTTGCAGCGGCCAGCGCGGCCGCGAGCGTCAGCTTTTTCATCATTTCCTCATCTTGCGTCGCAGCGACCGCCCAGTGCGGCCCAGGGTTATTGCGGCGTCGCGCTGTCTTTGCCCCCATGCTGCAAGTGCAAACATTGATCCCGCGCAAATTTTGGCTGATTCCCGGGATTTTTTGTTGACGGCAACGCAAATTGATCCGAGTCAATGCCGCGTTGCAATGAGCGACCAAAAGGCCAGAGTGACAGTCCGAACAGCTGCTCAAATTTTTGCCCATGCATGAGGGGGGGAACGAACTCATGGAATCCTTGGTATCCCGCGCCGGACTGTGGTTCGTCGCGCTTCTTCTAGCCATTTTCATGTTCGCGAACGCGGTCGATACCGGGTTTGCGATTCACATGGCCGTTTTCGGCCTGGCAGCACTGGCCGGGCTGGTGATCAGCCTGACCAAGAGCAATTACAAGGTGCTGGCCACCAGCGGCGCGCCGCCGCCCGATCAATCGCGCTATGACGACGATCTGGTCCGCAGCGGGGTGATCCTGACCACCTTCTGGGGCTGCGTGGGCTTTCTGGTGGGGCTCTATATCGCGCTCCAGCTGGCCTTCCCGGCGCTCAACCTGGGGCTGGAATATACCACCTTCGGGCGCCTGCGGCCGCTCCACACTTCAGCAGTGATTTTCGCCTTCGGAGGGACGGCGCTGATCACCACCAGCTTTTACATCGTCCAGCGCACCTGCCGCGCCCGCCTGGCGCTGCCGGGCCTCGCGCGGTTCGTATTCTGGGGCTACCAGCTGTTCATCGTGCTGGCCGCGACCGGCTATCTGCTCGGCGTGACCCAGAGCAAGGAATATGCCGAGCCTGAATGGTACGTCGATTTGTGGCTGACCCTGGTCTGGGTGGCTTACCTGGCGGTCTTCGTCCTGACGATCATGAAGCGCAAGGAGCCGCATATCTATGTGGCCAACTGGTTCTTCCTGAGCTTCATCATTACCGTGGCGCTGCTGCACCTGGTCAACAATGCCACTGTGCCGGTCAGCCTGTTCGGGTCGAAGAGCTACCCGGTCTGGGCCGGGGTCCAGGGTGCCTTGGTGCAATGGTGGTACGGCCACAACGCGGTGGGCTTTTTCCTGACCGCCGGCTTCCTGGCGATGATGTACTACTTCGTTCCCAAGCAGGCCGAACGCCCGGTCTATTCCTATCGTCTCTCGATCCTGCACTTCTGGTCGCTGATCTTCCTCTACATCTGGGCGGGGCCGCACCACTTGCACTACACCGCGCTGCCCGATTGGGCGCAGACACTGGGCATGGTCTTCTCGGTCATGCTGTGGATGCCCAGCTGGGGCGGGATGATCAACGGGCTGATGACGCTGAACGGTGCCTGGGACAAGGTCCGCACCGATCCGATCATCCGCATGATGGTGCTGAGCCTGGCCTTCTACGGCATGTCGACCTTCGAAGGGCCGATGATGTCGATCAAGTCGGTCAACTCGCTGTCGCACTATACCGACTGGACGATCGGCCACGTGCACTCGGGCGCGCTGGGCTGGAACGGGATGATCACTTTCGCGGCGCTCTATTACCTGACCCCGCGGCTGTGGAACCGGACCCGGATGTATTCGCAGCGGATGATCAACTGGCACTTCTGGCTCGCGACGCTGGGGATCGTTTTCTACGCCTCGGCAATGTGGGTCACGGGGATCATGGAAGGCCTGATGTGGCGCGAATACGGTGCCGACGGCTACCTGGTGAACAGCTTTGCCGAAACCGTGGCGGCCAAGTTCCCGATGTACCTGCTGCGGGCCTTTGGCGGGGTGCTTTACCTCTCCGGCGCGCTGATCATGGCCTTCAACGTGTGGCAGACGATCGCCGGCAACCTGCGCCAGGAACAGCCGCTGCGCCAGGCTGCCTATGACCCGAACGCCGACCGTCCGCTCGTCGCGGCACCGGCCGAATAAGGGGGGAAATCACATGTCTTCTGAAACCATCAAAGAGCCTTACGCGGGCCACAAGACAATCGAAAAGAACGTCGCCTTGCTGGGCGTTCTGGCCTTCGGCGCGGTGATCGTGGGCGGGGTTGTGGAAATCGCTCCCTTGTTCTGGATCGACAACACGATCGAGAAGGTGGCCGGGGTGCGCCCCTATACCCCGCTCGAACAGGCCGGGCGCGACATCTATGTGCGCGAAGGCTGCTATGCCTGCCACAGCCAGATGATCCGGCCCTTCCGCGACGAGGTCGAACGCTATGGCCACTACAGCCTGGCGGCGGAATCGATGTACGATCATCCGTTCCAGTGGGGATCGAAGCGGACCGGGCCGGACCTGGCCCGCGTCGGGCTCAAGTACTCCGACGAATGGCACGTCCAGCACCTCAAGAACCCGCAGAGCGTGGTGCCCGAATCGGTCATGCCGCAATATGCCTTCCTAGCCGACCGAGATCTGAAGGGCAGCGACCCTTCAGCCGATCTGACGGCGCTGAGCCGGGTCGGGGTGCCCTATACCAAGACCGACATCGAAAAGGCCGCCGAGGATCTCAAGATCCAGGCCGATCCGATGGCCGACGCCACCGACCTGCAAAAGCGCTATCCCAAGGCGCAAGTCCGCGACTTTGACGGCAATCCCGATCGCTTGACCGAGATGGATGCGCTGGTCGCCTACTTGCAGGTGCTGGGCACCATGGTCGATACCACTTCCGCCGCGGCGCAGGAGGAACTGTCCAAGGTGAAAGGCCGGTGAGCGGGCATTCGACTTACGAGACGCTGCGGCATTTCGCCGACAGCTGGGGGCTGGCCGCAATGGTTGTGACTTTCCTGGTTCTGGGGCTCTGGCCGTTCCGGCCAGGCGCCAGGGAAGACAACGAAGCGGCGGCGAACATGATATTCAAGGGCGACGACAATGGCGAATAGGCGCATTGACGAACCGACCGGCGTGGAAACTGTCGGTCACGAATGGGACGGCATCGAAGAGCTGAACAACCCGCTGCCGCGCTGGTGGGTGATCACCTTCTGGATCACGGTGCTTTTCGCGCTGGGCTACATCGTGGTCTATCCGGCGATCCCCTTGCTGGGCAAAGGCACCGAAGGGCTGTGGGGCTGGTCCAGCCGCGGGCAATTGGCGGCGGAAATGACCGCTGCCGAGGCAGCGCGCAAGCCGGTGCTCGACAAGATTGCCGCAACCCCGCTTGAACAGATCGCGGCCGACCAGCAGCTGCTGGCGCAGGCCAGGGCTGGAGGCGCGGCGGCGTTCAAGCAGAACTGCGCGCTGTGCCACGGTTCGGGCGGCAAGGGCATGGTTGGCTATCCCAACCTGGCCGACCGTGACTGGCTGTGGGGCGGAAGCGTCACGGATATCGAGTTTTCAATCACCCACGGGATTCGCTCGCCGGGCGCGGCTTCCACCCGGACCAGCCTGATGCCCAGCTTCGGTAAGGACGGGATCCTGCAGGACGGGCAGATCGCCGATACTTCGGCCTATGTCCTGTCGCTGTCGGGCAAGGCTCCCAGCGATGCGGTGGCCCAGCGCGGTGCAGCGGTCTTTGCCGCCAACTGCGCCGCCTGCCACGGCGCCGATGGCAAGGGCCTGCGCCAATTTGGTGCGCCCAACCTGGCCGATCAGGTCTGGCTCTACGGCGGCACCAAGGAACAGGTCGCGGCCAGCATTGCCAGGGTCCGCGCCGGGGTGATGCCGGCTTGGGGCAGCAAGCTTGATCCGGTAACGATCAAGATGCTGGCAATCTATGTCCACTCGCTGGGCGGCGGCGAACAATTTGCGGCGGCTCCGGCCGCGGCTGCTCCCGCTCCTGCGAATGGTAATGGAAATGCGAAGCCCTGATACCACCAGCGCAGCTCCGGTCCTTTACGAGAAGCGCAAGGCCGTCTTCCCCAAAGCGGTGGACGGCCGCTTCCGCCGTTTCAAATGGCTGGTGATGGCGCTGACCCTGGGGGTCTATTACCTCATGCCCTGGCTGCGCTGGGATCGCGGACCCTATGCCCCGAACCAGGCGGTGCTGGTCGATCTGGCCCACCGCCGGTTCTACATGTTCGGGATCGAGATCTGGCCGCAGGAATTCTATTTCGTCGCCGGGCTGCTGATCATGGCCGGGATCGGCCTGTTCGTGATCACCAGCGCGGTGGGCCGCGCCTGGTGCGGTTATTCCTGCCCGCAGACGGTCTGGACCGATCTGTTTCAGCATGTGGACCGGCTGGTCGATGGTGATCGCAACGCGCAGCAACGCCTGCAGGATGCGCCCTGGGGCCCGGCCAAGATCGCGCGGCGGGCGCTGAAGTGGACGATCTACCTGGTGATCAGCTTCTGGACCGGCGGCGCCTGGATCATGTACTTCGCCGACGCGCCCACTTTGACCGTCGATTTCTGGACCGGCCAGGCCGCCCCGGTGGCCTATGCGACGGTCGCGGTGCTGACCGCCACCACTTTCGTGTTCGGCGGCTTCATGCGCGAACAGGTCTGCATCTACATGTGCCCCTGGCCGCGGATCCAGACCGCGATGCTCGATGAAAAAAGCCTGATCGTCACTTACAAGGACTGGCGCGGCGAACCGCGCGGCAGCGTCAAGAAGCAGGAAAAAAACCCTGGCGGAGTGGGTGACTGCATCGATTGCAACCAATGCGTCAACGTCTGCCCGACCGGCTATGATATCCGTGGCGGGCCCGACATCGCCTGCATCACTTGCGCGCTGTGCATCGATGCCTGCGACAAGGTGATGGGCCAATTGGGCCGCCCGCGCGGGCTGATCGACTATGCCACGCTGGAAGACTGCAAGGCCGAGCGCGAAGGCGGCACCCCGCGTCCGATCAGCAAGGCACTGTTTCACACCCGCACGTTGGTTTACGTCGGCGCCTGGAGCGCGATCGGCTTTGCCCTGCTGTTCGCGCTGGGCGCGCGTGAGCGGATCGACATTTCGGTCCAGAAGGACCGCAATCCGCCCTTTACGATCGAACCCGATGGCGCGGTGCGCAACGATTACACGGTCAAGCTGCTCAACATGGAAGGCCGCCCGCGCCCGATGCGGATTGCGCTGGAGGGTCTGCCTGGCGGGCTGATGTGGACCGATGACATTTCGCAGGACAAGGCCGCCCCGGTGCTCGACGTCACCGCCGCGCCCGATCAGGTCGAGCCGGTCCGGGTCTATGTGATCGCTCCGGCCAATGCCCGCGAGCAGCAGATCCGCTTCGTGCTGACCGCAACCGACAAGGAAGGCGGCGGCGACACTTCAGAAACGCGCTTCGATGCGCCGGAAGACACCGCCACGGGAGGAAGCCAATGATCCGCGCACTGACCAGGGGCCCCTTCACCGGCAAACATATCACGGTGATCATCGTCGCCTTTTTCGCGGTGGTGGTGGGCGTCAACCTGATCATGGCCCGCGCCGCGATCCGCACTTTTGGCGGGGTGGTGGTCGATAACTCTTATGTCGCCAGCCAGAACTACAACAAGTGGCTGGACCAAGCGGCGCGGCAAAAGGCGCTGGGCTGGTCGGCCAAGCCGGCACGCGGCGGTGACAACCGGGTCGTGGTGACCATGACCGGCACGCCGGTATCGGGCCTGACGCTTAGCGCCCAGGCCCGCCATCCGCTGGGCCGCCTGCCCGATCAGGCGCTGACCTTCCAGCGCCAGGCCGACGGCAGCTTCCGTTCGAACGAAGCGCTGGCAGGCGGTCGCTGGACGCTCAGGATCGAGGCTCAGGCCGGCGAACAGCGCTGGCGCGAAGAGCAGGATTTCCGGTGAGCACTGCCGTCCGCCAGTCGGCTGAGGCAGCCCAGGTCGCGACCGTGCTGGTCGTGCCGGGGATGCATTGCGCCGGCTGCATGGCCAAGGTTGAGCGCGCTCTGGCGGCGCTGGACGGCGTCAGCGGCGCACGGGTCAACCTGACCGCGCGGCAAGTGCGGGTCGATCACGATCCGGCGCTGGGCATTCCCGCGCTGGTCGAGGCGCTGCAAGGCGTGGGTTTTGCCAGCCAGCCGCGCGGCGAAGAACTGGCTCCGCCGCCCTCGGCGGTCAAACCGCTGCTGCCGCCGCTCGCCGTGGCGGGCTTTGCCTGCATGAATGTGATGCTGCTGTCGGTCAGCATCTGGTCGGGCGCGGACGGCGCGACCAAGGAACTGTTCCACTGGCTGTCCGCCGCGATCGGGGTTCCGGCGATTGCCTATGCCGGAATGCCGTTCTTTCGCTCGGCCTGGGGTGCGCTCAAGCAGCGCACCACCAACATGGACGTGCCGATCTCGATCGGGGTCACGCTGGCGACCGCGCTGTCGCTTTATGAAACGATGAACCAGGGCGAGGATGCCTGGTTCGACGGCACCTTGATGCTGCTGCTGTTCCTGCTGGCGGGCCGTGTGCTCGACGCGATGATGCGCGACCGCGCGCGCGCCGGGGTCGATGCCCTGCTGCGCCAGGCCGCGCCGGGGGCGATGGTCGTGGCGAAAGATGGCGGGCTGGAGTGGCTGGCCTCGGCCGACCTCGTCCCCGGCATGGTGATGCGCCTCGCCGCGGGGGAACGGCTGGCCGCCGATGGCGAAGTGGTCAGCGGGGCAAGCCGGTTCGACCAGTCGCTGCTGACCGGCGAAAGCGCGCCGGTCCATGCCGCGCCGGGCGATCCGGTGCTGGCCGGGACGCTCAACCTCGAAAATCCGGTCGATGTGCGGGTGACGGCCGCAGGAGCGGGGACCACGCTGGCCGAAATCGCGCGGCTGATGGAGGCCTCGGGGCAGGTCCGCAGCGCCTATGTCCGGATCGCCGACCGCGCCTCGCGGCTCTATGCGCCTGCGGTGCACAGCCTGGCCGCGCTGACTTTTGCAGGCTGGATGCTGGCCGGGGCGGGGCTGCACCAGTCGCTGGTCTATGCCATCGCGGTCTTGATCATCACTTGCCCCTGCGCGCTGGGGCTGGCGGTGCCGGTGGCGCAGGTCGTGGCCTGTTCGGCGCTGATGAAGCGCGGAGTGATGGTCAAGGACGGGGCCGCGCTGGAACGGATCGCCGATGTTGATCGCGCTCTGCTCGACAAGACCGGCACGCTGACCCTGGGCCGTCCCTTGCCCGATCCGGCGACGATTGCGTCCTTGCCCGATGATGCCGCCGCTGTGGCCTTGGCACTCGCCTCGCACAGCCGCCATCCGCTGTCGCGCGCGCTGGTTGAGACGCTGGTCGCGCGCGGGGTGAAAGCCGCCGCGCTGAGCCAGGTCGAGGAGGAAGCCGGGCATGGCGTCTCCGGGCTGTGGCAGGGCCGCAAGGTCCAGCTGCGCCGACCCGAAATGGCCAACGGGATCGCCACCACGCTCGATATCGCGGGCCAGCCGGCCTGGTTGCTGCCCTTCGCGGACCGGTTGCGTCCCAACGCGAATGACGCCTTGGCCCAACTGCACAAGCTGGGAATCGAAGTCTCGATCCTTTCGGGCGACAATGCCGCTGCGGTTGCCGATGTCGCGCGCGAAACGGGCCTCACTGGGCAAGGCAATGCCTCACCCCGGGCCAAGCAGGAAGCAATCGCGCGGCTGCAAGGCGCAGGCCACAAGGTGCTGATGGCGGGCGACGGGCTCAACGATGGACCCGCTTTGTCGGCGGCAAATGCCTCGATCGCGCCGGGCAGCGCCAGCGATGTCGGGCGGCAGGCGGCCGACCTGGTGTTTCTGGGGGATTCGCTGGAGGCGATCCCGATGGCGGTGCGCGCCGCGCGCAGGACCATGCGGGTGGTGAAGCAGAATTTCGTGATGGCAATCGGCTACAACCTGCTGGCGGTGCCGCTGGCGATGGCCGGTTATGTCACGCCCCTGATCGCGGCCTTGGCGATGTCGACCAGTTCGCTGCTGGTGATCGGCAATTCGCTGCGCCTGGCGGGAGCCGCGAAATGACCGGCCTCGCGGTGCTGATCCCGGTTGCGCTGGGGCTGGGCCTGTTCGGGCTGGTGGCCTTCTTCTGGGCGCTCAAACGCGGCCAGTTCGAGGACCTTGACGGGGCCGCCGCGCGGATCCTGATTGACGACGAGGACGAGGTGCCATGAGGCGGCGCGCGCTGTTCGGCCTGGTGGCGCTGCTGCCAGCCGCGCTCAACCTTTCGGCTCCGGCGTCCGGTGCCCTGATGATGCCGCTGTGCAGCGGCGACGGGCAGGTGCGGATGGTTGAAGTGCCCGGCGCGCCCAAGGCTCCCGCGGGCGGCACCAAGGGCTGCTGCGCCAAGGGCTGCCATTCCAGCTCGAATCGCAAACGCGCGGGCCGCAATTTTGAGCCTGCGCAATGAAAACGCTGCGCCGATCGGCATAACCGGGCACAATGTGGACTTATTACCCCGAATTGCTGGAGCGGCCGGTGCCGCGCTACACCAGCTTTCCGACCGCCGCCGAGTTCAAGGATGACATCGGCGCCGCGGATGCCGATCTGGCGCTGCGCGGCGCCACTGGCGACATTTCGCTCTACCTGCACATCCCGTTCTGCGAGAAGATTTGCTGGTACTGCGGCTGCAACACCGGCGCGGCGAACAAGAGCCAGCGGCTGTCCAACTACCTCGATTCGCTCCACCGCGAGATCGCGATCGCCGGGGTGCGACTGAACAGCAGCGTGGCGGTTCGGCGGGTGGCCTTTGGCGGGGGCAGCCCCAACGCGATCAGCCCGATCGACTTCCTGCGGCTGGCCGACGCGCTGACGCTGCACATGCCGCTGGCCAATCCCGACTGGTCGATCGAGCTCGACCCGCGCACGCTTACCCCGGAATGGGGCCAGGTGCTGGGCGCGATCGGCACGCGCTATGCCAGCCTGGGGGTGCAGACATTCGACCCGGCGCTGCAGGCCGCGATCGGGCGGATCCAGCCCGATGCCGACCTGGCCCGCGCGGTCGAGCTGCTGCGAACGCACGGGATCACCTCGCTCAATTTCGACCTGATGTACGGGCTGCCCGGCCAGACCCTGGCCCAGCTGGAAGCCACGCTGGAACGCACGGTGGAACTGGGCGCGGACCGGATCGCGCTGTTCGGCTATGCCCACGTGCCAAACCTGCTGCCGCGCCAGCGCCGGATCGATGCCAGTCGGCTGCCGGGGCAGGCCGAGCGCTTCCAGATGGCCGAGTTCGGTTACAACTTGCTGACCAAGGCCGGCTATGTGCCGGTAGGGTTCGATCACTTCGCGCGGCCTACTGATCCGATGGCGCGGGCGGTGCGGCGCGGGACCTTGCGGCGCAATTTCCAGGGCTTCACCGACGATCAGTCCGAAGTGCTGGTGGGCCTGGGGGCCTCCGCGATCGGTTGCTTCCCCGAGCTGCTGGTCCAGAACGAGAAGAACGCCGGGCGTTACCGGATGCTGCTCTCGCAGGACCGGCTCCCCGCCGCGCACGGCGTGCGCCGCAGCCGCGACGATCAGCGCCGCGGGGCAGTGATCGAAGCGCTCTTGTGCCACGGAACGGCCAGCCTCGATGCCGACCTTGCCACCGAAACGGCAGCGCGGCTGGCTCCCTTTGTCGAACGCGGGCTCGCCCGGCTGGAAGGCGATACGCTGACCATCGCGCCCCAGGGCCTGCCCTATGCCCGAACCATTGCGGCGCTGTTCGATCCCTACCGCCAGGATTCGGCGCGGCGGTTCAGTTCGGCGGTGTAAGATTTTAAGTTCCTCTCCAGATTTGCGAAGCACATCTGGGGAGGATCTTCATTGGCCAAAAAAGAGAGCGACCATCACGTGATTGGCCGCTCCAGGTGGGGAGAAATGGCCAAGGTGGTCCCAATTGGGTCGCAGAACCGAAACCACCTTGTTGCGCTATGAGTGGCCGGATTGTTCACATTGTTCCTTGACCGGGATCAAACTTGCGCAATTTTGCTTGATCGCCACTGCGCTCTCCGCTCTTGATCGAACCGGGTGGCTGGGAGGCAAACAAGTGAGCGGACAGGCAATGGCGGGCCGGTTGGCCCTGATCACCGGAGCATCATCCGGGTTCGGCGCGCTGTTCGTGCGCGAAGGCGCGAAAGTGGCGATTGGCGCGCGGCGGATGATCGCCGCGGGGTTCAAGGCGCACGGGCGCAGGCGGGTGGTGCTGGCCGGCTCGATCACCGCTGAAATAACCGGGCAGGGCGATGCCGCCTATGCCGCGACCAAGGCCGGGGTGGCGCACCTGGGCCGGCAATTCGCGCGCGAATGGGTGCGCGCTGGGGTCAACGTCAACGTGATCCAGCCCGGCTATATCCGCACCGAGATCGACGGCGATTGGTTCGACAGCGAGCATGGAAAGGCCCAGATCGCGGCTTTCCACCGCAAGCGAATGTGCCCGATCGATGCGCTCGATGCGCCGCTGCTGCTGCTGGCTTCGGATATGTCGGCGCATATCACCGGGTCGGTGCTGACCGTCGATGACGGGCAGGTGCTGTGATGGATGACAATACTCCGGTGATCATTGGCGTCGGCCAGGTTTCCGAGCGGGTCGGAGAGCCGGGCTACCTCGAACGCTCGCCGATGGACCTGGCGGGAGCCGCGCTCAAAGCCGCGATTGCCGATGCCCGTGCCCGGCGCAGTGTAACGCAGGCGCTCGACACCTTGGTCGCGGTCCGCCAGTTCGAACAGTCGGCGACCCGCTACATGGCGCCGTTCGGCTGCGCCAACAATGTGCCGCGCGCGATTGCCCGGCGGGTCGGCGCGAACCCGGAGCGCGCGATCCATGAAGTGGTCGGCGGCGATCGGCCGCAGCGGTTGGTCGGCGAACTGGCGGCAGAGATCGCGGCGGGCCGTTCGAAGCTGGCGGCAATCGCCGGGGCTGAGGCGCTCTCGACCGTGCGCGCGCTGATGGGCCGGGGCGAGACTCGCGACTGGTCCGAAACGCGGCGCGGCAGCCAGGAGGATCGCGGACCCAGCTATGGCGACGCGATCGACATGACCGCGCTGCGCCACGGCGTCGCAGCGCCGATCGGCGGCTATCCGATTGCCGAGAATGTCCGGCGCGAACGGCTGGGGCTGTCGCTGGCCGACTACCGACTGGAAATCGGCAAGCTGTTCGCGCCCTTCACCAAGGTTGCCGCCGCCAATCCGCACAGCGCCGCACCCACCGTGTGGAGCGCCGAAGAACTCGCCACGCTGTCCGAACGCAACCGCCTGATCGCCGAGCCTTATGGACGGCTGGTGGTGTCGCGCGATCAAGTCAACCAGGGCGCCGCGATAGTGCTGGCCAGCGTAGCCGAGGCGCGCCGCCTGGGTGTGCCGGAAGATCGCTGGGTGTACATCCACGGCGTCGCCGATTGCGCCGAGCCGACCTTGCTCAGCCGCGCAAACATGGAACAGAGCCCGGCGGCGGTTGCGGCAATCTCAACCGCGCTTGAGCTTGCCGGAGTCGACTTTGAAAGTCTTGCAGCAACAGACCTTTACTCGTGCTTTGCAATCCCCATCTTCAACTTGCTCGACGCCTTCGGGCTCGACCGCGACGATCCGCGCGGCTGGACGCTAACCGGCGGCTTGCCGTTCTTCGGCGGGGCCGGGAACAACTACTCCAGCCACGCCATCGCCGAAGCCGTCCAGAGTTGCCGCGCCCAGCCGGGGGGCAAGGTTCTGGTCGGGGCCAACGGCGGGATCATGAGCAAATATGCCGCCGGGGTCTATTCGACTGCGCCTGCAGATTGGTCGACAAGCCGTTGGCAGAGCATGGGAAAGATCAAGCCGCACTTCGGCGTGCTCGACGCCCACGACGGTGAGGCGGTGGGCGAGAGCTTCACGATCCAGCCGGGCAAAGCGGGCGAAACCGCGACCCTGGTTGCGCGTGCTGGCGATGCCCGGGTGCTGGCCAACTCGACCGATCCGGCGATCTGCGCCGAACTGCGGGCCAGGAAGGTCAGCGGCCGTCCGGTGCGGATCGAGGAAGGCGAGGGCGGGGTGAACCGGTTCTGGTTTGTTTAGGCGCTACGAATCCTCAAACTACTACCGTCACCCTGAACTTGTTTCAGGGTCCATCGTGCCGCCAAGCCCGTTGGCCTGAGCGCCAACGACGTGTGCGTCTGGCTGCCAATCGAGCTTCGGTCCGGGTTGAGAAATGGACCCTGAAACAAGTTCAGGGACGAACTTTGTTGGGGGGAAGCAGTGCGCTATTTGCCCGCCGCCAATTCTGCCAGCATCGCGGGCGTCAGCACTTGCGGCAATTGCCGTCCCGGCCCGCCGCCAGCCGGATACCACACGTAGAGCGGCACCCCGGCTGCGCCCTGGGCGGTGAGGTAGCGGGTGATTGCCGGGTCGCGGCGGGTCCAGTCGCCGCGCAGCACCACCACGCCCGCCTTGTCGAAAGCGGCCTTGGTGTCAGAGCGCTCGATCGCGGCCTGCTCGTTGACCTTGCAGGTCAGGCACCAGTCGGCGGTGAAGTAGGCGAAGACCGGTTTGCCACTGGCGCGGGCCTTGGCGAGCTCGGCTTCGCTGAAGGGTTTGGCATTCAGCAGCCCGGCCTCGGCCGCGCCGCCTTGGCGGACCATGCCCGGCATGCCCAAGGCGAAGGCTGCGGCCAGAACGCCCAGCGCGCCCCAGACCGGCAGTCCGCCCGCCAGCCCATTGCGCTGACGGCGGCCCAGCACCACCAGCACCGCAAGCAGGATCAGCACCAGCAGCCCCGCGGCCAGCGCGAAACCATTGCCGCCGACCCGGCTCGCCAGCCAGACCAGCGCCAGTGCGGTCAGGCCCATCGGCACGGCCATGGCCAGCTTGAAGCGCTTCATCCACGCGCCCGGCCTCGGCAAGCGGCGGCGCAGCGCCGGCACAAAGGCCAGCGCCAGGAACGGCAGCGCAAGCCCCAGCCCCAGCATGGCGAACAGCGCCAGCGCCTGGTCCACCGGCAGCAACAGCGCCGCGCCCATTGCGGCTGCCATGAACGGCCCGGTGCAGGGCGTCGCAACGAAAGCCGCGAGCAGTCCCGTTGCAAAGGCGCCTTGCGGTGATCCCTCACTGGCGAAACCGGGAACCGTGAATTCGAACAGTCCGGCCAGATTGGCGGTGATCGCGGCGGCCAGCAGCAGCAGGCCGGCCACCACCAACGGCTCCTGCAACTGGAACGCCCAGCCGACTTGCTCGCCTCCCGCGCGCAAGGCCAGCAGCAGCCCGCCCAGCGCGAGGCAGGCCAGCACCACGCCTGCGGCATAGGCCAGCCCCTCGGCGCGGGCCTGCGCCTCGCTTTCGCCAGCACGGGCGAGGCTCAAGGCTTTCAGACTGAGGATCGGGAAGACGCAGGGCATGACGTTGAGCAACAAGCCGCCCAGCAAGGCCGAGAGCAGCAGCCAGGGCAGCGCCGGGGCCCCGCCCGAGGGGGCAAGCGGGGTTCCGCCCGCTGGCACAGTGCCGGGTGTCGCTTCGATCGAAACTCCATCGCCCGCGCGGTTCAGCCGCAGCACTCCGGTCAGCAGGGGCGGGGTTTCCGGTTCGAACTTGGCGCGCGCCAGCTCGATCACCAGCCGGTCGCCATCGCGGAACATGGCTTGCGGGGCGGCGTAGTCGACCACTTTGTCAGTGGCCACGAACAAGTGCGGGCGATCGAGTGCGACCCCGGCGGGCAGCGGCACTGCCACGCGGACCTTGCCGCCTTCGACCGCGAATGTCGCTTTCGCCCCCAGCGGAGCGGGCAGCGCTGCGCGCCACTGGTCGAAACGTGGATCGGCAGGGCCTTGGCCCACGGTCACCGTCGCCGCCATGTCGGCACTCTCCGGCACGCAGATCTTGTCGGTGCAGGCCAGCCAGCGCGCCTTGGCCGTGATCGCCAGCGTGCTGCCGGGCCGGGCGTCGGCGGGCAGGGTCAGCTGCACCAGTACGGCATAGTCGCTTTTGTAAACGTGGTTCATCAGGCCCGAGACCAGCAGCGTATCGGGCGTGGGATAGCGCAGCGCCCCCACAGCGGCGCCGGCGGGAAGCTGCCAGTCGAGCTCGATCCCCAGCCCCGCATCGCCGGGATTGATCCAGTACCCGTGCCACTCCGGCTTGGGCTGCATCAGCACGGCGACAGTGACTTGCCCGCCCGGCGCGGCGGGGCCTTCGACCACCAGCTGGGGGGTGATATTGGGCTCCTTGGCCAATGCGGGGGCAGCCAACAACAGGCCCAGCAGCCCCAGCATCACGGCACAGATCTGGCGCAGGGGCCGCATCGTTTGATTCCTTGCAAGTCCGTTCACGGCGCACTTGCCTATTGCCCGCGCCAAGGCCATCAAAGCTCTGCCCGTTATGCACGACTTTTTCAAGGAACCGCGATGCGCCGTATGATCCTTCCGCTTGCCCTGGCCGCTACTGCCGCGCTGGGACTCGTTTCCGTGCAGAGCCTGGCCAGGCCCGCTGCGGCCCCAGCCGGGCCACCGCGGCTGATCGTCGCGATCTCGGTCGATCAGCTTTCCAGCGATCTCTATGCGCAGTACCGCCCGACCTATCGCTATGGTCTGGCCCGGCTGGGGCAGGGGGCGGTGTTCCCGGCGGGCTACCAGTCGCACGCCGCGACCGAGACTTGCCCCGGCCATTCGACCTTGCTGACCGGCACGCGCCCGGCCCGCAACGGGATCATTGCCAACACCTGGTTTGAGCCTGACGGCCCGCGCGGGTCCAAGCCGATCTATTGCGCCGAGGATGAGCGCGATCCCGCCTCCAGCCCGCGCAATCCGGTGGTCTCGGCCTACCACCTCAAGGTGCCGACGCTGGGGGAATATATGAAGCAGGCCAATCCCGCATCGCGCAATGTCGCGGTTTCGGCCAAGGACCGCTCGGTCATGATGATGGGCGGCAAGAATATCGATGCCGGCTATTGGTGGAAGGGATCGAGCTTCGTCACCTTGGGCGGGCGCACGCTCGCCCGCAGCGTGCGGCAGAACGCGGCGGTTTCCGCGCTGCTCAAGAAAGGGGCCAAGGGCTTTGCCATTCCGGCCAATTGCTCGGCCACCAACCTCGAAATCCCGGTCGGCAAGGGCACCGCAGGCAACGGCACTTTCGTGCTGGAACCGGGCAAGGCCGATGCGTTCCGCGCCTCGCCGCGGATGGACGGGGCCACGGTCGATCTTGCCACCGCGCTGGTGGACGAGCTGAAGCTGGGCCAGGGGCCAGCGCCCGATGTGCTCTCGGTCAGCCTTTCGGCGACCGACTATGTCGGCCACGCGACTGGCACCGCGGGCCTTGAAATGTGCATCCAGATGGCCGAGCTTGACCGGCACCTCGGCCGCCTGTTCGCTCACCTCGACAATCGCGGGATCGACTATGCGGTAGTGCTGACCGCCGACCACGGCGGGCTCGACATGCCCGAGCGGCTCGACCAGCAGGCCTATCCGCGTGCCTCGCGGGTCGATAATTCGCTCAGCTTGGCTGTGCTGGCCAAGGCGGTCTCGGCCAAGACCGGGCTGCAAGTCATGGATAGCCCGCTGGTGTTCGGTGAAGGCGGCGACTTCTATATCAACCGCGCGCTCAAGCCTGCCGAACGCGCCCGCGCGGCCGAGGCGCTGCTGGCGATCGTGCGCGACAATCGCCAGGTCGCGGCGGCTTATTCCAGCCAGGAACTGGCCAAGACCCCGCTGCCCAGCGGCAGCCCCGAAATGTGGAGCCTGAAGGAGCGCGCCCGCGCCTCGTGGGATCCGGTCCGTTCGGGCGACGTGGTGGTGATGCTCGATCGCGGGATCACCCCGATCCCCGAACCGATGATTGGCGCTTACATCGCCACCCACGGCAGCCCCTGGGACTATGACCGGCGCGTGCCGATGCTGTTCTGGCGCAAGGGCATGAGCAATTTCGAGCAGCCGCACCCGGTCGAAACGATTGATATTGCGCCAACGCTGGCCGCAATTTTGGGCTTGAAAGTGCCGGATGGCGCGTTTGATGGCCGCTGCCTCGATCTGGATGGCGGCGCAGGGAACACCTGCGGGGGGTAGCCACCCCCTTCCCGTTCGTGTCGAGCGAAGTCGAGACACTGCGCGCGGCATCTCGACTTCGCTCGATGCGAACGGGTATAGGAATTGGACTTTGGAAACGCAGATGACCGACAAACGCGATCTCATCATCCTGGGCGGCGGGCTCGTCGGCATGACGCTGGCCTTGGCTGCGGCGAAACAAGGCATTTCCAGCCACGTGGTCGATAAGGCCAAGCCCGAAGAGTTGACCGCCGAGGGCGTCGATGGCCGTGCTTCGGCAATCTCCACCGCGAGTTGGAACTTGTTCACCAACATTGGGCTCGCCGATCGCCTTGCCCCGCTGGGCTGCGCGATCGAGGCGATTGTGGTGACCGACGGGATGAAGCCCGGCCGGATCGACTTCAAGCCCGGCGCGGGCGACGGTTCGCTGGGCCGGATGTACGCCAACCGCGATATCCGCCTGGCGCTGTTCGAAGCCGCGCGCGATGAGCCGCTGATCCACTGGGCCAGCGGGGTTGAACCGACCCAACGCGAGCGCGGCGAACACGGCGTGTCAGTAACGCTGAGCGATGGGCGCGTGCTTGAGGCCAGCCTGCTGGTCGGCGCCGAGGGCCGCCAATCACCGACCCGGCTTGAAGCCGGGCTCAAGTCGGCCAAGTGGGATTACAGTCACCGCGCGATGGTCACCGCGATCAGCCACGAACAGCCGCACGGCGGGGTGGCCTGGGAAATCTTCTTCCCGACCGGGCCGCTGGCCTTGCTGCCCTTGCTCGACTTGCCCGACGGGCGGCACCGAAGCGCGGTAGTCTGGACCGTCGATGAAAAGGACGCGAAAGGCGTGATCGCGCTCAGCGATGCGCAGTTCCTGTCCGAAATTGGCAGCCGGATGGAACGGATTTTCGGCGCAATCGAGCTGATCGCCCCGCGTATGGCCTATCCGCTCAATTTCCACCACGCCGCGCGGATCGTCGAGCACCGACTGGCGCTGGTCGGCGATGCCGCGCACGGGATGCACCCGATTGCTGGGCAGGGCCTCAACCTGGGGCTGCGCGATGTCGGTTGCCTGGTCGAAGTGCTGACCGAGGGCATGCGGCTGGGGCTGGAGCCGGGCGATGCGCAGCTCCTCGCCCGCTACGAACGCTGGCGCAGCCTGGATGCCACCACGGTCATGGCAACCACCGACGCGCTGGTGCGGCTGTTCGGAGTGCCGGGACGGATCCCCAGTCTGGTGCGCCGGATCGGCATGGGCGCGGTCCAGCGCTCGGGCTGGCTCAAACGGTTCTTCATGGACGAAGCGCGGGGAATGTCGGGCGATTTGCCGACGCTCTTGCGAGCCTAGACAAAACCACATCCGTTCGCATCGAGCGAAGTCGAGATGCCGCGCACAGTGTCTCGACTTCGCTCGACACGAACGGAGGTAGGGCTAGGTGGCAGGATCCGGAAGCGGACTGGCCGACAGCCCCGGCTGCTGCACCGCTTCCCCCGTCGCACTCTTCAGCCGCTCCGGTTCGTTGAGCGCGGCTTCCTCAACCTGAGCCAGCGCGGCTTGCGCGGCGGCATAGCGCTGCGCCGCAGCGATCCAGTCTTTCGCAGTGGCATTGCCGGGCATCCGCGAAACTTCGGCAATCGCTTCGTCGATCCTTCCGCTGCGCAAGAGCAGCCGGGTATGATCGAGCCGCTGGGCGGGCCGCTTGGCATGCCCGCTATCGCGGCGGATCACGAACAGGCCGGAAAACTCGCGCTTGAAGCGGTCCCAGCCGCCTTCGTTCTGCGGCGTGCCGAGCAGGGCGGGCCCCAGATCCTCAAGCTGCGCGCTGAGCTGGTCGAGTGTCACCGGACTGCGCGCGGCCTCCAGCAGGGTCTTGACCGCATCGGGCCGGGCCGCATCGAACCGCGTCTTGAGCTGGCCTTCCAGATAGCCGAGCGGCTTGCCCTGTTCGATCGCGCGGCGGGCGGCCATGGCCACCAGCAGCCCTTCGGCGCGGGCCGATGTTCCGCCAAAAGCTGCGGCCTGAAGATCGAGCTGCGCCATCCGGCGTTCCAGATCGGCCAGTTTGGCTTCAAGCGAGGTGGTTGCCACCGGGGCGGCAGAAGGTGCGGCGGCGGGAGCAGGCAGGCTGGCCACGGGCTGCGGCGCTGGCGCTTCGGGACCCAGCTGGATCCGCCCATCCCACACCAGATAGCCGATCAGGCTGGCGCCGCCTGCAAACGACAGCAAAATCGCCGCGAACACGCCTTTCAGCGAGGAGCCTTTGCGCGGGGCTGGAGGAGCGTAGTAATCTTCAGGCATATCCCGAACCGTAAGCTAACCTGCGGAGCGACCCGCAGGCCAGGGGTCTTGGCACATCTGGCGGGCCAGCGCCAGCAGTGCCTTGTCTTGCGCGTAGGAGGCCACGGCCACTTCACCCCAGCCATCGCCCGCCGCCGCGGCGATCCGGTTCGACATGGCCGCGATCCGCAGCCGCGCGCGCTTGATCCCGTGGCCGACGCATTGCGAGGCCAGGTGCCGCGCCGCCTCGGCCGAATGCAGCGCGATGATCGCCGGTTCGCCCAGCAGGTGGGTCAGCTCGATCGGGAAGGGCCGGGCCAGGCTGGCATAGACCACGCGCTCGTCCATGATCACGCCTTTGGGCAGGGTGACCGTGACGCGCTCTTCCCCGGCCAGGCGCAGCAGGCGCCGGTGTGCGGGGTCGAGGCTGGCAAGCAATGCCTGAAGGTTGCTCTCGCCGGTGTGGATGACAGTGAACCCGGCCTCGCGCGCGGCCTGCGCGCTCGCCTCACCCACGGCATAGACCGGCAGGTCTTTGAGCGCGGCCAGCCCGCGCCCGCCCTGGCGGAACACTTGCGCGCTGCCGACCAGCAAGGCGTCGAACTGGCCGGGCGGAACGGCTTCCCAGCTTTTGGGGGAAATTTCGAACAGCGCGAAGCCGTGGGCCTCCATCCTCAATTGCCGGGCGGCGGCGACGGTTGCCGCGTTGCCGGGTTCGGGGCGGATGACGACCAGCGGCACCATGTGTCAGGCCTCCTCCGGCGGATCGAAATGGGCGCGGATGGCGGGACTGGCCTGGCCGAGCAGCTGGGCCGCCAGCGCGCGCGGCCCTGCCGGGTCGTCAGGCGCGAAGCTGAGCCGCGCCTCGACCATTTCCGCGCCATCGGGGCTTAGCAAGGCGGCGCGCATCGCCAGCTTGCCGCCCAGCGCCTCGGTAAAGACCGCGATCGGGCTGTGGCAATTGCCGCCCAGTGCCGCGAGCAGGCCGCGCTCGGCCTCGACCGCCTGGCGGCTGGGCAGGTCGTCGATCGCGGCCAGCAAGGCGTACAATTCAAAATCCCGATCACCCTGAGCTTGTCGAAGGGGGGCCCGGCATTCGATCGCAATCGCGCCCTGGCCCGGGGCCGGCAACCACTCGCGCGGATTGAGCGGCGTGCCGACCTGACTGTTGCCCAGCCGGTTGAGTCCGGCCAGCGCCAGCAGGGTCACATCCGCCTCACCCGCTTCCAGCTTGGCGAGGCGGGTCTGCACATTGCCGCGAAAGCCGACCACCTGGCAATCGGGCCGGGCATGCAGCGCCAAAGCGGCGCGGCGCGGCGCGCTGGTGCCGATCCGCGCGCCGGGGGGCAGGTCGGCCAGAGACTTTGCGCCAACCAGCACGTCGCGCACATCCTCGCGCGGCAGGATCGCGGCAATGGCGATTTCAGCCGGGCGCAGCGTCTCGACGTCCTTCAGCGAATGGACCGCGAAATCGATCTCGCCCGCCAGCAGCCAGGCATCCAGCTCCTTGGTCCACAAGGCTTTTCCGCCGATTTCAGCGAGCGGGCGGTCCTGCACCTTGTCGCCGCTGGCGGTGACCGGGACCAGTTCGACTGCCAGCCCCGGATGCGCCGCAATCAGGCGGTCGCGCGCTTCTTCTGCCTGGGCCATGGCAAGCGGGGAGCGACGGGTACCGAGCTTGAGTCTGGGCATGCCGCTTGTGCTAGTGCGCAATGTCACTAAGGGAAAGTGGGCATGGGGATTGTCCTCGGAATTGAATCGTCTTGTGACGAAACCGCGGCCGCATTGGTGGACAGCGACCGGCGGATCCTTGCGCAGCGCATCGCTTCGCAAGACGATGCGCATCGCCCCTATGGCGGCGTCGTCCCCGAGATCGCCGCGCGCGCCCATGCCGAGCGACTCGCCCCCTTGATTGAGGCGACCCTGGCCGATGCCGGGATGAGCCTCGCCGATGTCGATGCTGTCGCCGCGACCGCCGGGCCGGGCTTGATCGGCGGGGTGATGGTCGGACTGGTCACTGCCAAGGCGCTCGCCATGGCCAGCGACAAGCCGCTGATCGCGATCAACCACCTGGAGGGCCACGCCTTGTCGCCGCGCCTCGCCGATCCCTCGCTGCAATTTCCTTACCTGCTGCTGCTGGTATCGGGCGGGCATTGCCAGTTGCTGCTGGTCAGCGGCGTCGGCTGTTACCGCCGCCTGGCCACCACCATCGACGATGCCTTGGGCGAGGCGTTCGACAAGACCGCCAAGATCCTGGGACTGGGCTTTCCCGGCGGCCCGGCGGTGGAGCGATTGGCGCGGGAGGGAAATGCCAAGGCGGTGTCGCTGCCGAAACCCCTGCTGGGCAGCGCGGAGCCGCATTTCAGCTTTGCGGGGCTCAAGAGTGCAGTGCTGCGGGCCAAGCAGGCGATGCAAGTGCCCCCTCCGTCAGCCGCTGGCGCGGCTGCCACCTCCCCCAATGGGGGAGGATTGGGCAGCAAAGATCCTCCCCCCTTGGGGGAGGTGGCAGGCCGAAGGCCTGACGGAGGGGGCACCGCGTCCTACACCGACGCCGATATCGCCGCCGCGTTCCAGCAGGCCGCAGTCGATTGCGTGCTTGACCGGACCCGCAAGGCGCTGAGTGCAATCGACAAACCCACCGCGCTGGTGGTCGCGGGCGGGGTCGCTGCCAACCAGGCGGTGCGCGGAGCGCTGGAGGCTTTGGCCGCCGAATATGGCCTGCCCTTTGTTGCCCCGCCCTTGTCACTGTGCACCGATAACGCGGCGATGATCGCCTGGGCCGGGATCGAACGCCTGGGACAAAGCGATCCGCTCGATTTCGTCGCCCGCCCGCGCTGGCCGCTCGATCCCGATGCCGCGCCGGTGCGCGGGGCGGGGGTCAAGGCATGAAGCATCTGACCAGCCAGCATCTCTATAGCCCCTCTCCGTTGGGGAGGAGTTGGGGTGGGGGTTCCATGCCAGCGTCGAACCCCCACCCCCTAACCCCTCCCCGCCGGGGAGGGGGGCTTGAGTGTAGTGCAAGGTGGAAAGCATGAGCCCGCGGATCGGTGTGATCGGTGCAGGCGCCTGGGGCACCGCGCTCGCCCAGGCCATGGCCAGCGATGGCTCTGACGTGCTGATCTGGGCGCGCGAGGCCGAACTGGTCGCAGAAATCAACGCTGCCCGCACCAACAGCCTGTTCCTGCCCAGCGCGCGGCTGGCCGAAACGGTCCGCGCCACCTCCGATCTGGCCGACCTGGCCGAATTGCCGGTGCTGCTGGTCGTCACCCCGGCCCAGCATCTCGCCCGCGTGCTCTCGGGGCTTCCCTCAGGCGAGCGCGACCTGGTGCTGTGCTCCAAGGGGATCGAGGCCGGGACCGGACGGCTGATGGCCGATGTCGCTGCCGAGGCCGCACCCGGGGCTACGCTCGCGGTGCTTTCCGGCCCGACTTTCGCGCACGAAGTGGCGGCAGGATTGCCCACCGCCGTTACCTTGGCCTGCGCGGGCGGGGAGGAGCAGTGGGAGCGGCTGGCTCCTGCTATCTCGCGGCCATCGTTGCGGCCTTACTATTCCGACGACGTTACCGGAGCGGAGATCGGCGGCGCGGTCAAGAACGTGCTGGCGATTGCCTGCGGCGTGGTCGAGGGGCTGGGGCTGGGCCAGAACGCCCGCGCCGCGCTGATCGCGCGCGGTTATACCGAAATGCTGCGCTTTGGTCTCGCGCGCGGGGCAAGGGCTGAGACCCTGGCTGGCCTATGCGGGCTGGGCGATCTGGTGCTGACTTGCTCCTCCACGTCGAGCCGCAATTTTTCGCTGGGCAAGGCGCTGGGCGAAGGGCTGTCGGCCGCCGAGGCGCTGGCGGGCAAGAACAGCGTGGCCGAAGGCGCACACACCGCGCCGGTGCTGGCCGAACTGGCCGTGAAGGCCGGGTTGGACTTGCCGATCGTTGCAGCGGTGGACCGCTTGCTCAAGGGCGAAGCCCCGGCGCGGCAGGTCGTCGCCGAATTGCTCGCGCGCCCGCTCAAGGCCGAAGGGCCGGGCCAATGACCGAAGCGACCCAGGATATCCAGGCGCTGGCCAAGGGTGGGCGGACCAATTTCTTCGGCTTCGTGCTGCGCCTTGGCGGCACCGCGCCGTTCCTGTTTATCGCCGGGCAGTTCTATGGGGTCGAAGCGATGGGGCGTTATGCCTCGGCGCTGGTGATTGTGGAGCTGTCAGCGCAGCTTTGCGCATTGGGCCAGCGCCGCGGCCTGGCCCAGCGGCTCAGTGAAGACCCACGCGCCGCCGCCCATGTGATCGCCGATGGCTTGCTGATGACGCTGATGCTTTCGGCTGCAGTGGCTGCCATGCTGTTCCTGTTCCCCGCGCCGATGTTCCCCAGCGGGCAGTACAGCGAGTATGACAAGTACCTGCCGATCGCGATCGTCGCCAATGCCCTGACCGACGTGGCCCTGGCGGCACTGGCCTATTCCTACAACATCGCCGCAACGGTCCGCGCGCGTTCGCTGGTCGAACCCTGGGTGCAGACGCTCTCGGCGGTACTGTTCCTGTGGCTTGCGCCCGAAGGCGGCCTTGCGCTGTCCTATATCGTCGCCAAGTTCGCGGCGGCCTTGGTGGCCTTTGTCCCGCTGTTCCGTTCGGTCGGCCTGCCGCGCCAGTGGCGCCCGCACCCCTTGCGGATCGGGCGCTTGGCGCTGCTCTCGTTTCCCTTGGCCGGGGCCGATCTGGTCGAATGGGGCACGCGCAAGCTCGACATCGCGATCCTGGGCTTCCTGACCACGCCCACCGCCGTGGGGGTCTATTTCGCCGCGCAGCAAGTCGCCTCGCTGCCGCAAAAGCTCAAGACCAGTTTCGAGCCGATCCTGGGCCCGGTGATCACCCGCAACCTCAAGGAAGGCAATCTGGCCGCAATCGCCGCGCAGGTCCGCCAGGTGGGGTTCTGGATCATCGCGGTGCAAGCGGGCATCGCACTGGCCCTGGCGATCCCCGGCACCGATGTGATGCGGCTGGTCGGCAAGGATTTCGTCGGCGGCACCGGCGCGCTTTCGTTCCTGATGATCGCCGAAGTGGTCGCCGCGACCGCCGTGGTGAGCGAGGCCGCGCTGGTCTATGTCGCGCGGATGCCCAACCTGGCGATTTCGCTGGCGACGATCGCGCTGCAGGCCGTGCTGACTTTCGTCGGGATCGAGCTGGTCCGCGATCTGGGCTATAATGACAAGTTCCAGGCTGCCGCCGCCGCCTGCGCGCTGGCGCTGTCGCTGGGCGCGGCTTCGCTGGCCAAGGCTGGGCTGTTGGGGCGGATCCTGGGCGAAAGCGTCAACAACTGGCGCTGGCCGGTGATCTGGGCCGCAGCCCCGGCGGTGCTGGTCGGTTGGGCGACCCAGCAGATTGCGCCCTGGTGGCTCTCGCTCTTGGTGGGGCTGCCGGCGATCCTGCTGACCTATGGCTGGGTGATCTGGTACCGTGGATTTGGGCCCGAAGACCGGGTGATCTTCCGCCGGAATGTCGGTAAAGCACCCGAAGATTTGGAAGGAGCCGCGACATGACCGAAGTGCTGCAGGCCAATTGGGAAATCTACGGCGCGATTGCCGTGCTGGTGCTGCTGACCGGCTGGTGGCTGCTGCGCCGCGCCAGCAAGGGCGCGCGGGTGCGCGAATACCAGCCCGATGTGCTCGACGAAGGCGTCGGCCCGGCGCAGCGCAACCAGGCGCTGATCGACGCTGCGCCCGCCGCCGCCGTGGTGCTGCCGCCCATGGCCAGCGATGCGCTGGGCGGGATGGGCGAAGTGGTCGCCGTCGCCGCGCAGGATCAGGTTGAGGAACTGGAAGCCCGCGTTGCCGAAGTTGAAGAAGCCAAGGCCGCGCCGCCGCCGCCGCCGCCGCCGGTTGAGGTCCCGGAGCCGAAACCAGAAGTCACTCCTGAGCCGAAGCCGGAGCCTGAGCCTGAGCCAGAACCCGCGCCGGTCGAGATTCCTGAGCCAGAGCACGAACCGGAGCCCGAGCCCGAGCCGGAACCAGAACCGCCCGTCGCCACGGAATTCGCCCCGGACGACCTGGGCCGGATCAAGGGCCTCGGCCCCAAGCTCCAGGCGCTGCTACCGACGCTGGGGATCACCACGTTCGCCCAGATCGCCGCGCTGAGCGAGGCGGACCTGGCCGAACTCGACTCCAAACTCGGCCCTTTCGCCGGCCGGCCGGCCCGCGATGGCTGGGTCGAACAGGCCAAATACCTCGCCGCCGGGGACGTCGCCGGGTTCGAAGCGCACTTCGGGAAAGTCTGAGGGCCCGCACATGGCCGAGCTCCGACTCCTGACCGCCGCCGACGCGGCAGCCGCGGCGGATCTCCACCGCCGCGCCGGGGCGCTAGAGCAACTTGGGCAAAACCTGACCCAAATTCCGTCTATGCTGAGCTTGTCGAAGCACTGCCCTTTTCTTCGTGCCTCGCCCGCAACCGCTTGAAGAAAAGA
>PNJT01000010.1 GCA_013822005.1 Novosphingobium sp. | reverse complement strand
GCGTCGATGAAACCATCCCCGGCGCGACAAACCCGATCGGCGTCAGGTTCACTTCCGCCGCCCGCTTTTTCAGCTCGCCTTTGATCTTGGCATATTCGGCCTCCATCTCGGGCGTGACCGTGGCGCGCGAATCCTTGAGCGCGGCGGCGAAGTCGGCGGCGGTCACGGTCTTGGCTTCGGCCCCCCGCGCGCGGATCGCGGTCATGCCGGCGCGGCGGGTCAGGTCTTCCAGGTCGGCGCCGGTGAAGCGTTCGGCCCCGGCCGCGATTGCGGCCAGATCGACATCCTTGGCGAGCGGCATCTTGGCGGTGTGGATCTTGAGGATGTGCGCGCGCCCGGCCGCGTCCGGGGTGCCGACATAGACCAGTTCGTCGAGCCTGCCAGGGCGCAGCAGGGCCGGGTCGATCAGCGTCGGGCGGTTGGTCGCGCCGACCACCACGATCGAGGACAGCTCCTCCATCCCGTCCATTTCGGCCAGAATCGTGTTGACCACGCGGCTGGTGACTTGCGGCTCGTTGCCGCTGGTGCCGCGCGCGGGGACCAGGCTGTCGATCTCGTCGATGAACACCACGCAGGGCGCGACCTGGCGGGCGCGGGCGAACAGCCGGCTGATCTGCTGCTCGCTTTCGCCGTACCATTTGGACAGCAGGTCGCTCGACTTGATCGAGATGAAGTTGGCCTCGCTTTCCTTGGCGACCGCCTTGGCCAGCAGGGTCTTGCCGGTCCCGGGCGGGCCATAGAGCAGGAAGCCCTTGGCCGGGCGGATCCCCAGGCGGCGGAACGCCTCGGGGTTCTTGAGCGGCAGTTCGATCCCTTCCTTGAGTTTTTCCTGCGCTTCGTCGACCCCGCCGATATCGGCCCAACCCACGTTGGGGACCTGGACCATCACTTCGCGCATCGCCGAAGGCTGGACGCGTTTGAGCGCGGAGAGGAAATCGTCGCGAATCACCGTCAGGTTTTCGAGCACGTCAGCCGGGATCGTCTGCGCCTCAAGATCGAGCTGCGGCATGATCCGCCGCACCGCATCCATCGCCGCCTCGCGCGCCAGCGCGTCCAGGTCCGCACCGACGAAACCGTGGGTGGTGCGCGCCAGTTCATCGAGGTCGATATCGCTGGCGAGCGGCATGCCGCGGGTGTGGATCCCCAGGATCTCGCGGCGTCCGCTTTCATCGGGCACGCCGACCACGATCTCGCGGTCAAACCGGCCGGGACGGCGCAGCGCCTCGTCGATCGCATCGAGGCGATTGGTTGCGGCGATCACCACGATGTTCGAACTGGTGTGGAGGCCGTCCATCAAGGTCAGCAGCTGCGCGACCAGCCGCTTTTCCGCCTCGCCGGGCGTGCCCGAACGCTTGGGCGCGATCGAATCGATCTCGTCGATGAAGACGATCGAAGGCGCGGCCTTGGCGGCTTCCTCGAACACTTCGCGCAAGCGGCGTTCGCTTTCGCCATAGGCAGAGCCCATGATCTCGGGCCCGTTGATCGTGAAGAAGCTCGCTTCGCTTTCATTGGCGACCGCGCGCGCCAGCCGGGTCTTGCCGGTGCCCGGCGGCCCATGCAGCAGCACCCCCTTGGGCGGATCGACGCCGAGCCGGGTGAACAGTTCGGGATAGCGCAGCGGCAGCTCGACCATTTCGCGCAGCTGGCGGATCGTCTCGCCCATCCCGCCGACGTCATCATAGTTGACCTCGCCGCGCGCGGCGCGAGCTTCCTCGAACTCCTCGCGCAGTTCAACCTCGGTATCGTCGTCGATGTGAACCACGCCCTTGGGCACGGTCGAAACCACGGTCAGGCGGATCTGGGTGAGCGAAAAGGCCGGGGCGTTGAACATCCGCGCGACTTCGGGCGGCATGTCGCGGACCTGCTGCTGGCCGGTGGTGGCCACGATATCGCCCGCCACCAGCGCGCGGCTGAAGAAATTGCGCTTGAGCGCCTGGCCCGGCCCCTGCAGCCGCATCTCGCGCTGGGCGGGCGCGAAAATCACGCGGGTCGCAGGCTTGCTCTGGGCCTTGCGGATCTGGACGTGATCGCCCGAGCCGACTTCCGCATTGGCACGCTGCAGTCCGTCGAGCCGGATCACTTCCAGCCCCTCGTCCTCAGGGTAAGGGGCCTGGACCCGCGCGACCGTGGCGCGCTTGCCGACAATTTCGATCACGTCGCCCTCGGTCACCCCCAAGGCCGACAGCGCCGAGCGCGGCAGCCGCGCAAAGCCGTTCCCGCTTTCCTCCTGCCGCGCTGCCGCGACCTGGAGTTTGACTGCCTTTTCGGTGACTTCGGCCATGCTGCCCGCTTTCCGTTGTTCGACTCATCCGGCCTCTGCGCCGAGAAGGGAAGCTAGGAACTGGCCGGAGCAATTGCAAATCCGGCAAGTGGCCGGAGGGCGAATCGGGACAAAAAAAAGGCCCGGTCGTTGCCGACCGGGCCTTGGAAGTTTTTGGGAGAGGATGCCTGAAAGGCAGGCTCTAAATGGTGCAGTGCGACATATTGTGCAAGTGCGAAAAGATCACTGCGCGTTGCGTAATTTGCAACTGTCGTTCACTTCCGCTCAAGGTTGGCCGAATTTCAAGGGAAAACCGTTGGTTCCGCTACACATTGCCACATCCAAACGCCACTGGTGGGGCTGCTTTCGCCGCACTGCAGCGCACCTTGTTGTTGCGCCTGCTCAGTGCGCCAGCAGCAGTGCCGGGGCGGCCTCGTCCTCAAGGAAATAGCGCGTCACCCCGCCGAACAGGAATTCGCGGACCCGGCTGTGGCCATAGGCACCCATCACCAGCACCTGCGCGCCCAGCCGCGCGACTTCGGCGGCCAGCGTTTCCTCGATCGAAGCGCCTTTGCGCACTTCGGCCAGTTCGGCCTTGATCCCGTGGCGAGCGAGATAACGCAGCGCGTCGGTCGGCGGAAAACCGCTGGCCGCTTCGTCGGTCACGGTAATCACATGGACATCGCCGCAGTCCGCCAGCAGCGGCACCGCCGCGCGCAGCGCCACCGCGGCCTGCTCGCCGCCGTCCCAGGCTATGCAGGCCGAGGCCAGCGGCAGCCGCAGCGGGCGGCCTGCAGGCAGCACCAGCACCGGGCAGCGCGCTTCGACCGCAAGGTCTCCGGCATAGCCGCAACCCCGCGAGACCACGATCAGGTCGGCCAGCTTGCCCGCAGAGGTCATCGCCTCGATCGGCGCGGTTTCGTGCTTGGCGACATCGAACGGCACGTCGCCATTGGCGAGGCGGCCTTCGAACAGCTGCGCCAAGGCGTCGTCCTCGGCCACGGCGGCCTCAAGCGCTTCGCGGGCAATATAAGTGCCGCCGTAAGGATCAACCGTGACGAAGCGGTCCACGGGGGTGTCGATCAACAGAGTGACATGCCCTTCGCGGGCGCGCGCCACTTCCATCGCGCTGTCGAGCCGGACGGAGTTTTCGGCATCGCGACCGGTCTGGACCAAGATTGAACGCATCGCAGTTCTCCCTTCTTGGCGGGAATCATGCGGCCCTGCGGCGCACAATACCATGATCTGCGTCAATCGCCACGCTTGCGCCCCGCGGCGCGATGCGCCACTGCCGAAGCCGCAGGTTTCAGGGAGGAATGCGTGAGCGAGCGGCGCTTCGAGGCGGTGATTTTCGACTTTGGCGGGGTGATCACCTCTTCGCCGTTCGAGGCTTTCAACCGGCTGGAGGAAGAGCGCGGGCTGCCAACGGATTTCATCCGCGGGGTCAATGCCCAGAGCCCCCACGACAACGCCTGGGCCAAGTTCGAACGCGCCGAAATCGATGCGCGCCGCTTCGACCTGCTGTTCGAGGCCGAGGCCGAGGCCCTGGGCCACTCTCTGCCCGGCAGCGCAGTGCTGGCCGTGCTCTCGGGCGCGATCCGCCCGGCGATGGTCACCGCGCTGGGCCAGCTGGCCGAAGCCGGATACCGCCTTGCCTGCATCACCAACAACGTCCCTGCCGGTCACGGCGCCGGCATGGCCCGCAGCGGCGACAAGGCCGATGCCTATGAACAGGTCTTCGCCCGGTTCGAACATGTGATCGAAAGCAGCAAGGCCGGGTGCGCAAGCCCGATCCGCGGATCTACACGATGATGTGCGAGGCACTGGGGCTGGAACCGGCGCAATGCATCTACCTCGACGACCTGGGGATCAACTGCAAGCCCGCCGCTGAGCTCGGCATGGCGGCGATCAAGGTGGTGAGCGGCGAGCAGGCGCTGGCTGATCTTTCGGCGCTGGTCGGGCTGGAGCTTGGATAAGGTGTTGCATTTGCCGCAAGCGTGAGGGCAATTCTTGCAATTGCACAGGGCGCGGCGTCCCCTTAGCGCCGCCTGATTCGTTTTGCGGGAGCAGAGATGGCCCAGAAGATTTACCCCAATGCCGCAGCAGCGCTTGATGGCGTGCTGCGTGACGGCATGCTGATCGCCAGCGGAGGCTTTGGGCTGTGCGGTATTCCCGATAGGCTGCTCGACGCCGTCCGCGATTCGGGCGTGAAGGACCTGACGTTCGTCTCCAACAATGCCGGGATCGACGGCGAGGGGATCGGCAAGCTGCTGCGCACGCGGCAGGTCAAGAAGATGATCTCCAGCTATGTCGGCGAGAACAAGGAGTTCGAGCGCCAGTACCTGTCGGGCGAGCTTGAAGTCGAATTCTGCCCGCAAGGCACGCTGGCCGAGCGGATGCGCGCGGGCGGGGCGGGGATCCCGGGCTTCTACACCAAGACCGGGGTCGACACCTTGGTGGCCGAGGGCAAGGAATCGAAAGAGTTTGGTGGCGAGGAATATATCCTCGAGGCCGGAATCTTCGCCGACCTGGCACTGGTCAAGGCGTGGAAGGCCGACACCACCGGCAACGTCGTGTTCCGCAAGACCGCGCGCAATTTCAACGTTCCGGCGGCGACTTGCGGGCGGGTCTGCGTGGTCGAAGTCGAAGAGATCGTCCAGCCGGGCGAGCTCGATCCCGATGGCATCCACTTGCCGGGCGTCTATGTCCACCGGCTGATCGATGGCAGCCCCTACGACAAGAAGATCGAATTCCGCACCACTCGCACCACGGATCTGGGCTGATGACCCAACATGACCATATCGCCAAGGGCTGGAGCCGCGACCAGATGGCCATGCGCGCCGCGCAGGAACTGCGCGACGGTTACTATGTGAACCTGGGGATCGGCATCCCGACGCTGGTCGCCAACCACGTCCCCGCAGGCATGACCGTCACCTTGCAGTCGGAGAACGGCATGCTTGGCATCGGTCCGTTCCCGACCGAGGAGGAGATCGACGCCGACCTGATCAATGCCGGCAAGCAGACGATCAGCGAACTGCCACATTCGGCCTATTTCGACAGCGCGACCAGCTTTGCGATGATCCGCGGCGGCAAGATCGACCTGACCGTGCTGGGCGCGATGGAAGTGGCCGAGAACGGCGACATCGCCAACTGGATGGTGCCGGGCAAGATGATCAAGGGCATGGGCGGGGCGATGGACCTGGTCGCGGGGGTCAAGAAGATCATCGTGGTGATGGAACACTGCGCCAAGGATGGCAGCCCGAAATTCATCCCCGCCTGCACCCTGCCGCTTACGGGGCGCAACGTGGTCGACATGGTGATCACCGATCTGGCGGTGTTCCACCGGCCGGACCACCACAGCCCGTTCAGGCTGATCGAGCTGGCCCCCGGCGTCAGCGCTGAAGAGGTCGCCGCGCGCACCACCGCGCATTACGTTGCGTAGAATTGCGGCCAGCCCCGGCACCCCCTGGCTGGTGGCCGGAGCCTGGCTGTCGTTCGCGGCCTCTGCGCTGCACATTGGCTGCATTCTGGGCGGCCCTGCCTGGTACCGGTTCTTCGGGGCAGGCGAAGGCGTGGCCCAGGCCGCAGAACGCGGTGAGTGGCTGCCGACATTGCTGACCCTGGCCATCGCCGCGGTGCTGGCGCTGTGGGGAGCCTATGCGCTGTCGGGCGCGGGCCGGATTGTGCGGCTGCCGCTGCCGACATTCTGCTTGGCGGGGATCACTGCGGTCTACCTGCTGCGCGGGCTGATCCTGATCCCGCTGGTGCTTTGGCGCCCGGAACTGGTCGATGCCTTTGCGCTCTGGTCATCGCTGATCGTTCTGGCCTATGGTCTGGTCCACGCGGTCGGCCTCACTCGGGCCTGGCCCACCCTGCGCGCCCGCGCCTGACCACCCAAGGAGCAAGACCCCCATGACGATCCGTGTCCACCACCTGCAAATCTCGCGCTCGACCCGGATCATCTGGCTGATGGAAGAGCTGGGGCTGCCTTACGATCTGGTCCAGCATGTCCGCGGCGCCGATTTCCGTTCGCCGCCCTCGCTTTACGATGTCCACCCCTTGGGCAAGGCCCCGGCGGTCGAAGTCGATGGCCGGGTGATGGTCGAAAGTTCGGCGATCATCGAATACATCGTGGACCGCCACGGCGGCGGCAAGCTGCTGCCCGCCGATAGCGGCCGCGCCGAATACTTGGAATGGCTGCACTTTGCCGAAGGGACTTTGGGCATGCCGATGCTGATGCGGCTGCTTGGGCCCCGGCTTGGCCTGCCCGATGGCGCGCTGGCCTGGATGGATGCCGAGCTGAAGAAGCAGCTCGACTGGGTTGAAAGCCAGCTGGAAGGCAAAGCGTACCTCTGCGGTGACACGTTCACCGGGGCCGATATCAACCTCGAATACCTGCTCGAGCATGCCGACACGCTGGGCCAGGTCGCGCCGCGCCCCAACCTGTCGCGCTATCTCGCTTCGCTGAAAGCGCGGCCGGGCTATATCAAGGCAATCGAGCTGGGCGGGCCGATTACCCTGCCGCGTTAGTCAGCGCGCGCGGCGGGCTTTCAGCCGGAACGCGATCGTCACGCCGTCGGCAATCGGATCGGTACTGGCCCATTCGCCGCTGCCGACACCGTAGCTGAGCCGGTTCAGCCGGGCCGAGCCTGACGCGCTGGCCTGATCGCCGTCGATCTTGAGGTCAAAGCTCAGCGCCAGCGGGCGCTGCTGGCCGTGGAGCGACAAGGTGCCCTGCGCCACATAGCGCCCTCCGCCCTTCGCGGTGAAGCGGCTGGCGGTGAAAATGGCGCGCGGGTGGGTAGCGGCGGCGAAAAAGCTGTCGCTGCGCAGCATCTCGTCGCGTTCGCCATCGGCGGTATTGACCGAGGCGAGATCGACCGTGACCCTGATCCGCGAGTTCGCAAGATCGCCCGGACTGAACACAATATCGGCGTCCCACTTGCCGAACGAGCCACTCACCGGCGTACCCGCATAGGCCGCCTGGAAGGTCAGCCGCCCGCCGCCTTGGAGCAGCCATTTGCTGGCCTGTTCGGGCGCGGGGCTGGCGGTCTCGCTGGGACTTGGCGTTGGGCTGGGTGTCTCGCTGCTGGGGCGGGGGCTCGGCATTGGCGAAGCGATCTGCGGGGCCGGGGCGGGCACAACCGTTGCAGGCCCGGCGAAGGTCCAGAACGTGCTGGTAGCATGGGCCGCGGCGAGGCCCGCGAGCGCCAGTCCCACACTCCAGCCAGGACCGGGCAGCATCCGCCCCAGGAAGTCGCCGCGCAGCCAATGGTGGCGCAGCGCGCCCGCGACATGCAGCGCGATCAGGCCCACCAGCAGCCAGGCCAGCACACCATGCAGGACAACAGCCGGTTCGTGCCAGCCCGCTCCCAGCGGCAGGTCGGGCCAGGGCACAGTGCCGAACAGCATGGTCTGCAAGCGCACCTTGCCGGTCGAAACCAGCACCCAGCCCGCCAGCGGCCCGCCGATCATTGCCACGTAAAGCAGCACGTGAACCGTCTTCGCCAGCAGCATCGCTGCGGGCTTGTCCTGCACTGGCACCGGGCGCGGCTTGACCAGCCGAACCGCCAGCCGCGCCAGCGAAAGCAGCAGGATCAGGATCCCGACCGACTTGTGGAGCTGGAACGCGGTGAACTGCGCCACGCCCTTGGGCAGGTCCTCCAGCCGCCAGCCCAGCCCAAGCTGGAACGCCAGCAGCAGGGCCAGCGCCCAGTGCAGCACAATTGCGGCGGCGGAATAGCGAGTTCGGGCGGGGGTTTCAGCCATTGCCCCAGCCTAGGCCCGCACAAAGGGTGCAGCAAGGCTTGCCAGCCACCCTCCAGGCGTTAGGCTCAGCGGCAAAGGAGTCTTGCCCCGATGGACAATAAGGTCTGCCGCCTGACCGGCTGCGAATTCCCGCTGTTTGCTTTCAGCCACTGCCGCGACGTGGTGGTCGCGGTCAGCAAGGCCGGCGGGTTCGGGGTGCTGGGAGCGACCCGCTTTACCCCCGACCAGCTGGAAGAAGAGCTGGCCTGGATCGATGCCCATATCGACGGCGCGCCCTACGGGGTCGATGTGCTGGTGCCCGAGATTGTCGATCCGCGCGTGGCCGACTTTGCCAGCAACGAACAGCGCGCCGCCGCGATTTCGGACGAGCACCGCAAGTTCACCGCGGACTTGCTGGGACAATATGGGGTGGAGGTCGCGCCTGAGGAAGTGGTCCGCTACGAAGGCCGCGCCGGAATCACGCCCGAGAATGGCTATGCCCAGATGGAAGTGGCCTTTCGCCACCCGATCCGGCTGATCGCCAATGCGCTGGGGATCGCCCCGCCCCGAATGATCGAGGAAGGCAAGAAGCGCGGGGTGCCGGTGGCGGCATTGGTCGGTGCCAAGGAGCATGCGCTGCGTCAGGCCGCGGCAGGGGTCGATATCGTGGTCGCGCAAGGGACCGAAGCAGGCGGACACTGCGGCGAGGTTTCAACCCTGGTGCTGGTCCCCGAAGTGGTCCGCGCGCTCAAGGGCGGCGGCTATGACATCCCGGTGCTCGCCGCCGGCGGGATCATGACCGGGGCGCAGATGGCGGGGATGATGGCGGCAGGCGCGCAAGGGGCCTGGACCGGCTCGGTCTGGCTCGCCACTCCCGAGGCCGAAACCAGCGAGGCCTTCCGCGAAAAGATGGTCGCCGCGCGCAGCCGCGATACGGTGCGCAGCCGCAGCCGCACCGGCAAGCCCGCGCGCCAGCTCAAGACCGCCTGGCACGAAGCCTGGGACGCCCCCGATGGCCCCGGCGCACTGCCGATGCCCCTGATGGGCATGGTCAGCGAACCGGCCTTCCGCCGGATCGAGAACGCGGTGGTGAACGGCAACGAGCAGGCACGCGACCTGGTCAGCTATTTCGTCGGCCAGGGGGTTGGTTTGGTCGATCAGGTCCGCAGCGCCAAGGGCGTGGTCCAGGACTTCCGCGAGGAATTCGTCGAGGCCGTAAGCGGCCTCGTCGGCACGTTGGGAGACTAATGTGAGCTACACCCTGATCACGGCCAACCGGAACTATTCCAGCTGGTCGCTGCGCCCCTGGCTGCTGATGAAAGTGCTGGGAATTCCGTTCGCGGAACGCCTTGAACCCTTCACCAGGCCCGACAATTACGAGCTCTTCCGCAAGTTCTCTCCGACCGGGCAGGTCCCGCTGCTGATCGACGGAGCGCGCAAGATCCCGGATTCGCTGGGGATTGCGCTCTACCTGGCCGAACGGCATCCGGGCGTGTGGCCCACCGATGAGGAAGCGCGGATCTTCGCCCAGGGCGCGGTCTGCGAAATGCACGGCGGCTTCGGGCATTTGCGCAATGATTGCACCATGAATGTCGGTGTGCGCGTCACCCCCAGGCCGATGAGCGAGGGGCTAATACGCAATGTCGCGCGGGTGCGCGAGATTTTCGAGACTGGTCTGGCCAGATTCGAAGGACCGTGGCTGGCCGGTGCGGAGTTTTCAGCCGCCGATGCTTTCTATGCGCCAGTGGCCTTCCGGATTCGCACCTATGGCCTCGATGTCGGGCAAGGTCAGGCCTGGGCCGACCACGTTCTGGCCCACCCGGCAATGCTGGAGTGGGAAGCAGCAGCGCTGGCCGAGAACTGGCGCGAAGCGACGCACGAAGCGGAACTGGCGGCGACCGGAGTGGTGACGGCCGACTTTCGCAAATAGCTGTGGAACACTGACTTTGGTTGACAAATATCAATTCCGGAGCAGGCGAGGGGCCTAAACCGCGCAGAGATCCAGCGAGGTTGCCATGCCGCTTGAAGTCGCTATTGCCGAGGAAATCTGGAACGCCAAGTATCGGTTCGATCCACCCGAAGGTGGCGGCGATGCCGACTTTTCCGACACTGCGACGCGTGTCGCCAAGGCCGTTGCCGCCAACGAAAAGCCGGCCCTGCGCAAGGAATGGGAACCGCGCTTCGCCCGTGCGATCGAATCGCTGGAATTCATCCCGGCCGGTCGGATCCTCGCCGGCACCGGAACCGGACGCGCGGTAACGCTGTTCAACTGCTTCGTCATGGGCACGATCCCGGACGACCTCGGCGGGATTTTCCACCACCTGACCGAAGCCGCGCTGACCATGCAGCAAGGCGGCGGAGTGGGCATGGACTTCTCGACCATCCGGCCCAAGGGCGCGACCGTAAAGGGTGTCGGGGCCGATGCCTCAGGGCCGCTTTCGTTCATGGATTGCTGGGACGCGATGTGCCGCACGGTACAGTCTGCCGGGGCCCGGCGCGGCGCAATGATGGGGTGCCTCAGGATCGATCATCCCGATGTGCTCGACTTCATAGAGGCCAAGCGCGATCCGGCGCGGCTGCGCAATTTCAACCTGTCGGTGCTGGTCCCCGATGCCTTCATGGCGGCACTGGAGGAAGGAGCCGACTGGGATCTGGCCTTTGCCGGCGAGACCTACCGCACGATCCCGGCGCAGGAGCTGTGGGACCGGCTGATGCGCGCAACCTATGAATATGCCGAGCCGGGCGTGATCTTCGTCGATCGGGTCAACGCGGCCAACAACCTGGCTTACTGCGAAACAATCAGTGCATCGAACCCCTGCGGCGAGCAGATGCTGCCGCCCTATGGTGCCTGCCTGCTGGGTTCGATCAATCTGGCCGCGCTGGTCAGCCGACCTTTTGCTCCCGATGCAGCAATCGACTTGGCCCGGCTTGACGAAGTCACCGCCCTGGCCGTGCGACTGCTCGACAATGTCATCGATATCAGCGGTTATCCGTTGGTCGAGCAGGAGGCCGAAGCCCGGGCCAAGCGTCGGATCGGGCTTGGAATCACCGGTCTCGCCGATGCTCTGCTGTTTTGCGGCCTGGCCTATGGCAGCGAGCCTGCGGTGGCGCGCATGGAGCAATGGCTTCGCGTGATCCGTCAAGCCGCCTATCGCGCCTCGGCCATGCTCGCGCAGGAGAAAGGGCCGTTTCCGGCCTACGATCCGGTCATTCTCGACCGGCCGGGACTGCTGGCGCTCGACGAGGAAACCCGCGCGCTGATCGCCCGGAACGGCCTGCGCAACGGCTGCCTCACTTCGATCGCCCCGACCGGGACAACATCTTTGCTGGCCGGCAATGTCTCGTCAGGGATCGAGCCGGTCTTCGCCTATCGCTATACCCGTCGGATCCTGCAGAGCGACGGGAGCACGCGGACCGAGGAGGTCGAGGACCATGCGCTGCGCCAGTGGCGGCAATTGCATGGCGATCGCCCGCTTCCCGAGGACCTGTTCGTCAGCGCCCAGACCCTCAGCCCGATCGATCATGTCGCAATGCAGGCGGCGGCGCAGCGGCTGATCGACAGTTCAATCTCCAAGACTGTAAACTGCCCCGAGGACATCGCCTTCGGGTCGTTTTGCGACATCTACCGCGAGGGCTACCGCCAGGGCTGCAAGGGAATGACCACCTATCGCCCCAATGCAGTGACCGGATCGGTGCTCTCGATCGATTCTCCTGCCAGGCCAGCCGTCCCTGCCCTCCCATCGACCGGGCCGGCTCCGCGCGATCCGGTGCTGCAGGGCACCACCTACAAGCTGCGCTGGCCGGCCAGCGCGCATGCGCTCTATGTGACCATCAACAATGCCGAGATCGACGGCGAATTGCGCCCGTTCGAAGTGTTCATCAATTCCAAGAACATGGACCATTATGCCTGGAGTCTGGGGCTGACGCGGATGATCTCGGCGGTGTTCCGGCGCGGCGGGGAAATCGATTTCGTGGCCGAGGAACTCAAGGCGGTGTTCGATCCGCGCGGCGGGGCCTGGACCAACGGGCGCTATGTTCCTTCGCTGCTGGCGGCAATCGGCGATATCATCGAGACCCACCTGAGCCGGTTCGCCCCGGGCCAGATCGACCTGCCGCTGGCGCTCGATCCGGTGACCGGTGTCGAGCAGGGGGCACCGCTCATGGGCCCGTGCTGCCCGCAATGCGGCCTGCCAGGGATGATCCGCGAAGAGGGCTGCAACAAGTGCCTGAGCTGCGGCTTTTCGAAGTGCGGTTAACCTTCTAGCGCCGCCTTCAGATCCTCGACCAGATCGAGCCTTTCCCACGGGAAGAAATCGCCGTGCGGCTTGCGCCCGAAGTGGCCATAGGCGGCGGTCGGGCGGTAGATCGGCTTGTTAAGGCCCAGGTGCGTGCGGATCGCGCGCGGGGTCAGCCCGCCCAGCCTGGGCAGCGAGAGGATCGCGGCCTCGATTGCGTCTTCGCCTACCGTGCTGGTGCCGTGGGTATCGACATAGAGCGACAGCGGTTCGGACACGCCGATCGCATAGGCGATCTGGATCGTGCAGCGCGTGGCGAGGCCCGCCGCGACCACGTTCTTGGCGAGGTAGCGGGTAATGTAGGCGGCCGAGCGGTCGACCTTGGTCGGGTCCTTGCCCGAAAACGCGCCGCCGCCGTGCGGGGCCGCGCCGCCATAGGTATCGACGATGATCTTGCGCCCGGTCAGGCCTGCGTCGCCATCCGGCCCGCCGATTTCGAAGCTGCCGGTCGGGTTGATGTAATACCTGGTCTCGCGCAGCAGCACCGGCGGGATCACTTCGGCGACGATCCGCTTCACATAGGCGTGAAGCTCGGCCTCCTTGTCGCCCTCGTCATAGCCGGAGGCGTGCTGGGTGGAGACCACCACCGCGGTCGCGGCAACCGGCAGGCTGCCTTCGTAACGCAGCGTGACCTGGCTCTTGGCGTCGGGCTCAAGGAACGGGGCCGCGCCCGAATGGCGGTCGGCGGCCATCCGCTCCAGGATCTTGTGGCTGTAATAGAGCGTCGCGGGCATCAGGTCGGGGGTTTCGTCGGTGGCGTAACCGAACATGATCCCCTGGTCGCCCGCGCCTTCATCCTTGTTGTCCGACGCATCGACGCCTTGCGCGATATGCGCCGACTGGCCGTGCAGGCGGTTGATGAATTCGAACTGCTCCCAGTGGAAGCCATCCTGCTCATACCCGATCTCGCGCACGGTCTTGCGGACGGTGGCCTCGATCTCTTCCTGGGCGCCCGCAGCCCATTCGCCGTTCTCGAACACGCCCTTGCAGCGGATTTCGCCGGCCAGGACCACCAGCTGGGTGGTGGTCAGCGTTTCGCAGGCGATCCGCGCTTCGGGGTCTTTCGACAGGAACAGATCGACGATCGAATCCGAGATCTGGTCGGCAACCTTGTCGGGATGGCCTTCGGAAACAGATTCGGAAGTGAACAGGTAGTCGCTGCGCATTGGAGATCCCATATAAAGGAAGCTTTATGTCACCGCTCTAACGCCGCCGCAGCCGCAGTGCAACCAGCGAAACGGCGAACAGCAGCAGCGCCCAGCCGAGTGACAGCACATTGCCATGGCGGGCAAACAGCGTGGGCGGCGCGGGCGGCGGAATCCGGCCCAGCATCACGCCCGCGGCCTTGTAGGGGGCCGACTGGATCACCCGGCCATCGGCAGCGATCACCCCGCTGATCCCGGTGGTGGTCGAGCGCAGCACCGGCAGCCCTTCCTCGATCGCGCGCAGCCGCGCCTGGGCAAAGAACTGCGGCTGCCCCCAGCTGCCGTACCAACCGTCGTTGGAGGGGTTGAACAGGTAATCGGGCCGGTCCTTGCGGTCGGCCACGGCACCGGGGAAGATGATCTCATAGCAGATCCCGATCCCGGCCTTGCCGAACCGGCCCAGCTGGGTTGTTCGCACCCCCGACCCCGGCCAAAACTCAATCGAGCCCGGCACGAACCGCGCCAGTCCCAGCGGCTCCAGCACTTCGCGCATCGGCACATATTCGCCAAACGGCACCAGATGCGCCTTGGCATAGGAGGCGCGGATTGTGCCCTGCCCGTCGATTGCAGTGACGGCATTGCGCGCGCCGACGGCCTTGCCGCCCCGGATCTCAAGATCGACCGTACCGCTCAGCAGCAGGCGTTCCGGCCCCAGCATCCGGGCGAGCCGCGCGCGCGCCTGGGCCGGATCGGCGGCATAGGTATCCTGGTAGTAATGCGCCGGATAGCCATCGCGCAGATAGTCGGGCACGCCGGATTCGGGCCACAGCACCAGCGCGGCATCGCCTGGGCGCGGCGGGGGGATCGCTTGCGAAAGCCGGGTGAAATTGGTGTCGAAATAGGCCGGATCGTTGAGCTGTTCCTGCGGGATATTGGGCTGGACCAGAACATAGGGGACGCCTGCGGATTTGGCGGGAAGCGGCGCGCTGTACGGCCAGAATTGCACCGCGATTGGCACAGCCAGCAGCGCCAGCACCCGCCGGTCGCCGCGGAACCGGGTCAGCCCGGCATACCACAGCCCGGCAAACAGCGCGGCCAGCCCCGACAGCGCATAGGTTCCCAGCCACGGCAACAGCCGCGCTGCGCCGACCGCGTCGAACGGACCCAGCAGGACCGAGCCCAGCGGGTTCCAGGGAAAGCCGGTGAAGACCCAGCCGCGCAGCCATTCGGTGACGATCCAGCTCGCAGCCAGGGCCGGGACCAGCGCGGCCAAGCGCGCGCGAAAGTGCCAGGCGGTCAGCAGGGCCAGTGCCGGATAGATTGCCAGGTAGGCTGACAGGCCCAGCTCCCCGATCCAGCCCAGCCAGGCCGGCATCGCCGCCTGATAGCCGAAGGCATCGACGATCCAGTTGAGCCCCAGCGCGAACTGGCCGAAGCCAAAGCTCCAGCCGAGCATGAACGCGGCCTTGCGGCTGGGGGCAGCGACCACCAGCGCGAGCAGGCCCGCCAGCGCCAGCAGGCCCAGCGGCCACAGCGCCACAGGCTCGAAACCCAGCGCCGAGACGAGGCCGAGCAACAGCGCCACCTTGCAAGGGTGTGCGAGCATCATTGCGCCCGCAGTGCCAAATCGATGCTTCAAATCGAAAACCCGTTCGTGCTGAGCCTGTCGAAGCACTGTCCTTCACTTTCGCAGCGTTGCAAAGAAGAAAGGCAGTCCTTCGACAAGCTCAGGACGAACGGAGTTATGGGATCGGAGGTTGTTCCCTAGCCAACCGATTCGAGCGCTTCGCCGCCAGCTTCGTCAGCCGAAGGCTTGCGCTTGGCCGGACGACCGCGGCGCGGCTTGGGCGCTTCTTCGGCATCGCCATCGTCGCGGCTGGCCGAGATTGCCGGGGGCAGCGAGGACGGGTCGAGCCCGGGGAATGCGGCATCGGCCTCGTCTTCACGACCACCAGTCCGATCATCCTGAGCGTGTCGAAGGACGCGTTCGCGGCGCGGACGCAGCCCGCGGGTACGGCCTTCGCGCACGAAAGGATTGGCCGTGGGTTCATAAGGATTGGGCTGACTATCGTCCCGCTCATCCTGAGCCTGCGCGGCTTCACGCTCACCCTCGTCATCCTCGCGCGCCGAGTCCTCGTCGCGCTCGTCACGCTCATCGCGCTGCGGGCGCTGGTCGCGCTGGGGGCGAGTGAACTGGGGCTGCTCGAAGCTCGGGAAATCGCTGTTGCCGCCCGAGAATTCCTCGGACTCGTCGCTTTCCTCGTTGCCGCCTTCCCAACGCTCGTCGCGCGGGCGGCGCTGTTCTTCCTGGCGGGTGCGGGCATCGGCCAGCACACGGAAATAGTGGTCGGCGAACTGCAGGTAGTATTCGGCCTGGACCCGGTCCCCGTTGAGGTGGGCATCGTGCGCCAGTTTGCGGTACTTTTCGAGCAGCTGGGGCGCATTGCCGCGCGCCCGGCTGTCGATCCGGTTGACCTGCTGGCCGCCGCCGTTGTTCGGACGATTACCGCGGCCGCGCCGACGGTTGTTGTTGTTACCGCGATTGTTGTTCAAGGGGTACCGTTCCCAATTACCGTCGACCTTGCCGGAGTTCCGGCTGTCTGGCCGCGTGACCCTGTCCCACGGGCGCCACTTGCGCACCGTGGTTCCGACATCTGCTGACTAAGCGCGGCAGTTGCAGCCGGGCGAATGCAAATGTTGGAGTAAGCCGACGGGTCCCGCAACGAGCGGACCGGCGCTGGCCTGCCTTGCGATTTAGGCGTCCGCGCCCGGCTTGCCAAGCGAAATCTTGAGCTCGAGTGCGCGGGGGCGATCGGCGAGGTCGCGGTGGAGCGTTACGGCGAACCCGGCGGCCTCGGCGATGGCGCCCACCGCTTCGGCCTGGGCATAGCCGATCTCGATCAAGGCCACGGCGTCTGGTGCCATCAGCGCGGTCAATTGCGGTAGCAGCAGCTTGTAATCATCAAGGCCATCGGGCCCCGCAAATAGCGCGCCCGCCGGTTCGTGATCGCACACCGTCCGGTCCAGCTCGGCGGCATCCTCTATGTAGGGAGGGTTGGCCAGGATCAGGTCGAAGCGTCCCAGATCGCTCGCCCAGCCGGGGCGCGACCAATCGCGCAGCAGCAGTTCGGCCCGGCCGATCGCGACATGGCGGCGGGCATTGCTGGTCGCCAGTCCCAGTGCTTCGGGCGAGCGGTCGATCCCGATCCCCGCCGCCTCGGGCCATTCGCTGAGCGCGGCAAGCAGCAGGCAGCCCGAGCCGGTGCCCAGGTCAAGCACCCGCGCCGGCGGACGGCTGGCCAGCGCCTTGCTGGCAGCTTCGATCAGCGTTTCCGAATCCGGGCGCGGGACCAGCACCGCGGGCGAGATTTCAAGCTCCAGCCCCCAGAATTCGGCCAAGCCCAGGATATAGGCGACCGGTTCGTGCGCCGCGCGGCGTTCGACCAGTTCGGCAAACAGCGGCGGCACGGGATCGTGCATCCGGCGCAGGAACAGGTCCGAACGGCTGCACCCCAGCGCATGCGCCATCAGCAGCTCGGCATCGTGCCGGGCATTGTCAGTCCGCGCGCCCAGACGCTCGGTTGCGGCGCGGATCGCCTGGTTGACGGTCATCACAACCAGATCCGTTCGTGTCGAGCGAAGTCGAGACACCTTGCGCGCGGTGTCTCGACTTCGCTCGACACGAACGGCTGGGGGTGGGGGTGCTTACTCACCCAAAGCCGCCAGCCGCTTGGCCTGGTCCTCGGCAATCAGCGCATCGACCAGTTCGCCCAGCCCCGGCCCTTCGAGCACTTCGGTCAGGCGGTGCAAGGTCAGGTTGATGCGGTGGTCGGTGACCCGGCCTTGCGGGAAGTTGTAAGTGCGGATCCGTTCGCTGCGGTCGCCCGAACCAACCATCGCCTTGCGCGCCGCGGCTTCCTCGCCTTGCGCCGCGTCGCGCTGGGCCTCAAACAGACGGGCGCGCAGGACCTGCATCGCCTGGGCCTTGTTCTTGTGCTGGCTGCGGCCGTCCTGGCAGGTGACCACGGTCCCCGTCGGCAGGTGGGTGATCCGCACCGCCGAATCGGTGGTGTTGACGTGCTGGCCGCCCGCGCCCGAGGCCCGGTAGACATCGATCTTGAGATCCTTGTCCTCGATCTGGACGTCAACCTCGTCGGGTTCGGGCAGCACCGCGACGGTCGCCGCAGAGGTGTGGATCCGCCCGCCGCTTTCGGTCACCGGCACCCGCTGAACCCGGTGGACGCCGCTTTCGAACTTCAGCTTGGCGAAGACGCCGTTGCCGTTGATTTCGGCCACGGCTTCCTTGAACCCGCCAATGTCAGAGGCGTTGGCGCTGACCATTTCGAACCGCCAGCCCTGCTCGGCGGCGAAGCGTTCGTACATCCGCAGGAGATCGGCGGCGAACAGCGCGGCCTCATCGCCCCCGGTCCCGGCGCGCACTTCAAGCATCGCCGAGCGGCTGTCGGCAGAGTCGCGGGGCAGCATGGCCACGGCCAACTGGTGTTCGGCCTCGGCCAGTTCGACCTTGAGGACGCGGCTCTCCTCCTCGGCCATGTCGCGCATTTCGGGATCGTCGAGCTCGGCCATCGCCGCCAGCGCCGCCAGTTCGCAGCGCATTGCCTCGACCAGCCCCGCCACCTTGGCCACCGGCTCCAACTCGGAATAGTCGCGGCTGGCGGCGATGAACTCCTTGCCCTCAAGCGTGCCGGACGCCAGCCGCGCCTCGATCTCGGCGAAGCGGGCTGCGATCTGGTGGAGGCGGGCGTCGCTTACCGCCATGACAGCTCCTTGCCCCCCTCCCCAGCGGGGAGGGGCTGGGGGTGGGGGCTCAATGCTGGCGTGGAACCCCCATCCCAACCCTTCCCCAGCGGGGAAGGGCTATAAGAAAGACCTTCAAAGCACCGTTCGTCACCCTGAACTTGTTTCAGGGTCCATCGTGCGGTTAGCCCGGAGGTGGCGGAGGGGCCGAAACGGCGGGGCCTTGCTGCCCCACAGAGCTTTGGGCTGCGGGGAGAAATGGACCCTGAAACAAGTTCAGGGTGACGGGTAAGGTGTGGGGCCCTCACGCTCACTCGAAGTCAAATCCACCGCTGATTCCGCCCAGTCCAGGCCCGATCGCTTTCAGCACTCTGGCCACGAACTTGCGGTCAGGGTCCGGCCTAAGCTGAGTCAGGTGGTAACGTGGAGCAGTGCCATATTCGTCTGCTATTGGTCTGTCTGCTCGGACATAAAGGGCCGCGTCCGCACCGTGTTTGCGCGCCACCTCAGCATGCCGCTTCGCATTTCCCTTATAGGCGATAGTCGCAGCAAAGCCCTCCTTTCGAAGCCGATAAGCAACGTTAATTGCCTCACCTTCAAGCGATGGATTGTCGGGAATAACGGCGATAAGCGGTTCACGAGGAACTTCCCCAACAAGCATCGCCAATCGCTCGATCCCCGCAGCCCACCCAACCGCAGGCGTAAACGGCCCGCCTAAACTCTCCATCAGCCCGTCATAGCGCCCGCCGCCGAGCACGGTGCCTTGCGCACCCAACCGGTCGGTGACGAATTCGAAGGCGGTGTGGCGGTAATAGTCGAGCCCGCGGACCAATGAAGGCGCGCGGGTCCAGGCGACGCCGGCGGCATCCAGCCCCGAAGTGACCTTACCGAAGAAGTCCTGCGCTTCGCCCGACAGAAAGTCGTCGATCTTCGGGGCATCGGCCACGTAGGCCTTGTCGCGCGGGTCCTTGCTGTCGAGGATCCGCAAGGGATTGCGCTCCAGCCGGTCCTGCGAGTCTTCCGAAAGCTCAGCCCGAACCGCGCGGAAGTATTCGACCAGCGCGGCGCGCCAGGCATCGCGGCTCTCGGCATCGCCCAGCGTGTTGAGCATCAGGGTCACGCCGTCCGAAATGCCCAGTTCCTTGAGCAACTGGTCGGCCAGCACCAACAACTCGACATCGGCCTGCGGCTCGCCCGCGCCCAGGATCTCGGCGTCAAGCTGGTGGAACTGGCGGTAGCGGCCCTTTTGCGGGCGCTCGTAGCGGAACAGCGGCCCGTGCGTCGCAACCTTCAAGGGCGCGTGCTGCTGCCAGCCGTTGGTGAGGTAGGCGCGGCAAATCCCGGCGGTAAACTCCGGCCGCAGCGTCAGGCTTTCGCCGCCGCGATCCTCGAAGCTGTACATTTCCTTCGAAACCACATCGGTGGTCTCGCCAATGCTGCGCGAGAACACCTCGGTCTTTTCGAACACCGGCATTTCGATCCGGCGAAAGCGGTAGAGCTTGCGCACGCGCTCGAAGGTCTCGACGACATGCGCGAAAGCCTCGGCATCGGGACCGAAAATGTCCTGGGTTCCCCGGATCGCTTTGGGAATGGCTTGCGGTGTGCTCATGGCGCTGGGCCCTAGCCTGTTTGGCCTTGGTCGAAAAGGGTGCGGTCGAATCTTGCGCCATGGCGCGCTGGCCCTGGCTGGAACGCGCCGCACCGGAGACCGCGCCGACCGGGCTGGACCAGTTGCTCATGCCCAGTCGGCCGATGCCCACGGCGAAGTAGTAGTGAGAGCGCAGAGCGTGATGATTTGAGGTTGACGCGGATAGCCCCCCTCCCCTGTGGGGAGGGGCTTTGTGCGCCCTGGAAGCATCATCAGACTCCACGCCTGCTGCCAAGGTCGTTGTTGCGGTGCAGCATGAAGCGGCCTAAAGGGTCCGCCATGCGTATTGAAAAAATCCCCGTGGGCGACAACCCGCCCGAGAGCCTCAACGTGATCATCGAAGTGCCCGTCGGCGGCGAGCCGGTGAAGTACGAATTCGACAAGGAATCGGGGGCGCTGTTCGTTGACCGGATCCTGCACACGCCGATGCGCTATCCGGCCAATTACGGCTTTATCCCGCACACCCTGTCCGACGACGGCGACCCGCTTGACGCGCTGGTGATCGCGCGTTCGCCGTTCGTGCCGGGCTGCGTGGTACGCGCCCGCCCGGTCGGGGTGCTGAACCTGGAAGACGAACACGGCGGCGACGAAAAGCTGATCTGCGTGCCGGTCGATTCGACCTTCCCGTACTATTCGGACATCGGCGAGCAGAAGGACCTGCCCTCGATCGTGCTCGCCCAGATCGAGCACTTTTTTACCCACTACAAAGACCTTGAACCCGAAAAGTGGGTGCGGATCGGCAAATGGGGTGATGCCGAGGATGCCAAGCGGATCGTGCTGGAATGCATCGCGCGGTATGAAGCGCAGAAGTAGGTGAAAATCCTCCTCGAGCTTGCTCGGGGAGGATTTTTTCTAATCCCCCGCGACGGTCATGCCATCGACCCGGATCGTCGGCACATTGACGCTGCGGTGCCATTCAAGGTCGTTCGCCGGGGTCAGCGCCGCGAACATGTCGAGCAGGTTCCCGGCCACGGTAAACTCCGCAATCGGCCCGGCAATAGCGCCTTTGACGATCCGGAAGCCCGAAGCGCCGCGGCTGTAGTCGCCGGTTACTCCATTCACGCCCTGGCCGATCAGTTCGGTCACCAGCACGCCCTCGGCGATATCGGCGATCAGTTCGGCCACCGACATCGTGCCAGCCACAAGATGGAGGTTGCTGGCCCCGACGCCGGGCGATCCGCCCGCGCCGCGCACCGCGTGGCCGGTCGGCTCGCCGCCCAATTGCCGCGCGGCGGCGCTGTCCATCAGCCAGCCGGTGAGCCGGCCGTCCTCGACCAGCTTGCGCTGCGCCACCGGCAAGCCTTCGCCATCGAACGGGCGCGAGCTCGGCCCGCGCGGGCGCAGCGGATCGTCGATGATTGCGATACCTTTCGCGAAGACCTGGGCCAGATCCTTGTCCAGCAGAAAGCTGGCACGCCGGGCGATCGCATTGCCGCTGATTGCGCCGGCCAGGTGCGCGATCAGCGAGCCGCCGACGCGCGGATCGAAGACCACCGGCATCGGACCGCTCTTGACCCGGCCGGGATCGAGCCGCGCCACCGCGCGCTCGCCCGCCAGCTGGCCGATCTCTTCCGCCGCGGGCAGGTCGGCCTGGTGATGCGAGGCGCGCCAGGCATAGTCGCGCTGCATGCCCGATCCCTCGCCCGCGATCATGGTCGCGCTGACCTGGCGGCTGGTTCCGCCATAGGCCCCGGCAAACCCGTGGCTGGTGACCAGCGCGAGCGAACGCGCACCCGCGCTGGCGCCCGCGCCTTCGCTGTTGGTCACCCCCGGCACCGCGCGCGCGGCATCTTCGGCGGCCAGCGCCAGTTCACGCAAGCTTGCTGGGCCGGGCTCGGCGCTGTCGGTCAGGTCCAGTTCGGGCAAGTCCGCGCGCAGGAGGCGCTCTTCGGGGGCAAGCCCGGCATAGGCGTCTTCAGGCGCGAGGCGGGCCATGGCCACGGCGCGGCTGGCCAATTCCTGGAGCGCCGCATCGGAAAGATCGCTCGACCCGATCGAGGCCGAGCCTTTGCCGACGAAGACCCGCAGGCCCAGGTGCTCGCTTTCGGAACGCTCGACCTCTTCCAGCGCGCCAAGGCGGACCTGCACGGTCTCGCTGGCCTCGCCCGAATAGACGGCGTCGGCGGCGTCCGCCCCGGCACGGCGAGCAAAATCGATCAGCGCCGCGGCGCGATCCTGGGCGGCGGATGGGCTAAGCATGAAAAAGGGTTACTCCGGCGGTGGTAAGCCGCCGATCTAGGGAGCCTGACGGGAAAGCGCAATCAGGTGAAGGCCAGCGCCAATCCCTTGAACATCAAAGTGACCACGAACGGCAGCCCGATCGCCAGCACCCACAGCCAGATCCGGTCGCGGCGAAAATAGCTGGCAAATTCGGGATCGGCGGCCTGCAGATCGCTCAGCCGGTTCCAGCGCCGCTCAAACCAGCGGCAGGCCGGGATGATCCCGGCGACCAGGATGATCAGCGCCACATAGGGCAGCATCGATCCGCTCTTGCCGTCGAGCGCGCCCATCGTCACAAAAATCTGCAAGGCGGTATAGACCAGCAGTGCATAAGCGATGTTGTCGCTCATCTTCTTGCGCCAATCGACCACCTTTGCCTGCCTGTGCGCAGCGGCCCCCGGTTCGTTCCATGCTTTTGCCATGGCCCAGCCCTCTCTCACTATCCCCGGCACCGAGTAAAACACCGAAAGGCCGTGCAGGCAAGGGTCGTTAAGCATTCACGCGCAGGGCCTGACAAACCAGGCCGTGCAAGAAACCTGCCAGTTTGCCGCTTGCACGCTTGCCGAGACGGAATCGAGGACCTAAATCCTACCGTGATGACCACGACCGAGACCCATCCCGCCCCGACCATCAGCGCGTCCCAGCCGATCCCGCAAGGCGGGCTTGAAGTGGTGTCGATTGCCAAGTCTTACGACAAGCGCGCGGTGCTGACCGATATCTCGCTGTCGGTCGGCAAGGGCGAAGTGCTGGGTCTCCTGGGCCCCAACGGCGCGGGCAAGACAACCTGCTTCTACTCGATCATGGGGCTGGTGAAGCCGGATTCGGGCCGGATCCTGATGGACGAGGTTGATGTCACCAAGCTGCCGATGTACCGCCGCGCGATCCTGGGGCTGGGTTACCTGCCGCAGGAAACCTCGATCTTTCGCGGGCTGACGGTTGAGCAGAACATTTCCTGCGTGCTCGAACTGGTCGAACCCGACGCCGCCACCCGCGCCGAGGAACTGGAGCGGCTGCTGGGCGAATTCGGCCTCACCCGCCTTCGCGCCAGCCCGGCCATGGCGCTGTCGGGGGGCGAGCGCCGCCGCTGCGAAATTGCCCGGGCGCTGGCCGCCAAGCCTTCGATCATGCTGCTCGACGAGCCTTTCGCGGGGATCGACCCGCTCTCGATCAGCGACATCCGCGACCTGGTGAAGGACCTCAAGGCCCGCGGGATCGGGGTCCTGATCACCGATCACAACGTGCGCGAAACGCTCGACATCGTTGACCGCGCCTGCATCATCTATGGCGGGCAAGTGCTGTTCGCAGGCAGCCCCGAGGACCTGGTCAAGGACGAGAACGTGCGCCGCCTCTACCTGGGAGAGGGCTTCACGTTATGACTGCGTTGATCGGCCATCCTGCGGATGTCCTCGCGCCACCCACCATCCCGCTCCCCCGGCCCAACCACCCATTTATGGTACCCTGTGGGTGGTTGGGCCGGGGGAGCGGGGTGGTGGGTGGCGCCAGCCTCAGCCTTGGCTGAGGCGGATCAGGCACATGGCAATCGGCCCCCGCCTCGACTTACGGCAATCGCAATCGCTGGTGATGACGCCCCAGCTGCAGCAGGCGATCAAGCTGCTGGCGCTGTCGAACCTTGAGATCGAGACGTTCATCGGCGATGCGCTCGACGCCAATCCCTTGCTCGAACTGGGCGATGGGGTGCCGGTCGAGGCGGCGGTGGTCGATGAGACCGAGCCGCGCCGCACCACTCTGGAAAGCTCGCCGGTCGATCAGCTGATCGGCGAAGGCAAGGCCGAGGACGACCGCCCGCTCGATGTGGATCGCAGCGCGCTCGACCTCGATCGCGATACCGGGGACGGCGAATGGGGGGCCGAACTGCGCTTTGCCAGTGGCGGCGAGGACGGCCCCGGGATCGACGAGCGCGCCGCTAGCGCGGCGACGCTGGCCGAACACCTCCACATGCAGATCGGCGCGGCGACCCGCGATCCGCGCATGGCCTTCATCGCCCGGCACCTCGCCGACCAGCTTGACGAGGCCGGCTACCTGCCGGTCCCCTTGCGCGAAGTGGCAGCCGAACTGGGGGTCGATGTCGATGAGGCCGAGCAGGCCCTGGCGCTGGTCCAGACGCTCGATCCCACCGGGGTCGGCGCGCGCAGCCTGGGTGAATGCCTGGCACTGCAAGCGAAGGAGGCCGACCGCTACGACCCCTGCATGGCGCGCCTGCTCGACAACCTCGAACTGCTCGGCAAGGGCGAGCTGCCCCGACTCAAGCGAATGTGCGGGGTGGACGACGAAGACTTTGCCGACATGCTGTCCGAACTGCGCGGCTATGACCCCAAGCCGGGCCTGCGCTTTGCCAGCGGCGGGGGCGAGCCGGTGACCCCCGACATCCTGATCACCGCGCGCAGCGATGGCGGCTGGGACGTGAGCCTCAACCAGGCCACCTTGCCGCGGCTGATCGTCAACCGCAGCTACTATGTCGAAATGAAAGGCAGCCTCGACGACAAGGAAGCGCGCGGCTGGCTGTCGGACAAGCTGGCCGATGCCAACTGGCTGATCAAGGCGCTCGACCAGCGCGCCAGGACAATCCTCAAGGTCGCCAGCGAGATTGTGAAGCAGCAGGACCAGTTCTTCCGCCACGGCGTCTCGCAGCTCAGGCCCATGACCCTGCGCGCGGTGGCCGAGGCGATCGAAATGCACGAATCGACTGTCAGCCGGGTCACTTCGAACAAGTACCTGGCCTGCGAGCGCGGGACTTTCGAGCTCAAGTACTTCTTCACCTCGGGCGTCGGCGCGGTCGATGGCGAGGGCGGGGCTTCGGCCAGCGCGGTCAAGGCGGCAATCAAGGCGCTGATCGACGCAGAGGACCCCAAGGCGATCCTCAGCGACGATACGCTGGTCGATCTGCTCAAGGAAAAAGGCTTCGACCTCGCCCGCCGCACGGTGGCCAAGTACCGCGAGGCGATCGGGCTTGGCTCATCGGTGCAGCGGCGCCGACAAAAGGCGATTGCGGGAGCGCGCTGACGAGCATAGCATCAAGGGGATTCCGAAGGTGGGTCTGCAAACAGTTCCTGCTGGTCGTTCGAGAGATCCTCTGCCGCGTCGATCTCCATGTCGAGTACTAGGCCTCGTTCATGTGCCGTGTTGCGGCCGACGATGAAGCAATAGAGCGCGGTGGGAGTCCATCGCGCCAGAATATCTCCGATTTTCAACGTCGAGTGGATCGTCTTGCTCGTCAGCCTAAGTGATGAAATCGTCGAATTCGTTTGCGTCAACAACCTTAAGCTACCCAACATGGATGGATCGGTCCTTGGTCGATCGCTCCATTTTATCTCAACCGCCCAGTGCGGTTTTTGGCGTGCTCGGTCGAGGTAGACCATATCCACTTCGCCATCTCGCCAACGAGCATAACGAAGTTGGCGCGCGTTGGTTGAATGCTGCCACTGCGCAAAAATTGCGGATTCAGCAAGTCTGCCAATCAAGGCCTCGTCGCCATCGCTGACTGGGCCAAACAGCGCCGCCCGCATCGATGGGTTGTTTAGATAAACCTTGAAATTTCGTTCGCGTTGCATCGAGCGGCAATTTTGGTCAACAGTCGTTACCTTGATTATCAAGAATGCACTCTCAAGATATTCAATATACTTCTTGATAGTTGGCTTGGCCAAGCCACACTCTCGTGAAATTCCTTCAAGGTTTGCTTCATTTCCCGCATTATAGGCCAAGAACGAGAATAGCTTGTTCAGCTCTTGAATGTCATTGATGCCGTATAGTGCAGGAAGGTCTTTCAGCAGGACCTTGTCGATGATGTCATTTCTGACAAACTGTTCAGGATCTTCTCGAATGTCCGGGTTGAGCACGGCTTCCGGAAACCCCCCAAAGTTGAGGTAGTCAATGAACGCCACGTTAAGTGCATCGATATCGATAGCTTCGACCGGCTTCTCACTCGATTGGTCCAATCGAATCAGATCGCCTTCCCTTCCAATGAACTGAAGGAATTCCTGGAAAGTCAAAGGCGGAAGCATGAATTCGCTAAACCGACCGGCGCCAGATTCCTGGGATTTCAGACGCAGTGCTGCTGCAGCTGAACCACTTGCGACAATTTTCAGGTTTGGATAGCTGTCGACCACATCTTTCAAGTGCACTTCCCAGTTTTTGAGATACTGAATCTCGTCGAAGATCACGAGTGCGCGTGAATGTGGATCGGGCAGCTCCTCCAGAAATTGCTCAAGCGGCATACCCGCATAAACGGGCGTATCTATGCTCGCATACAGAATTGCCCTTGGTTCAAAGCCTAGCCCGATTGCCTCGGCCACCAATTGCTTGATGAGGACGGTCTTGCCTACCCTGCGCGGCCCCAACAGCACAGCCGCGCGTTTGATGCGCTCGTTCAGGGCCATGCGAGCGAATGACCGAAAATAGGCGCGGCGCGGCAATGCCCATTCCTGCGGACTGCGGAATCCTTCCTTCCACCAGGGATTGTCTCGTTCGATTCGGCGCCGGATATCGGCGGGAGAAATTGTCTGCATTTGTTAGTGATAGCGTCGTTAGCCTAATCGCACAACGTCATTTATCTAATTCATTTAAAACATAAATTTCTGCGCCATTAGTGTCCAGTGTTGCGAATAACGAGCAAAGGGCCGGAAGTCCGCCCCCGGACTTCCGGCCCCGCCCCCCAGACCCTGCTGCCATGGCTTTGATCCACCCTGATTGCGTGGTGTAGTCCTGTGGCAAGGCGCGGCGCGCGGCAGGGGCTGGTTGCCCCTGCAAGGGCCGCAACGCTGTCCACAGGACTACACCACGCAACCCTATGGGCGGGCCGAGTTTGCACTGTGGACAGCGTTGCTCGTCGATTACGATGCTACAGCATCGCGCACTCCTCGCGCCTCGCCACAGAACAAACTCGGCTCCGTCAGGGTGGGTCAAAGCCATGGCAGCAGGGTCTCAACCTCCCAGGCAGGTTCAGGCAGCGATCGGGTTGCCGCCTTCCATCGCGTGGAGCACGCGCGGATCGTCGAAGATCGGGATCCCGGCCTCTTCGTACTTCTTGCGTGCTGCCGGGGTCAGCAGCCCGACCCGGGCCAGCGCGGGCAGCATCAGGTCTTTCATCGCGTGGATCTGCCCGGGGGGCAGTTCCTGCATGATCCCGGCCTCTTTCGCTTCTGCCATCCCCTTGAAGAAGTCTTCGGGATCGATGTTGGCGTTGTAGAGCACTTCCATGAAGCCCGGATCGACCTTGCTGGCGAGCGTCCCGGTCTGGGTGCCATTGGCCAGAATATTGATCGCCTGGAAAGCGAAGTCGGCCAGGTCCTCGCGCTCAACCTCGGGAAGCTTGGCGATTTCCGGGCCCAGGAAGGCATGCCCGAACGAGACGTGGCGGCTTTCATCGCGCATCACGTTGAAAGTGATCGCTTTCAAGAGCTCACACTGGGTGGTGCGGTACATGTTGTTGAACGCGCCCAAGGCCAGGCCTTCGACGATCATGTTCATCCCGATCATGACCTTCTCGTACCGGTCGCTCTGCAGCGTCGCGTCGATCAGCGCCTTCAGCCAGGGCGACATCGGATAGACGATCGCGATCTTGTCGCAGTACCTGGCATAGACCTCGACATGGCGGGCCTCGTCCATGGTCTGGGTCGCGGCATAAAGCTTGGCGGTCGAATCCGGGACCGAATGGGTCACGCAGGCCGCGGTCATCAGCGCGCCCTGTTCGCCGTGGAGGAACTGCGAGAGCAGCTGCGCGGTCGAGTGCGCGGTAAAGGTTTCCTGCTGCGATTTCGACAGTTTCGCGAAGAATGGCATCCGGTGATAGATGTCGCTGCGATCGTTGATCATCGGCTTTGAGGGATCGACCGGGGTATCCCAGTTGAGCAACTGGTCCGAATCCCACTGGTCCTGCTTGGCGCGCTTGTAGAGGTCTTCGACCTTGTCGCCCGAAAGCAGGTAATCGAAGGTCCAGGCGATCGCCATCGGGTTCTTGTAGATGTCGTCGGGGTTCATGCTGACGCGCCAGTCTTCCTTCGGCCGCGCGGCAATGGGGGTGGCAAGGTTCATGGCTCTCTCCTCTTACAGATACTGGCGTTCGGGGGTGTGGACGACGATGCCCTCGAGCTCGCCCGAGAGCTTCAGCTGGCAGGCCAGCCGGCTGTTGGGACGCGGATCGATCACCTGACTGGCGAGCATCGCCGCTTCGAGTTCATCCGCTGCGGGCACTTTCGCCAGCCAGTCCTCGTCCAGATAGACGTGGCAGGTGCCGCAGGCACAAAACCCGCCGCAATCGGCCTCGATCCCGGGGACATGGTTATCCAGTGCGGCATCGGCGACACTCATTCCCGCCGGTGCCTCGACCGTGCGGGCCTCGCCCCTGGCATCGATGAAAGTCACATGGGTCACACGCGCCGCCTCTCCACAGGACCGCGAATAATTGACATTGGTGTAAGCAAACCCGAGGCCGGGCATTGACATGGGTCAATTGCGCGCGGCACCTTGCGGCGAGACGAAACGGGGGGTGGACGATGGCAGTCTGGTGGATCTGGGGCAGCGCAGTAGCGCTCTATGTGCTGTTCCGGCTGTGGTATGACAGCTGGCGCGGACCGCTCACCAAGGCAGAGATCGACGCCTTCTTCGAGGAAGTGCACAGCAAGTACGGCGGCGGCAACGATCCTGCCGTGCTGCGCGCCTTTCTTGAGGCCGACGACGGCAAGGAATTCGTCATGCTCAATCTGGTCAAGATCGAGGACGGCATGGTGAACGATCCCGACACCGGCGAGCAGGTTCCCGGCCGCACGATGATGCGGCGCTATTCCGATCCTTTCGTCAGGGCGCTGCTGGGGCGCGGCGGGCATCCGGTGATGGTCGGGCGCAAGGTTGGGCCCTATGTCGATGCCTGGAATGTCGAGGCCGATCCCGGCTGGTCGATCTTCGCCCTGATGCGCTATCGCAGCCGCCGCGATCTGATCGCGATGGTCGCCAATCCGCTGTTCGCCAAGGTCCACCCCTACAAGCTGCTGGGCATCCCGACCACGTTCAGCTTTCCGACCCAGCGCGAAGTCTCGGTGTACATGGGGCCGCGGGTCTGGGTGGCGCTGGTCCTGGCGCTGGGTGCTGCTTTGGTGCAGCTGGCCCTGCGAGGATGACCGTCAAAACATGCTGGCCGGGATCAAACGAACCGCTAAGCTGACCCCAATTCGAACCGATGGAGCAAGCCGATGAAACCGACCCATATCCTGGCAGGCGTTGCGCTCGCCGCGCTCGCGGCAACTCCTGCCCTGGCCGAGCGGTTCGAATACCGCGTGCTGACCCAAAGCCGCGATATCGGCCACTACATCGTCGACACCCAGGGCCGCAACGTCGCGGTGGACTATGATTACAAGCAGAACGGGCGCGGCCCGACGCTGAAGGAGAGCCTGAAACTCGACGGTGCCGGGTTCCCGCTGCAATGGACCATCACCGGGCGCACGACCTTTGGCAATCCGGTCAACGAAAGCTTCCGCTGGTCGCCGCGCGGCGCGGAATGGCGCGATCTGGCCGGACCGGGACGGATCGCCGGGGCCAATGCGCCGCGCTTCTACATCGGCCAGAACAGCTCACCGCTGGATGTCAGCATGCTGGCGAAAGCGCTGCTGGCCGATGACGACCGCTCCTTCTCGGTAGCTCCGGCCGGTACCGCCAGACTGACCGAACGCGACCGCAGCAGCTTTGACGGGCCGCAGGGCAAGATCGAAGTGATCACCTACGAGCTCTCCGGCCTGTCGCTCAACCCAACTTACATCACGCTCGACACCAAGGGTGAGCTGTTCGCGGTGGCGAGCGCCAACTTCATTGTTGCCCGCAAGGGCTATGAGAAAATGGCCGACGAGCCTTTGCGCGCGCTGGCCGAAAAGCTCGCCTCGGACCGCTTTGCTCAGCTGCAGAAAGAGGGCGCACACAAGTACGAAGGGCTGGTGCGGATCCGCAACGTGCGGGTGTTCGATCCCGTCAGCGGTGAGCGCAGCGGTGCCAGCGACGTCTATATGCTGGCCAACCGGATCACTTCGATCCAGCCGGCCCAGGACAAGGCCATGCCCGGCGTGACCGAAATCGACGGCCAGGGCGGGACGCTGGTCCCCGGCCTCTACGAAATGCACGCGCATCTGGGCCAGGAAGATGCCTTGATGAACGTGCTCGCCGGGATCACTTCGGTGCGCGACATGGGCAACAACAATGCGGTGCTCGACGTGCTGGTGGGGCGGATCGTGCGCGGCGAAGTGGCCGGGCCGCGGGTCACCCGCTCGGCCTTTGTCGAGGGCAAGAGCCCGTTCAGCTCGCAGACCGGTACCCTGGTTTCGAGCGAGGCCGAAGCGATCGAAGCGGTGCGCTGGGGCGCGGTGCGCGGCTATCATCAGGCCAAGCTCTACAATTCGATGGATCCCGCCTGGGCCCCCGCCGTGGTCAAGGAAGCGCACCGGCTGGGCTTGCGCGTGGCGGGCCACGTCCCGGCCTTTTCCAGCGCCGATGCGATGATCGGGGCCGGGTTTGACGAGATTACCCACGTCAACCAGCTGATGCTGGGCTGGGTGCTCAATCCGGGCGAGGATACCCGCACGCTGTTCCGCTTCACCGCGATGCGGCGGTTCGATACGATCGACCTGAACAGCCCCAAAGTGCGCACCACGCTCGACATGATGGTTGCCCGCGGCACCGCGCACGAGCCGACCATTGCGATCTACGAACTGGGCCTGACCGCGCTCGACGCGCAGCCCAACCCCGGCGCGCTCGACTATATCGCGCACATGCCCCCGTCCGAGCAGCGGCAATTGAAGCAGGCGCTGTTCGGCACCGATACCCCGCAGCAGCGCGCGCAATACATCGCCGCCTATGCCAAGATCATGGAGACCCTGCGCGAGATGCACCGACGCGGGATCTTGCTGATCCCCGGAACCGATCTGGGCGGCGGTTTCACTTATCACCGCGAGCTCGAACTGTTCGGACAGCTCGGCATGACCCCCAGCCAGGTCCTGCGCCGCGGCACGCTCGATATGGCGAAGTACCTCGGCCAGGACCAGCAGCTCGGCTCGATCGAGCGCGGCAAACTGGCCGATTTCTTCCTGGTGCCCGGCGATCCGACCAAAGACCTCAAGGCGATCAAGCGCATCGCCATGGTGGTCAAGAACGGCACGGTCTATTTCCCGGATGAAATCTATCCCAAGCTGGGGATCAAGCCGTTTGCCTTTGTGCCCAAGGTGACCACGGGGAAATAGGGCCTAAGCCTCCAGCTCGACATCCCAATAGAGCCAGTCGCGCCAGGTTTCGTGCAGGTAGTTGGGCGGAAAGCCCTTGCCGCGTTCCTGCAATTGCCAGTTGGTCGGGCGGATCGGGGCGACCAGCAGCGGCATTCTGGCCTGTGCCGGAGTGCGTCCGCCCTTCTTGAGGTTGCATGGCGCGCAGGCCGTGGCGACGTTTTCCCAGCTGGTCCGTCCGCCCAGCCGGCGCGGGATGACGTGGTCGAAGGTCAGTTGGTGCGGGTTGCCGCAGTATTGGCAAGAAAAGCGATCACGCAGGAACAGGTTGAAGCGGGTGAAGGCGGGATGCTCGCTAGGCTTCACATAACTGCGCAGCGCGATCACGCTGGGGATCGGCATCGACCAGTTGGGCGAATGAACCTCACGCGCATAGGAGGCGACGATATCGACCCGTTCGAGGAACACTGCCTTGATCGCGGTCTGCCACGGCCACAGGCTGAGCGGGTAATAGGAGAGCGGGGTGTAGTCTGCGTTGAGCACCAGGGCAGGACACTGGCTGAGATGCCGCGAGGGATCACCCTCGGCGCTGCGGAACCGGGCCGCGCGCTCGATCAGCTCCGACTTGAGCATGGCTCCGTGTAGCTCGCGGCAATGGCAGATCTGTGACAACGCATGCGGATAGAGAGCATGGCGGGACTCGGCGCGTCAAGTCCGGAGGTTGGGTGCAATCCACAGGGGGAATAGTTCACGCAGAGGCGCAGAGAAGAAAGTGGAGGCGCAGAGGTGTGGCTTTGCGCCGCAGGCGCTTGTGATTCACTCGCACCTCCGGTCAAACGCACGGTTCGGTGGTGGGAGCGGCTTCGCCGCGGGAATTTTCCTCCTCCGCGCCTCCCTTTTTCTTCTCTGCGCCTCTGTGTGAACTATTCCAAGACTGGCGCCCCGCCCTGCCTTCACGATAGAAGCACAACCATGATCCGCACCCGCTTCGCCCCTAGCCCCAACGGCCTGCTACACTTAGGCCACGCCTATGCGGCGGTGGTGGCGCATGACCTGGCGCGGGCGCGCGAAGGCGAGTTCCTGCTGCGGATCGAGGATATCGACGGTACCCGCAGCCGGGCCGAGCTGGTGCCCGAGATCCTGGCCGATCTCGAATGGCTGGGCCTCAAATGGGACGGCAAGGTGGTGTTCCAGAGCGCGCGGCTGGCCAGCTATGCTGCGGCGGGTGAGCGACTGAAAGCGATGGGCCTGCTCTATCCCTGCCAATGCACCCGCGCTGAAGTGCTGGCCGCAGCCCAAGCCGAGGGACCGGACGGGCCGGTCTATCCCGGAACCTGCCGCGACCGTGCTGTCGATCCCGAAGGCGCGGCCTGGCGGATCGACATGGCGCGCGCGGTTGAGCTGGCCGGGCAGCTGGAATGGGTGGACGAGCTGGCCGGGCCGCAGCGCGCCGATCCCGCGCCGTTCGGAGATGTGGTGCTGCTGCGCAAGGAAGCCCCGGCCAGCTATCACCTCGCCGCGACGCTCGACGATGCAGCGGACGGGATCACACTTGTCACCCGCGGGGCCGACCTGTTTGGGGCGAGCCATGTCCACCGCCTGCTCCAGGCCTTGCTGGACCTGCCGGTGCCGCGCTGGCACCACCACGGCCTGCTGGTCGAGGCGGATGGCCGCAAGCTGGCCAAGCGGCGCGGCTCGCCCGCTTTGGCCGACTTGCGCCGCGCGGGCGAGGACGGGCGGGCGCTGGCGGATGCCCTGCGCGAGGCGCGCTTCCCCGCTGGCCTTTCACTCGATCCGGGTCTAGGCTGAGGCTCATGAACTATATCCTGATCCCGCTGATCATCATCCTGATCGTGATGACCGTTGTGACCCTGGTGCGCGGCATCGCGGCCTTCCTGCAATCGACCCGCGAGGATCTGGAGCGGCCCGGGCGCAGCGGCCCTTCGGCAATGCAGCTCAAGCAGAACAAGCTGATGTTTCGCCGGATCATGTTCCAGGCCGCGGCGATCGGGGTTGTCGCG
>PNJT01000009.1 GCA_013822005.1 Novosphingobium sp. | reverse complement strand
GCGTCAGAATGTCTTGAAATATCGACATATTCCTGCGCCATTCTTCCTTGCATTGAACCATAATAGACTCCGTCACGATGACCCAGAATGGTCGGGAAGTGCCCTAGCCCAGCCGGTCCACGGCCGCGCGGGCGATCGGCAGCAGGCCGCTGCGATCGCTCGCCAGGATCGCGGCTTTCATCCGCGGGTCCCAGAAGTCCTTGAGGTGCTGCAGGGTCAGCTCGGTCGCCTGCGCCTCGCCCTGGGGGGCAAGGTTGCGGGCGATCTGGTTGGCCATATAGGTCAGGCGTTCGATATCCACGCCGCCTACTCCGCCGGAACGCGCGCCACGCGGCGGCTCTTTTCGGACCAGCTGGCATAGCTTTCCTGCCATTCCGTCGGGCCGTTGCTGGGCAGCACCTGCACCGCAGTGACCTTGTATTCGGGGCAGTTGGTGGCCCAGTCGGAATACTCGGTGGTGACCACATTGGCCTGCGTCGCGGGGTGGTGGAACGTGGTATAGACCACGCCCGGCGCAACCCGGTCGGTCACGTCGGCGCGCAGTGTCGTCTCGCCGGTTCGGCTGGCGAGGCGCACCCAGTCGCCATCCTTGACGCCCCGGTTCTCCGCATCGAGCGGGTGGATTTCGAGCACGTCTTCCTGGTGCCAGACGTTGTTCGCCGTGCGGCGGGTCTGCGCGCCGACATTGTACTGGCTGAGCACCCGGCCGGTGGTCAGCAGCAACGGATAGCGCGGGCCGGTCTTCTCGTCGGTCGGCACGTAATCGGTGACGATGAACTTGCCCTTGCCGCGCACGAAGCCGTTCACGTGCATGATCGGGCTGCCATCGGGGTTGGCCTCGTTGACCGGCCATTGCAGCGAACCTTCGGCTTCGAGCCGATTGAACGAAACGCCCGCGAATGTGGGCGTGAGCCGCGCGATCTCATCCATGATCTCGCTGGGGTGGGCATAGTTCCAGCCCAGACCAATCGCCTTGGCCAGTTCCTGCGTCACTTCCCAGTCGGCATAGCCGTTCGCGGGTTCCATCACCTTGCGGACCAACTGGATCCGGCGCTCGGCATTGGTGAAGGTCCCATCCTTTTCGAGGAAGGTCGAACCCGGCAGGAAGACGTGAGCGTAGTTGGCGGTTTCGTTGAGGAACAGGTCATGGACGATGACCAGCTCCATCGCCTTGAGCCCTGCCGCCACGTGGTGCGTGTTGGGATCGCTCTGCAGGATGTCCTCACCCTGGACGTAGAGCGCGCGGAAGCTGCCATCGAGCGCGGCATCGAGCATGTTGGGGATACGCAGGCCGGGTTCGGGATCGAGATCGACGCCCCAATCAGCCTCAAACAGTTCGCGCACCGCCGATCCGGAGATATGGCGATAGCCCGGCAATTCGTGCGGGAAGCTGCCCATGTCGCAGGCGCCCTGGACATTGTTCTGTCCGCGCAAGGGGTTCACGCCCACGCCGCGGCGGCCGATGTTGCCGGTGACCATCGCGAGGTTGGCAATGCTCATCACGGTCGAGCTGCCTTGGCTGTGCTCGGTGACGCCGAGGCCGTAGTAGATTGCGCCATTCCCGCCGGTCGCGAACAACCGCGCTGCGGCGCGCAGTTCGGCAGCGGGAACGCGGGTGACGGGTTCAAGCACTTCGGGGCTGTGGCGTTCGTCGGAAACGAAGCGGGCCCAGTCCTGGTACTCGTCGATCTCGCAGCGTTCCTGGATGAACGCTTCGGCGGCGAGGCCCTCGGTGACGATGACATGCGCCATCGCGGTCATCACCGCGACATTGGTGCCGGGCTGCAGCGCCAGGTGGTGCGCGGCCTCGATATGCGGGCTGCGGACGATGTCGGTGCGGCGCGGGTCGATCACGATCAGCTTGGCACCCTGGCGCAAGCGGCGCTTGAGGCGGCTGGCGAAGACCGGGTGGCCGTCGGTGGGGTTGGCCCCGATGATCATCACCACATCGGCGTCCATCACCGAGTCAAAGTCCTGCGTCCCGGCGCTGGTGCCGAAGGTCTTCGAGAGGCCGTAGCCGGTCGGCGAGTGGCAGACGCGGGCGCAGGTATCGACGTTGTTCGAACCAAACCCGGCGCGGACCAGCTTTTGGACCAGGAAGGTCTCTTCATTGGTGCAGCGGCTGGAAGAGATCCCGCCCAGCGCGCGCGGGCCATGCTGAGCCTTGATCGCATTGAGCTTGGTGGCGGTGTAGCTCAGCGCCTCTTCCCAGCTGACTTCGCGCCAGGGCAGATCTACGCTTTCGCGGATCATCGGCTTGGTGATGCGGTCCTGGTGGTTGGCATAGCCCCAGGCGAAGCGGCCCTTGACGCAACTATGTCCGCGGTTGGCCTTGCCGTCCTTCCACGGCACCATCCGGACGAGCTGTTCGCCCTTCATTTCGGCGCGGAAGGTGCAGCCGACGCCGCAATAGGCGCAGGTCGTGATCACCGAGCGTTCGGGCTTGCCCAGTTCCATGACGCTCTTTTCCATCAGTGCCGAAGTCGGGCAGGCCTGGACGCAAGCCCCGCAGCTGACGCAGTCAGAGGAGAGGAAGGTGTCTTCGGCCTGGCCGGCGCGCACCTTGCTTTCGAACCCGCGCCCTTCGATGGTCAGGGCCAGCGTTCCCTGCACTTCATCGCACGCCCGCACGCAGCGCGAGCAGGCGATGCATTTGTCCGGCTCGAAGGCGAAATAAGGGTTCGAAACGTCGTCGGCCTGGCCCATGTGGTTGGCACCATCATAGCCATAGCGGACATCGCGCAGGCCCACTTCGGCGGCGGTGTCCTGCAGTTCGCAGTCGTTGTTGGCGCTGCAAGTCAGGCAATCGAGCGGGTGGTCGGAGATATAGAGTTCCATCACCGACTTGCGGATCCGGGCGACCTTGTCGGTCTGGGTGTGGACCACCATGCCCGGCATGACCGGGGTGGTGCAGCTGGCGGGGGTACCACGCATGCCTTCGATCTCGACCAGGCACATCCGGCACGATCCGAAGGCCTTGACGCTGTCGGTCGCACACAGGCTGGGGATCGAGCCGCCGCATTCACCGACCGCGCGCATCACGCTGGTGCCCGCCGGAACGGTCACTTCGCGCCCGTCGATGGTCAGCGTGACCTGTTGCTCCGAGAGGACTTCGGGCGTGCCGAAATCGGCCTGTCTCGAATAGGGGGGCCGCTCAAAGCCCATGATGCTTCTCCGCTTCGGCCAGGTCGGCTGGCGTGTTGATGTTGAGGCTGGTCTTGCCCGAATGGACTTCGCGCGCGCCGATCGCTTCGGCAAAGGCGCGCATGGAGTGGCGGCCGTCGCCGCGCAGGATTGCTTCGATCGGCTTGATCGCGGTGATCGGCCAAAGCCCCACCACCGGTTGGTCGGCCAGATAGGCCGGGGCTGGAGACAGCAGATTGGGCAGGCCCTCGGGCAGATCGACCGAGTCCACCCCGCAAGTCAGCACCGCGTCATAGCCTTCGTCGCGTGCATCGTGCAGCGCGGCGGCAATCCCGCCCAACGGGCCCATGTCGGCACGCGGCCAGTCGGGCAGGGTCGGGGCAGGGGCCTGCTCGCGCCCGACCACCACGACCTTCTCGCACCAGCCTGACAGCATATCGACCGCGCGCGCGATCAACGTCTCGCCGTGCAGCATGGCCAGCGCCTTGTCGCTGCCGAAGCGGCTGGATTGGCCGCCCGCGAGGACGCAACCGAGGATCATGAACGTCTTCCCGGGCTTGACCCGGGACCGCTGGCGGCATGATCAGAGCTATCGGCCAGCGATCCCCGCGTTTGCGGGGATGACGAAAAATCCTCCGGCCAGTGCTTCAGCGCCGAACGCACCGGATAGGGGGTGAACCCGCCCAGTGCGCAGAGCGAGCCGAATTGCATCGCTTCCATCAGGTCATCCAGCAGCGCGAGTTCTTCCTCGCGGGTGCGGCCGGCCTTGCGGGCGTTATGCATTTGGGGGAGCGTCTCCACTGCGTCGGCGTGGACCTTGCCGCCGGTGCGGATCCGGTCGATCAGCTCAACCCCGCGGGTCGATCCAATCCGGCAGGGGGTGCATTTGCCGCAGCTTTCCGCCGCGCAGAACTGGAAGGCAAAGCGCGCCATCGCGCCCATGTCGGCGCTGTCATCGAACACCGTGACCCCGCCGTGACCAATCAGCGCGTCGGCTGCGGTGTAGGCTTCGTAATCGAACGGCAGGTGGAACTGGCTGGGAGGAATGTAGGCCCCCAGCGGACCGCCAACTTGCACTGCCTTGACCGGACGGCCCGATGCGGTGCCGCCGCCGATCTCGTTGATCAACCTGTCGAGGCTGATCCCGAAGGCCGTCTCATAGAGCCCGCCGTGCTTGATGTTCCCGGCCAGCTGGATCGGCATGGTGCCCTTGGACCGGTCGATCCCCAGCTGCGCGTAGAGCCCCGAGCCGCCCTCGGCCATGATGTGCGGGATCGCGGCGAGCGTCAGCACGTTGTTGACCACGGTCGGCTTGCCGAACAGGCCTTCGAGAGCAGGGAGCGGCGGCTTGGCGCGCACTTCGCCGCGCTTGCCTTCAAGGCTGTTCAGCAGCGAGGTTTCCTCGCCGCAGACATAGGCCCCGGCGCCCACGCGCACTTCCAGCTGGAACGGCGCGATGTGCTGGCGGGCCAGCGCGATTGCGGCCTCCAGCTTGGCGATGGCGTGCGGATACTCGCTGCGGACGTAGATATAGCCCTGACCCGCGCCGACTGCATGGGCAGCAATCGCCATGCCTTCGATCAGCTGGAACGGATCGCCTTCCATCAGCATCCGGTCGGCAAAAGTGCCGCTGTCGCCTTCGTCGGCGTTGCAGACGATGTACTTCTCGTCCCCGGCGGCTTCCATCACGGTGCGCCACTTGATCCCGGCGGGAAAACCCGCGCCGCCGCGGCCGCGCAGTCCGCTTTCGATCACTTCGGCGACGACATCGGCGCGGTCCATCGCGCGCGAGCGGGTGAGAGCGGTCCAGCCCCCGCTAGCCTGATAGTCCTCCAGGCTGAGCGGGCGAGTTTTACCCGCGCGGGCAAAAGTCAGGCGCTGCTGGCTCTTGATGAAGGGATGCTCAGCAATCGGGCCAATCGCCTTGGCGCTGGTTCCATCGAGAATTGCAGCGACATCTTCAGGCTTGGCCGGGCCAAAGCCCATGCCATCGATCTCGACCAGCGGCTCGAGCCAGTGCATGCCCCAGGAGGACACGCGTTCGACCGTGTAGCCGGCCTGTTCGAACGCGGCGACCAGTTCTTCGGCACCCAGCGCAGCAGCCAGCGCGTCATCGGAAATGCGGACCGTGCTCATGCCGTTTTCACCAGTTTGACCAGTTCAGCCTCGTCGAGCCCGGCGTAGAGCTTGCCGTGGATCCGCGCGGAAGGGCCCATCGAGCAGAGGCCCAGGCAGTAAACTTCCTTGAGGTTGACCCGCTCACCCGCCGCAGCTTCGGCCGCCGGCACCAGCGCCTCGACCCCGCGCGCCTTGCAGGCTTCGGCGCGGCACAGTTCAACCACCGGGCGCGGATCGTGGGCCGGGGTGAAGTCGTGGTAGAAGCTGACCATGCCGTGCACTTCGGCGCGGCTGAGGTTCAGCGCTTCGGCAATGGCCCTTTCTGCCTTGGCGTCGATGCAGCCAAAGGCGTGCTGAACATCATGCAGCATTGGCAGCAAGGCTCCCTTGCGGTCCTTGTGCCGGGCGATGATCGCGTCGAGTTCGCTTGTCTCCATGCTGCCAACTGCGCCGTTTGGCCGGGCCCGGTCAAATCGAATGATTTGAAGGGTGATAGAATTTTTCTATCATATCGTCGGGGTCGAACTGCTGCGCCGCGGTCAGCCCCGCGCGCGCCATCGATCCCAGCGGATCACGGTTGACCACGACCAGGCCCAGACGCCGCACCGGCACTTCGGGCTCGATCGGCACGAACCGGCACCAATCGACCCCTTCGAACAGGCCTGCGTAAGCATCTGGCACGATCGAGGCAAAGTGGCCCGAACGAACCAGCGAGAACAGCGAGATGTAGTTGTCGGCGATCGATTTAGGGCTGACCGACAGCCCGTGATGCGCGAACTGGGCGTCGAGAATCCGGCGGTATTGCATGCCCTGGTGCAACAGGCAGAGCGGCAAGCTGGCGACCTCATCCCAGCCAATCGCGGGCCTATCGTCAAACCCGGTGCCGACCCGCGCGATCAGGCGGTATTGCTCGTTATGGAGCGGGGCGACCAGCATGTTGGTGGGCGGTTCGTGGTCAAGATAGGTGAGTCCAGCATCGACTTCATTGGCGTGCAGGGCATGCTCGATTTCGCGTGAGGTTCCGGCGGTAACTGCCAGTGTCAGGCCGGGAAAAGCGCGCAACAAGGCATCGCCAAATGGCCCGATCAGGGGCTGGGCCGAAGGGATCACGAACAGGCGGAATTCGCCGGTCAGCGCCGCCGCATCGCTTGCCGCCGCCTGGCTCAGTCCGCGCACGGCACCCAGCGCTTGTTCGGCCCAGGGCAGGATCGCGAGGCCCTGTTCGGTCAGGCCAATAAAGCGCCGGTCGCGTTCGACCAGACGTTTGCCAAGTTCGTGTTCCAGCGCGGCGAGCCCCGCCGAAAGTGTCGGCTGCGAGACCCCGCATTCGCTGGCGGCCAGCGCGAAATGGCGGGTGCGGGCGAGCGCGACGAAATAACGCAAGTGCTGAAGCTGCATCGGAAATCCCCTTGTGAGAGGATTTCTCTATCAGAAGGGCCCTGGCATGCGAAGAACGATCAGCACGCCACCACATTGACCGCCAGCCCGCCGAGCGAGGTTTCCTTGTACTTGTCGCGCATGTCGAGCCCGGTCTGGCGCATCGTTTCGATCACTTTGTCGAGGCTGACCATATGCGTGCCATCGCCCATCATCGCGAGGCGCGCAGCATCAATCGCCTTGACCGCGCCCATCGCGTTGCGCTCGATACAGGGGATCTGGACCAGACCGCCAACCGGATCGCAGGTCAGCCCCAGGTTGTGCTCCATCCCGATCTCGGCGGCGTTTTCAACCTGGGCATTGGTGCCCCCCATCACCGCTGCCAGCCCCGCCGCAGCCATCGAACAGGCGACTCCAACCTCGCCCTGACAGCCCACTTCCGCCCCGGAAATCGAGGCGTTCTTCTTGTAAAGCGCACCGATCGCGGCGGCGGTCAGCAGGAACGTGCGCCGGGTTTCGGCTGTCCCGCGATAGCAGCGGTCGTGGAAGCGCATCACCGCCGGGATGATCCCCGCCGCGCCGTTGGTGGGGGCGGTAACGACGCGCCCGCAAGCGGCGTTCTCTTCGTTGACCGCCATCGCCCACAGGTTGATCCAGTCAAGGATTGCCAGTGGATCGCCCAGGTTTGCGCCCTGGTTTGCCGCGAGTTCGGCCGCCAGGGTCGGCGCGCGGCGGCGAACATTGAGCCCGCCGGGCAGCACCCCATGCTCGCGGCAGCCGCGGTCGATCGAATCCGACATGGCTTGCGCGATCGCATCGATCCCGGCGATGACTTCGGCCTCGGGCCGGCGCGCGCATTCGTTGGCGAATTCAAGCTCGGCAAAGCTCAATCCGGTCTTTTCGCCCAGTTCGAGCAGATCGGCACCCGAGGAGAAGTCGTAAGGCAGGCTGGCATGTTCGGGCGCGGCGCGGCTGTTGCTGCCGGCTTCGTCCTCATCGACCACGAACCCGCCGCCGATCGAATAGTACATCCGCCGGGCCAGGATATCGCCTTCCCCATCGAGCGCGGTGATCGCCATGGCATTGGTGTGGAACGGCTGCTTTTCGCGCCCGCGAAAGGCCAGATCGGTCTCCGGATCGAAGCCTGCTTTATGGGTTCCAGCCAGCATGACTGCATGGGTCTCGCGGACCCGGGCAAGGATTGCGGGCACATCTTCGATGTTCACTGTGCCAGGCAAAAGGCCGCACAGGCCCAGAATGACTGCATTGTCGGTGGCGTGACCTTTGCCGGTCAGCGCCAGCGATCCGTACAGATCGACGCGGACCCGCCGGGTGCCTTCCAGCAGGCCGCAGTCAGCCAGCCATTCGCCAAATCGCCGTGCGGCGACCATCGGTCCCACCGTGTGCGAGCTCGACGGGCCGATCCCGACCTTGAACAGTTCGAACAGGCTGATGCTCATGCGCGCCCCGGAAGCAGGACGACCTGCGGTTCGTGGCCATGCGCGGCGAGGAACTTCACAAGGTCGCTGCCTGCAAGCCCCAGCGTCGCGGTGTTGCGCAGCGGGTGGACGTTGACGATCTCTGCTTCGGCCAGGCGCTGGTCGATCACCACTTTTACCGCGCCAGCCTGGTCGTTGAACAGTGCCAGCGGCGTGACCGATCCGGGCAGGATCCCCAACAGCTCCTCCATCGCCGCGGCCTTGCCGAAGCTGACTTTCCTGCAGCCGATCGCTTCGGGCAGAGCCTTGAGGTCGATCGAGGCATCGTGCGGGGCGCTGACCACCCAGTGCTGTCCCCCCGCATCCTTGAGGAACAGGTTCTTGGTATGAGCCCCGGCGATCACTTCATGCAACCGCGCGCTGGCCTCCACCGTGAACACGGCTTCGTGCTCGTGGAAGGTCCAGGAAATCTCCATCGAATCAAGGGCGGCAAGCAGGTCGGTTTCGGCGGTCATGACTGGTCCGGGACGCTAGCGGGTTGGCGGCAATGCCACAATCGCGACAAGCATTGCGCGCTAGGGTGAGGCCGGTTGATGGTCCAGCCTGAGGGCTTCAACATAAGCAGGATTGATCCTGAGCTGCAAATGCCCTGATCGCGTGCGGATTTAAATTTTATGGCTATCCAGAAAAGGCATTTTACCGGTCTGGAAAAATTCCTCAGTTGTTTGCGTGGGGGGGTAGGGTCAGCCTGCAATCGAACAGGACTACCTGCCCGCTATTTCGGCCTCGTCAGAGCAGGATAGGGGTTCTGGCAAAAAAGGGAGGATTGCTGTGAAGGGATCACTTAGGCTTTCGAGCGCGCTGGTCGCGATTTCGATGATGGGGGCGGGCAATTCGGTCGCCTGGGCGCAAGAAGCTGCCGCTGAAGAAGACAACGCCGGTGTCGCCGATATCGTGGTGACCGCGACCCGTCGTTCCGAAGCGGCCAACAAGATCCCGTTAGCGATCCAGGCGCTGGGCGGCGATACGCTGTCGAACCTCAACATCACCAAGCTCGACAAGCTGGTCGAAAATCTTCCCAACGTCCGTACCGCTTCGCGCGGTCCCGGCGCATCGTCGATCTTCATCCGTGGTCTTTCGACCGACTCGCCGGGCCTGCAGATTGCCGGTACCGCTGGTGCCCAGCCGACGGTCGCACTCTACGTCAACGATGCGCCTGCGTCGCTGGTCGGTCGCAACCTCGACATCTACGCGGTCGATCTTCAGCGCGTCGAAGTGCTGGCCGGGCCGCAGGGCACGCTGTTTGGTGCCAGCGCGATGGGCGGCGCACTGCGCTACATCACCAACAAGCCGGATCTGAACAAGGTCAGCGCGGGCTTCAACGCCAGTTATGCGATGACCCGTTACGGCGATGACAGCGTGGCCGGCGATGCGTTCCTCAACCTGCCGATCGTGGAAGACAAACTGGCGCTGCGCGTGGTCGTCTATGCCGATCGCCAGGGCGGTTACATCGACAACGTGCCCGGCACCTACCAGATGCCGTTCAATGCCAACGCGGGTGTGGCTGGCGCGCTTCCCACCGGCAACCCGCTGCTTGTGATGCGCGCTATCCAGGCGTGCCAACAGTCGGTTACCTTGGTTGGCGGGGTTCGCTCGTGCGGCACCTCGGGCGGGGCGTATCTCTATAACGCGCCGACCCGGCAGACGATCAACAACGATTCGTTTGTCGAAGAAAACTACAACGACGCGACCTATCGCGGCGGTCGTGCGGCGCTGACCTTCAAGCTCAGCGACGACTGGTCGATCGACCTGATGCACATGCGTCAGCAGCTCGATACCGACGGTGTGTTCGACTATGAACCCGATGTGGGCGACCTCAAGGTCACCAAGTTCGACAAGAACACGCTCGACGACAAGGCTGACGTAACCACCTGGGCGCTCAATGGCCGTCTGGGCATGCTCGACTTTATCTACACCGGTTCGTATCTCAACCACCGCGCCGAGCAGTATGCCGACTATGCCGGTTATTCGAACATCGGCCTCTATGTTCCCTACTATTGAGTGTGACCGCGGAGTTTATTACACCGCCGCCTACAACGGGAACATCGGCAACACCTGCTACACCCCCAACAAGTCCTATCGCGTGGTCAACAAGACCAAGCGTTGGACCCAAGAAGCGCGCATCACCACTCCGGCCGACAAACGCATTCGCGGGACCTTGGGCGTATTCTTCGATGACAACAAGCTGACCGACAACACCGACTGGTCGTACCTCCAGCCGGCTGCCGGGTTCATCTATCCGCGCGCGGCCAACCTCGGCCCGGCGGCGTTCCCGACCGATCCGAACAACCCCGGCGTTCGCCCGGTAAAGGTCGGATTCTTCAACGACGTGAAGCGCCGCGACAAGCAGTTCGCGGTCTATGGCGAAGCCTCGTTTGACATCATCGAAGATAAGCTGACCGCAACGGGCGGCTTTCGTTATTACAACGAAAAGGCCTCGATCAACGGCTCGTCGCAGACCAGCTTTGCCACTGGCGGGCGCGGGATCTACAATCCGGTGACCGGGACCTATTCGCCCGCAGCGATCCCGCCAACCACTTATGGCGTCAGCGCCAACCTGAACCAGCTCTATGCCAATGCGTCACCCGCGACCTATGACGGCGTGCTGTGGAAAGCCAACCTGACCTACAAGTTCGGCAATTCGCTGGTCTATGCGACCTATTCGGACGGGTTCCGTCCGGGCGGCTTCAACCGCCGTCCGTGCCGCGTTCCCAGCGCGATCTGTCCGACCCCGGCCGACTTCGTCCGCCTGGGTACTTACGTGCCGGACAAGGTTGCGAACTATGAAATCGGCGGCAAGTTCTCGCTGCTCGATCGCAAGCTGCAGATCAACCTGGCGGCCTACCAGATCAACTGGACCGACGTGCAGATGACGGTGTTCGACCAGAACATCTCGAACCAGACCTTCACCACCAACCTGATCGATGCGAAGATCAAGGGTGTGGAAGGCGACATGACCTTGCGGGCCTCACCGGGTCTGACCTTCAACGGAGCGTTTTCGTACAACGACACGGCGGTTAAGAACCTGCTGCGCAACACCCAGGTGCTGCGTCCGGTGGGCAGTCCGCTGGCGCTCAGCCCCAAGTTCCAGTTCAACATTCGCATGAACTATCAATGGGAAATGGCATCGGGTCTGCGTCCGTTCGTCAATTTGTCGATGCGCTATGTCGGCAAGAGGTGGTCGGACGTGATCGACAATGTCGATATCCGCTACCAGGGCTCCAACCCGACGCTGGGTTATGCGGCTGCAACTCCGGTGCTCTACAACGGCGTGCTGGTCCGTCCGGGCGACGTGATTGCGCCGCTGCCGGTAGCTCAGGAAATGGCCCCGTATACCACCTTCAACATGGCCCTGGGTGCTTCGAAGGACGATTGGCGGATCGAACTGTTCGCCGACAATCTGACCGACAAGCGGGCTGAATTGTATACCAGTGCGAACGACGGCGAACGCCGCGTGACGGTCAACCGTCCGCGTACGATTGGCCTGCGCATCTCGTACAAGATGCAGTGATAGGGAAAAGGGGTGCCCGTCTGTTACAGGCGGGCACTCGCTTTCGAATGCGATTGGGCATTGCATGTCATGTCCAAACTGCCTCAGTGTCCTTGCTTGACCACTGTGACGCTTGAGGTGAATTCGTGACGACGCACGTGACGCTGGCTCCGGAACACATCGAACAGGGACTGCGCGATGCCCGTGCCGCCTTGCAGGCAGGACGCCTGGCCGACGCCGCCGCCACTTGCTCCCAGATCCTTGAACAGGCTCCCGAAGCCGGTGAAGCGCTCTATACGCTGGCCGTGGCCCGGCGGATGCAGAAAGACTGCCCTGCCGCGCTTGCCGCACTGGCTCGCCTGATCGAACTCAATCCCAACTATGGACGAGCCTGGCAGGAACGCGGCCATTGCCTGCGCGACCAGGGGCTTAGCGAAGAGGCCCTGGCTGCCTACCAGCGCGCGGTGGGGCACAACGGTGCACTGATCGCCTGTTGGCGCCAATTGGCGCAGCTGCACAGCGCCGCCGGACGCGACTATGCCGCTGACTTTGCCCAAGGGCAGTACGAACACCTGGCCGCGCTGCCGCCCGAGCTGCTCAGCGTCGCCAGCTTCATCCAGGAAGGAAAGCTCTACAAGGCCGAGCAGGCCTGCCGCGCCTTCCTGCAAAGGAACGGCCACCATGTCGAGGCGATGCGCCTGCTGGCTGAAATCGGGATGAAGTTCAACGCCTATGACGAGGCGGAATTCCTGCTGGAAAGCGCCAAGCTGCTGGCACCTGAAAACGTCAGTGCGCATTTCGACTATGTCAAAGTGCTGCGCAAACGACAGAAGTTCGAACAGGCGCTGACCGAAGCCAATGAGCTGCGCGCCAAGGAGCCCGGCAATCCCGAGTTCGAAATGCTCTTCGCCAACGAGAATCTGGCGGTCGGCAATTTCGACGAAGCGATGGGCATCTATGAGACGCTGCTGGAAACCATGCCCGGCAATCCCGGGATCAACCTGACCTATGGCCACGCGCTCAAGACTGTCGGGCGGCAAGAGGATGCAATCGGTGCCTATCGCCGCGCCTATCAGGCCAAGCCCGACTATGGCGATGCCTTCTGGAGCCTGGCCAACCTCAAGACCTACCGCTTCAGCGACGATGAACTGGCGCAGATGCGGAGCCGCGAGGCTATGCCGCAGGTCTCGCTGGAGGACCGCTATCACTTGTGCTTCGCATTGGGCAAAGCGCTGGAAGACCGCGGCGAATATGCCGAAGCCTTCGCCTATTACGAGCGCGGCAACCGGCTGAAGCGCGACGAATTGCGTTATACTGCCGAGCGCCTCAGCGATGAGATGCGGCGCCAGCGCGAGCTGGTGACCAACGAAGTCGTGGCGCGCTTTGCCGGGGCCGGGTGCCAGGCCCCCGATCCGATCTTCATCGTCGGCCTGCCGCGCGCGGGATCGACCTTGCTTGAGCAGGTGCTTGCTTCGCACAGCCAGGTTGAAGGGACGATGGAACTGCCCAACATCCTGACCCTGGCGCACAAGCTCGAACGCCGCAGCGCCGTGGGTGAAGAGCCCGAATACCCCGGCAACCTTGCGACTGTCCCGCTGGAGGACCTGACCCGCTTCGGCGAGGACTATCTGCGCGATACCCGGATCTACCGCAAGCAGGGCACGCCGCTGTTCATCGACAAGATGCCGAACAACTTCCGGCACATCGGTCTGATCAGCGCAATCCTGCCCAATGCCAGGATCATCGATGCCCGCCGCAGCGCGATGGGCTGCTGCTTCTCAGGCTTCAAGCAGCTGTTTGCCGAGGGTCAGGAGTTCACTTACGGTCTGCACGAAGTGGGCACGTACTACCGCGATTACGTGGCGCTGATGGACCATTGGGACCAGGTACTGCCCGGCAAGGTGCTGCGCGTGCGCTACGAAGAAGTGGTCGAGGATCTGGAAAGCCAGGTCCGCCGCCTGCTCGATTTCTGCGGGCTTGCCTTCGAGGAGGCCTGCCTCAATTTTCACGAAACCGAACGCGCGGTGCGCACCGCCAGTTCGGAACAGGTCCGGCAGCCGATCTTCAGAAGCGGCGTCGATCAATGGGAGAAGTTCTCCGAATTCCTGGACCCGCTGCGTGCGGTGCTGGGGCCGGAGCTGGTGAGCACTTGAAGGGGACGGGATGATGCAGGCAGCTACACCGCTAACCGCCGATGACAAGTCGTCGGTCTACGAACGTTGGTACGTCCTGTTCATCATGATGCTGGTCTATACGATCAGCATCGCCGACCGGTACGTGTTCTCGCAGGTCCAGGACCAGATCAAGGCCGAGCTGCAGCTGACCGATTTCGGGATCGGGCTGGTTGGGGGGTTCTCGCTCGGGTTGTTCTATGTCACCATGGGCATTCCCTTGTCCTGGCTGGCGGACCGGAAGAACCGCCGCAACCTGCTCGCGTTTTCGATCACCGTATGGTCGGTGGCGACCGCGCTGTGCGGGCTGTCAAAGACCTTCTGGCAGTTGCTGCTCGCGCGGATCGGCGTGGGCATTGGCGAGGCCGGCGGAACCCCGCCGTGCAATTCGATCGTGGCCGACTATTTCCCGGCCGCGCGCCGCCCCATGGCGATGACCATCTTTGCGCTGGGCGCACCGATCGGTGCCTGGCTGGGGGCCGACATGGCCGGTGCAATCAGCCATGCCTATGGCTGGCACATGGCCTTCATCGTGCTCGGCGTGCCGGGCGTTGTGTTGGCAATTGTCATCATGCTGACTGTCAAGGAGCCTGAGCGCGGCCGGCTTGACGCGGTTTCGAGTGACGAAACGCCGACGCTGATGGAAACGCTGCGTTTCCTGCGGACCCAGAAGGCCGCCTTGCACGTCATGATGGGCGGCGGCCTCTCGGCCTTTTGGGGCTGGGGGCTGATGTGGTTCACCTCGCCATTCCTGCAGCGCAATTTTCAGCTGAATGAGGCTGTATCCGGGGCGATCACCGGACCTATCCACCTGTGGATGGGCATCGGGGCTTCGCTGCTGACAGCCTGGGTGCTTACCAAACCAAACTTTGCAAGTCCCAAGCGGGTTACCGAATTGCTGGCGGCAGTCACGGCGCTGGCGACGATCCCGTCGTTCATCGCCTATTATACCGACTCGCTGTCGCTGGCGACGCTGATGATGTGGATCTTCATCCCGGCGATCTATTTCTACATCGGCCCGGCCTTCGCGCTGATCCAGAACCTGGCGCCGCCGAAAATGCGGGCGATGTTCATTGCGATCACGTTGCTGTTCGCGAATGTCCTGAACCTGGTGGTGATCCCGCCCTTTATCGGGTTTCTGAGCGACAGTTTTGCCGGACCGGGCGGCGCCGATGGTGCTTCGCTGCGGATCGCGCTGCTGATCCTTGCTCCGACCGGGTTCTGGGCGGCCTACCACTATTGGGCAGCCGGCAAGACCATCGAAGAAGATCAGAAGCGTGCGGTTGGTTATGTCTGACGCGCTGCGATCCTATATTGCCGGGCAGTGGGTGCTGCCCGGCAACAATGGCCTGCACGAGGCGATCAATCCCGCCACCGAGGAGGTCTGCGCGCGGGTTGCGCTGTGCGGCGCGCAAGAGGCCGAAGCGGCGGTGCTGGCCGCCCGTGCCGCTTTCGATGCCTGGAGCACGACCCCGCTCGATGCGCGCCTCGCGCTGGTCGAAAAGCTGATCGCGGTGTTTGATCGCCGCTATGACGAAATGGTCCATGCGATCACTACCGAGATGGGCGCACCGCATGACCTGTCGCATGGTTCGCAGGCGGAATGCGGGCCGGGGCACCTCAAGGAAACCGTCCGCGCGGCGCGGGAGTTCGAATGGGAACGCCCGATCGGTTCGGGCGCGCTGCTGGTGCACGAAGCGGTGGGGGTCTGCGTGCTGATCACGCCGTGGAACTGGCCGATGAACCAGCTTGCGGCCAAGATCGCACCGGCGCTGGTTGCGGGCTGCACCATGGTGGTGAAGCCCAGCGAGGTGGCCCCGCTTTCCGCGCAGCTGTTCACCGAATTCGTCGTTGAAGCGGGCTTTCCGGCGGGGGTGTTCAACCTGGTTCACGGCACCGGCGCTTCGGTTGGCCCGACGCTGACCACACATCCCGAAGTCGACATGATCTCATTCACCGGATCCACCGCGGCCGGGATCGTGGTGAGCAAGGCGGCGGCCGAAACGGTCAAGCGGGTCGCGCTTGAACTGGGCGGGAAATCGCCCAACCTGGTGTTCGACGATGCCGGGCTGGAAGCCGCAGTGACGCGCGGGGTTCGGCACTGTTTCAACAACACCGGCCAATCGTGCAACGCGCCGACCCGGATGCTGGTTGAGGCCAGCGCCTATGACCGCGCGGTCGAATTTGCCCGCACTGCTGCTGCGACGGTCCACTTGGGCGATCCCGCGCAGCCGGGGCCGCATCTGGGGCCAGTCGTCAGCAAGGCGCAGTTCGACAGGATTCAGCGCCTGATCCAGGCCGGGATCGACGAAGGGGCTCAGCTGGTCTGCGGCGGCCCCGGGCGAGCCGACGGGTTCAACCGTGGCTACTACGTTCGCCCGACGATCTTCGCGCAGGTCACCAACCAGATGACCATTGCCCGCGAGGAGATCTTCGGCCCGGTGCTGGCGATGATCCCCTTCGCCGACGAAGCCGAAGCGGTGCGGATCGCCAACGACACGCCCTATGGCCTGGCCGCCTATGTCCAGAGCCAGGACTTGACCCGCGCCAAACGCGTCGCCCGGCAGATCCGCGCCGGCAGCGTTCATCTCAATGGGGCAGGGCAGGACTATTGCTCGCCCTTCGGCGGTTTCAAGCAATCGGGCAACGGACGCGAGTGGGGGGTCTGGGGGCTCCACGACTTCCTTGAGCTCAAAGTCATCAACGGATGGGTGCCATGAAGCTGACGGCAATCGAAACCTTCGTGGTTGGCAATCCCCCGCCGCATTTCGGCGGGCGCTATTTCGTGTTCGTCAAGCTCACCACCGACAATGGCTCGACGGGGCTTGGCGAGGCCTATTGCGTGCCGTTTTCCCCGCATCTGGTGGCCCAGCTGTGCGAGGATATGTTCGCACGCTATCTCGAAGGCTGCGATCCGCACGATATCGAGGCCATGTGGCGCCGGGTCTATTCGGCCGGGTTCACCCAGCATCCCGATCTGACGGTGATGGGCGTGCTTTCCGCGCTGGAGATGGCCTGCTGGGACATCGTCGGCAAGGAAGCGGGGCAGCCGGTTTACAAGCTGCTGGGCGGGCAGGTGCACGAAAAGCTGCGCAGCTACACCTACATCTATCCGCGTCCGGGCGACAGAAGCGACGTCTATCACGATCCCGATCTCGCGGCCGAACGCGCACAGCTCTACCTCGACATGGGCTTCACCGCGCTCAAGTTCGATCCGGTCGGGCCTTATTCGGCTTTCGACGGGCGGCAGCTCAGCCTTGAGGCGCTCGACCTGTCCGAACGGTTCTGCAAGAAGCTGCGCGAGGCGGTGGGCAACAAGGCCGACCTGCTGTTCGGCACCCACGGCCAGATGACCGCGGCCGGCGCAATCCGCCTCGCCAAGCGGCTCGAGCCTTACGATCCGTTGTGGCTGGAAGAACCCGTGCCGCCCGACGCGCCCGAGGAAATGGCCAAAGTCGCCCGCGCCACTTCGATCCCGATCGCGACCGGTGAACGGCTTGCCACCAAGTACGATTTCGCCCGCCTGCTCGATTGCGGCGCGGCGGCGATCCTGCAGATGAATCTGGGCCGGGTCGGCGGGCTGCTGGAGGCCAAGAAGATCGCCGGCATGGCCGAAGTGCGCCACGTCCAGATCGCGCCGCACCTCTATTGCGGGCCGGTAGTGGGCGCGGCCAACGTGCAGCTCGCGACTTGTTCGCCCAACTTCCTGATCCTGGAAAGCATCGAGGACTGGGGCGGCTTCCACAGCCAGATCCTCAAGACCCCGATGCGGTTTGAGCAAGGTCACGTGATCCCGCCAACCGCGCCTGGGCTGGGGGTGGAGCTTAACGAAGAGGTGGCCCGCGCGCATCCCTACTCCGGCCAGATGCTCCACCTCGACATGACCCAGCACCCCGTCAGCCAATGAGCGGCGAGTACGACTATATCGTGGTCGGCGCGGGCACCGCGGGCTGCGTGGTGGCAAGCCGCCTGGCCGAGCGGCCCGGCACGCGTGTGCTGCTGCTGGAAGCCGGCGGCAGCGACATGCGGCTGATGATCCAGTTGCCGATCGGCTATGGCCGGACTTTCTTCGATTCCTCCGTCAACTGGATGTACGATACCGATCCGGTCCCGGGGCTGGGCGGGCGCAGCAGCTACTGGCCGCGCGGCAAGGTGGTGGGCGGATCGGGATCGATCAATGCGATGGTTCACGTGCGCGGCTTTGCCCACGATTTCGACGACTGGCGCGATGCGGGCAATCCCGGCTGGGGCTGGGACGATGTCCTGCCGATGTTTATCCGGGCTGAAGATAGCGACATCGTCGAGCCGGGCTGGCGCGGGCAGGGCGGGCCGCAGCACGTCACCGACATTTCCGGCAAGGTCCATCCGCTGTGCCACCGCTTCATTGCGGCAGGGCAGGCGCTGGGCCTGCCAGTCAGCCCCGATTTCAACGGCAGCAAGGGTGAAGGGCTGGGCATCTTCCAGATCACCACGCGTGACGGCCGCCGCGCCTCGACCGCGAACGAATACCTGCGCCCGGCGATCCGGCGCGGCGGGATTGATCTTCAGACCCATGCGCAGGCGACCCGGGTGCTGTTTGAGGGCAAACGAGCGGTCGGAATCGAGTATCGCCAGCACGGCCGGACCAAGACCGCCAAGGCCCGCGCCGAAGTGGTGCTGTGCGGCGGATCGATTGCCTCGCCGCAGCTGTTGCAGCTGTCCGGCGTAGGTGACGGCGCGCATTTGACTGGGCTGGGGATTGATCCGCTGCACCAGCTGCCCGGGGTCGGTGCGAACATGCAGGACCACCTGGCGGTCAGTTACTTCTACGGGAGCAGCGAACCGACCCTCAATGACGAGCTGGGGCCCCTGCTGGGCAAAGCCAGGGCCGCACTCAACTATGCCTGGAACCGCGGCGGTCCGTTGTCGATGAGCGTCAACCAGGCGGGCGGCTTCGTGCGCGGGACGCCGGGTGCGGAGCGGGTCAACCTGCAGCTCTATTTCTCGCCGGTCAGCTATACCAAGACCCCGCTGAGCGAGCGGCGACTGGCCAATCCCGATCCGTTTTCGGCCTTCCTGCTCTCGTTCAACGCTTGCCGCCCGACCAGCCGGGGCTGGCTGAAAATTCGAAGCAAGGACGCGGCGGTTCAGCCGCAGATCCAGCCCAACTACCTCGATACCGAGCACGACATTGCCGAGGCCCGGCAAGGGATCGAAATGCTGAACCGGATCGCTGTGGCCGCGCCGCTGGTCGATATCATCACCGGCCGTCTGGTGCCGGGGCCCGAAGTCAGCAGCGAAGACGACTGGATCGAGGATTTCCGCCAGCGCGCCGATACGGTCTATCACCCCAGCAGCACCTGCATGATGGGGCCGGACCCGGCGCGGGCGGTGGTCGATCATCGCCTCAGGGTCCACGGGCTGGAGGCTCTGCGCGTGGCCGACAGCTCGATTTTCCCCACAGTCACCTCGGGCAACACCAATGCGCCGACCGTGATGGTGGGTGAGAAAGCCGCGCAAATGCTGAGGGAAGATGCCACTTGAGCGAAATCTACAGATAAGAAAAATTTACCGGTCAGGCCCAGTGTGCTAGTCGGCGCGAAAGAGCGCAACGACTCGACTGTGGGATGGCGATGGCTGGCAAGATCGATCTGCGGAGGCTTCCTCCGCTCAAAGCACTGCGCGGGTTCGAGGCGGCGACGCGCCACCAGTCGATCCGCGATGCCGCCGAGGAACTGTGCCTGACCCACCCGGCGGTCAGCCATCAGGTCCAGCTGATCGAAGAAGCGCTGGGCGTGCCGCTGTTCGTGCAACAAGGCCGCCACATCGTTTCGACCGAGGAAGGGCGGGTGCTCTATCCTTACGTGCGCAGCGCGTTTGAATCGCTGCTCGAAGGGGTGGAAGCGGCGCAGCGCAATGCGCTCGACAAGCCGCTCAGGGTTCAGACCTATATCACCGCCTCGATCCGCTGGCTGGCCAAGCGCGTACCGCAGTTCCTGGCCGAACATCCCGAAGTCAAGCTGACCCTATCGACCAGCGGGACCGATTGGGAATTCGACGACAAGCACGCCGATGTCGGCCTGGTCTATTGTGAGACCCCGCCCGATCCGGCGAAGTTCCACTGGGTACCGTTGTTCGACTACGCGCTGTTCCCGGTCTGCAGCCCCTCGTTCCAGCAGGAGCATGGCGGGGCCGTCGATGCCAGGGGGCTGATGGATCTGCCCCTGGTGGCGATCTATACCGAACAGCAGAACTGGGAAGGCTGGTTCCGCTCAGCCGGGGTCGCCTACGATCCGCACGTCCCCTACATCCTGGTCGATACCTGCGCGGTGGCGATCGAAATGGCGGTCGCCGGGCAGGGTGTTGCGCTGATCAACGGGCCGTTCGTGGACAAGGAACTTGCCGACGGACGTCTGGTGACCCCTGTGGAACACCGCGAAGTCTGCCCGGGCGGATGGGGGCTGGTCTGCCGCAAGGACCTGAAGGACAATGTCCGGGTGCGGACTTTCATCGACTGGGTGGCGGGGCATGCGGCGGCGATGGGTTAAGATGAGGTGGGGAATTCCGGGCTAGCCGATGATGGCGGTTTTCTGACCTTCCAGATGTAAAATCGACTGTCCGGACACGACAGCATTGCGGACACCGGAAGCATGGCCCAGAATGTCTGGATGAACGCCCGTCGCGCAATTGTCCTGGTGGCCTTTCTTGCCCTCGTCGGCCTCTCTGGGTTCCTTGCAATTGAGCTTGTCGAAGAACGTTGGAAGACGCGTATTCGGGACGAAGACGAACCCTTCGTTCGACTTGCCTACCTGAGAGAAGGCGCGACGAATGACGAAGGCGTGCGCAACCTGATGAATCCGTTCTATCCTCGGGTGATCCGCTTCCCGAACGAAGTCTGCGTGCAGCTCAATTCAAAAATGGGCTGGACGGATGGCGGCAGCATCTACTGCTTCGATCCGAAAGATCGCAGCGCGACCCGTTCGTTTCCAGTCCGTCCTTAGAGTCCGCTTCCCCCAAGATTCCAGCCGAAGCATACATCAAGCCCTCCGCACGACAGCAGTCGCTTCGAAACGCGGGCATTTGGCCCGCAGCCTACCCCAGGCTAATCCAGCTCGACTTCGATTGCATATACCCCGTCAAGCTTTCCAGCGACTTGTCGCGGCTGTTGCCTGATTGTTTGAAGCCGCCGAAGGGCTGGGTCATGTCGCCATCGCCGAAGCAGTTGACCCAGACCACGCCGGCTTCCAGCGCCTTGATCATCCGGTGGGCGGTGGTCAGATCGCTGGTCCATACACTGGCGGCGAGGCCATAGATGCTGTCGTTGGCGAGGCGCACTGCTTCGGCTTCGCTCTTGAACGTCAGCAAGCAGGCGACCGGGCCGAAGATCTCTTCGCGCCCGATCGCCATCGCCGGAGCGACCCGACGGAACAGCGTTGGCAGGACATAGGCACCCTGAGGGCGCGCGGGATCTGGGCTGCCGCCACAGGCCAGCACCGCCCCTCCCGCGGTGCCGCGCTCAATCCATTGCAGTACCTTGGCCTGATGCGCTTTCGAGACCAGCGGCCCCAGCGTAGTCGCCGGATCAAGCGGGTCGCCGGGGGCATAGAGTTCGGCAGCCTTGGCGATGAAGCGCGCGGTGAACTCTTCCGCGATCGCTTCATGCACCAGCAGCCGCGAACCGGCGTTGCAGACCTGCCCGCCGTTATCGAAAATCCCGCGCACGGCATATTCGACCGCGCGGTCCAGATCGGGCAGGTCGGGCATGAAGATCTGCGGGCTCTTGCCGCCGGTTTCCAGCGAGACCCGCTTCATGTTGCTCTGCCCGGCATAGCCCATCAGTTGCTTGCCGACCGCGGTCGAGCCGGTGAAGGTGATCTTGGCCAGGTCCGGATGCAGCGCCAGCGCCTTGCCAGCCTCAAGCCCGGTGCCGTTCACCACGTTGAACACACCCGCCGGGCCGCCGGCTTCGAGGAACAGCTGGGCCAGCCGGATTGCACTGAGCGGGGCGAGCTCCGAAGGTTTCAGCACCACACAGTTACCCGCGGCCAGCGCCGGGGCGACTTTCCAGGTCGCCATCAGCAGCGGATAGTTCCACGGGCTGATCGCGCCGACCACGCCCAGCGGCTCGTGCGTCACCATATGCACAGCGTCGTGCGCACTGGTGGTGGTGAGGCCGGAAACCTTGTCGATCGCCTCCCCGAAATAGCGGATCGTCACAACCACTTCGGGCAAGTCGATGGTCAGCGCGTCGGTGATCGGCTTGCCCATGGAGAGCGTTTCGAGCAGCGCAAGTTCTTCGGCCTGGGCTTCGACCAGGTCAGCCCAGCGGCGCATGATCGCCATCCGCTCGCGCGGAACCATGTGCCGCCAGCGGCCATCGTCCCAGGCTGCTCTGGCGGACGCGACCGCGAGATCAATTTCGCGTTCACCGCCGCAGGCCGCTTCGGCGACAACCGTGCCGTTGGCCGGGTTGATTATGGGCAGGGTGCGGCCATCATCGGCCGGAACGCATTTGCCATCGATCACCAGGCCGGTTTCGGGGCGCAGCCCGGCCGCCAGCGCTTGCCAGTCGGCCAGGCTTTTCAACGTTTGGGCACCACTTCGTAGCCGGGCTCTTCGGGTTCATCATCGACCATATCAGCGGGGAAGCCCGTGCCCAGCACTTTGAGGCCCAGCGGCTCTTCGTAGCGGCGGATGATGTTGGGCGAGAACTCGCGGTCGCCGTACCGCGCGCGGGCTTCCTTGAACAGGCGGACGATCAGCGGCGACAGTTCGACCGGCACGCCGGCCTCTTGCGCGATATCGTCGAACAGGCCGATGTCCTTGCTGACCAGGTCCATGGTGAAGTTGATATCGCGGCTGCCGTTGAGGATCACCTGGCTTTCGGTTTCGTGCACGAACGAGTTGCCCGAGGAGATGCGGATCGCTTCGTAGGTGGTGTTCATGTCAAGCCCGGCGGCCTTGCAGGTGGTCAGCGCTTCGGCCAGCGCCACCAGGTGCACCGTGCACAGGTAATTGGTCATCACCTTGAGCTTGGACGCGGTGCCCAGATCGCCGGTGTGGAGGATGCGGCGGCCCATCGATTTCAGCAGCGGCAGGACCTTGTCGAAGCCCTCGCGCGGGCCGCCGGCGAAGATCGAGATATTGCCGGTATCGGCGCGGTGGCACCCGCCCGAAACCGGGCATTCCATGAACAGCGCGCCCTTGGCCTCAACCAAGGCGCCCAGCCGGATCACTTCCTCGTAATCGGTGGTGCTCATTTCCATCCAGACCTGGCCCGGACGCAGTGCGGCGAGGAACCCGTCCTCACCCTCGGCCACAGCGGCGCTGGCGGCGGGCGAGGGCAGGCAGGTGACGATCACGTCGCAGCTTTCGCCAAGCTCGCGCGGGCTGGCGGCGGCAGTGGCACCGCGCGCGACGAATTCATCTACCAGCGCCGCATCGAGATCGCGCACCCATACGTCGTGACCGTTGCGTACCAGGCTGCCGGCCAGCTTGCCGCCGACGTTACCCAGACCGATAAATCCGATTTTCATGCAAACTCCGCCCGGAATGACCCCCAAGTTGCGGCAAATTTGCCCGCCGGGGAGGGCGCTTCACAACTGAAATCTTTGGCCCGATGGGTCAAATTTATTGCCGCCGCGAGCAGCCGTGACGCGTAAGTTTTTTGTACCGATCACTGCGAATTGCACATTTGTCTTACGCATGCCTGCCCCCCTAAGTTGGCCGCAAGATTGGGAGAGGCAGTTTCGATGCAAAGCCAGGCACGGGTCGTGATTATCGGGGGCGGGATCATGGGGGCAAGCCTGCTCTACCACCTCGCCCTGGAAGGCTGGACCGACGTGGTCCTGATCGAGAAGGACGAGCTGACCAGCGGCTCGACCTGGCACGCCGCCGGGCAGTGCCCCAACATCACCGGCAGCTTCAACCTGGCCAAGATGCACGCCTATTCGAACTGGCTCTACCCGCAGCTGGAAGGGCTGACCGGGCAATATGTCAGCTGGCACAAGTCGGGCGGGATCCGCTTTGCCAATAACGAGCGCGAACTGGCCTGGCTGAAATACATCAAGGGCTTTTCCAAGGTGGTTGGCTTCAACATGGAGCTGATCGACCCGGACAAGATCAAGCAGATCAACCCCTTCGCCACCACCGAAGGCGTGCTCGCCGGGGCCTGGACCACCGACGACGGCCATGCTGATCCTTCGGGCATTTGCAATGCGCTGGCGATTGGCGGCAAGCAGATGGGCGCCAAGATCGTCCGCCAGAACCGCGTCAAGGGCCTGACCCAGCTGCCCAGCGGCGAATGGGATGTCGAGACGGAAAAGGGCACGATCCGCGCCGGCATAGTGGTCAACGCGGCCGGTTGCTATGCCCGCCAAGTGGCGCAGATGGCCGGGACAGACATTCCCGTGACCAACATGGAACACCACTACCTCGTCACCGATCCGATCCCTGCGTTCCAGGAGCGTTCAGAGGAAATGCCGGTGATGCGCGATTCCTGGATGTCGGGTTATATGCGCCAGGAGCAGAAGAGCGGGCTGATCGGGGTCTATGAGAACATCGGCCTGGCCGAAGCCTGGGCTCCGCGTGGCGGCCACCCCGAGTGGCATTCGACCAGCGAGCTGTTTCCTGACGATCTCGACCGGATCTCGATGTGGCTTGAGCGTGCGATCGAGCGGATTCCGGTGTTCGGCGAAGTCGGCATCCGCCGGGTGGTCAACGGCGCGATCCCGCATACCCCCGATGGCGGTCCGTTGTTGGGCCCGGCAGTCGGCCTCACCAATTTCTGGCACTGTTGCGGCACCAGCTTTGGCATCGCTCAGGGCGGCGGTGCGGGCAAGTACCTGGCGCAGTGGATGGTCCACGGCGATGCCGAGATCAACATGGTCGAGTTCGACCCGCGCCGCTATGGCCCCTATGCCGACGAGGCCTACAGCCGCGAGATGGTGTTCCTCGACTACCGGATGACTTTCACCACCCGCCTGCCGGGCGAGGAAGAGCCCGATGGCCGGCCCAAGAAAGTCAGCCCGCTGTATGAGAAGCTCAAGGCCAAAGGCGCGGTCTATGCCCCGACCTATGGCTGGGAGCGGCCCAAGTGGTTTTCGCTCGACGGGCGCGAGGAAGAGGGCGGCTATCACCGCACCAATGTGTTCGATGTGGTTGCGGCCGAATGCCGGGCGGTGGCCAAGGGCGTGGGCGTGCTCGACCTCTCAGGCTTTGCCAAGTATGAAGTCAAAGGCGTTGATGCGGAAAGTTATTTGAACAGGCTTGGTGCCAACCGCATGCCGCTGAGGCAAGGCGGGATCGCGCTGGTCCACATTCTGTCCGAGGGCGGCAAGATCCAGGGCGAAATGACGGTTACGCGGCTGGCCGACGATCACTTCTACTGCCTCTCCGCCGCTGCTGCCGAACAGCGCGACTGGGACTGGCTGGTGCAGCACAGGTTGCCCGGCGAGCAGGTCGAGCTGAGCAATGTCACCATGGACCGCGGCGTGCTGGTCATGAACGGCCCGCGCAGCCGCGATGTGCTGAGCAAGGTGACCGATGCGGATCTTTCCAACGAGGGCTTCCGCTGGCTGAGCGGTCAGGAAATCATGATCGCCGGCTGTCCGGTGCGGGCGCTCAGGGTGTCCTATGCCGGGGAACTGGGCTGGGAACTGCACCCGCTCAACGCCGACCTGGTGACCATCTACGATGCGATCTGGACGGCGGGCGAAGAGTTCGGGATCGTCGATTATGGCCTCTATGCTTCCAACGCGATGCGGATGGAAAAGGGCTACAAGGCCTGGGCCAGCGAGCTGACCAACGAGCTGACCATGATCGAAGCCGACATGCCGCGCTTTATCCAGTTCAAGAAGGACAGTTTCACCGGCAGGCAGGCCACGCTTGATGCGCCGGTGCGGTTCAAGATTGTTTACGGCGAAGTCGATGCCGCGAATGTCGATCCACGCGGCACCGAGCCGTGCCTGGTCGGTGATGAGTGCATCGGCCTCGTCACTTCGGGCGGCTTTGGCCACCGGACGGGTAAGAGTCTGTTCTTCGCTTGCGTGCCAGTTGAACATGCGGAGCCTGGTTCCACTTTCGAGATCGAACTTCAGGGCGAACGCCGCAAGGCGGTTGTGCTGGCCGAACCGGCTTATGACGCTGACAGCTCGCTGATGAGGGTCTGAATGCGCGCGCACGTTCACCCCAACCCCGACTGTCCTGAGCTTGTCGAAGGACCGTCCTTTCTTCTCGCAACCTCGCAAAAGAAAAGTGCAGCCCTTCGACAAGCTCAGGGTAGTCGGTTTTTGGGTTTCTGGAGTGGATTTAGAGTATGAGCGGAGCACCAAACCTTCCCAACCGCGCCCGCGTGGTGATTGTTGGCGGCGGGGTGATTGGCACCTCGATTGCCTACCACCTGACCAAGCTGGGCTGGCAGGATGTGGTGCTGTGCGAACGCAGGCAGCTGACTTGCGGCACCACCTGGCATGCCGCCGGGCTGGTCGGACAGCTGCGACCTTCGATCAACATGACCCAGCTCGCCAAATACACCGGTGAGCTTTACCGCACCCTTGAGGCTGAGACCGGGCAGGCCACCGGCTACCGCCAGTGCGGCTCGATCTCGATGGCGACCAATCATGAGCGCTTCGAGGAGCTGAAGCGCAGCGCCTCGATGGCCAAGGTGTTTGACTTGCCGGTCCATGTGGTGACGCCCGAAGAGATCAAGGCGATGGCCCCGGTCCTCGAAGTCGGCGATCTGGTTGGCGGAATTCACATTCCCTCGGACGGCTATGCCAACGCGGTCGATATCACCCAGGCGCTGGCCAAGGGCGCGCGCGGGGGCGGGGCGAAGATTGTCGAGAACTGCAAGGTCACCCGGATCCGCCACGATGGGACACGGATCACCGGGGTCGATACCGAGCACGGCTCGATCGACGCCGACTGCGTGGTGCTGGCGGGCGGCATGTGGACCCGCGATCTGGGTGCCTCCATCGGCGTCGCCGTGCCGCTGCATGCCTGCGAGCACTATTACGTGATGTTCGAAGGCGTGGCCGGGATCGATCCCAGCCTGCCGGTGCTGCGCGACTATGACCATTGCGGCTACTACAAGTACGACGCGGGGAAACTGCTGGTTGGCGCGTTTGAGCCCAATGCCCGGCCATGGGGGATGGACGGCATTTCCGATGACTTCTGCTTCGACGAGATCGCCGGGAGCTTCGAACACTTCGAACCGCTGCTGCTGGATGCGATGAAGCGCGTCCCGGCGTTGGAAAATGCCGGTATCCAGAAGTTCTTCTGCGGGCCGGAAAGCTTCACGCCGGACGTGCGCTATCACATCGGCGAGGCGCCAGAACTCAAGGGCTGTTTCGTTGCCGCTGGGCTCAATTCGATCGGGCTGCAATCGGCCGGCGGGGTCGGCAAAGTGATGGCCGAGTGGATCCGCGATGGCAAACCACCCGCGGACCTCTGGACCGTAGATGTGCGGCGCAACATGCCGTTCCAGATCAACCGCAAGTATCTGCAAGAACGGGTCGGAGAAAGTTTGGGCCTGCTCTACGCCACGCACTATCCCTTCAAGCAGTACGAGACCGCGCGCGGTGTGCGCAAATCGGTGATCCACGATCGCCTCGCCGCACAAGGTGCCTGCTTTGGCGAGGCCTTCGGCTGGGAACGCACCAACTGGTATGGCGAGCCGGGCACCACGCCGAAGTACGAATACTCCTACGACCGCCAGAACTGGTTCGAAAACACCGCCGCCGAGTGCAAGGCGGTGCGCGAGGCGGTCGGCCTGTTCGACCAGTCGAGCTTTGCCAAGTTCCGCCTTGAAGGCCGCGATGCCTGTGCGGTGCTCAACCGGGTCTGCGCCAACGAAGTCGATGTCGAACCGGGGCGGATGGTCTATACCCAGTGGCTTAACGACCACGGCGGGATCGAGGCCGACCTGACTGTCACCCGCCTGGCCAAGGATGCCTACCTGGTGGTCGGCGGGGCCGAAACCGCGACCAAGGACTTCGCCTGGCTGAAAGGCCATATCCCGGCTGATGCTCATGCAGTTCTGACTGATGTTACATCGGGTATGGGCGTGCTTTCGATCATGGGTCCCAATTCGCGAGCTTTGCTGCAAAGCCTGACGCCGGATGACCTGTCGAACGAGCATTTTCCCTTCGCGACCAGCCGCGAGATCGAGCTGGGTTATGGCATCGTTCGCGCCAGCCGGATCACTTTCGTGGGTGAGCTGGGCTGGGAGCTCTACGTGCCCAGCGAGTTCATGGCCGGGGTCTATGACGCGATCGTCGCGGCGGGCGCTCCGTTCGGGCTCAAACATTGCGGCTACCATGCGCTCAATGCGATGCGGATGGAAAAAGCCTATCGCCACTGGGGTCACGACGTGACCGATGAAGACACACCGCTGGAGGCGGGCCTTGGCTTTGCGGTCAAACTCGACAAGCCGGGCACCTTCATTGGCCAGGAGGCGCTGCGCAAGCAGAAGGCCGAAGGCGTGAAGCAGAAGCTGGTCCAGTTCCTGCTCAAGGACCCCGCGCCGATGCTCTATCACAACGAGCCAATCTGGCAGGGTGACCGGATCGCCGGTTACATCCGTTCGGGCATGTATTGCCACACGCTGGGCGGCGCTGGCGGGCTGGGTTACGTCACGGCCGCCGACGGCGGAGTGGTCGGGCCGATCGGGGCCGACGACTATGAAATCGAAGTTGCCGGGGTGCGCTATGCGGCCACCGCTTCGCTCAAGCCGCTTTATGATCCCAAGAACGAGAGAATTCGATGCTGATGAACCGCATTGCCCTGTTCCGTGACCTGCTGGCGCAGACGCGCGAGGGTTACAGTCTGCCCCAGGCCTTCTACACCAGCAGCGAAGTTTTCAGCGCCGACATCGACCGGATCGTCAGCCGCAAGTGGCTGGTGGCCGGGCATGTCTCGCAGGTCGCGGGCAAGGGCGATTACTTCCTGTTCAAGGTGGCGGGCGAGCAGATCCTGGTCGTGCGGGAGAATGCCGATAGCGTCCGCGCGTTCTACAACGTCTGCCGGCATCGCGGTTCGGCGGTGTGCACGGCCGAAAGCGGCAATGCCCGCGTGCTGGTCTGCCCCTATCACGCCTGGAGCTTCAACCTTGACGGATCGCTGCTGTCCGCCCGGCTGATGCCGGAGGATTTCGACAAGGCCGCAAACGGTCTGCATCCGTGCCATGTGCGGCTTTTCCACGGGTTCATCTTCGTCAACCTAAGCGAGGATGAACCCGACGATTTCGACGCCACGTTCGGCGAGCTCGATCCGATCCTCGACTATCACGGCTTTGCCGGAGCCAAGGTCGCCCATGTCGGGCGCTATCCGACCGCGGCGAACTGGAAGCTGGTGGTCGAGAATTTCCTCGAATGCTATCACTGCACCCCGGCGCATCCGGAGTTTTGCTCGATGCATCCGACCGAGGCCTTGCTGGCGGTGGGCGGCGGGCCCAGCTCGGGGCCGCAGGAGGCGGTCGAGAAGTACGCCCCGGTGCTCGCTGCTTGGGAACAGCAGGCCGAGGCCTTGGGCCGCCCGATCTATTCGATCGACGATGGGCCGGAGAGCACGCATTTGCGCGCGATGATCCAGCGCACAATCCGCGAGGGTTTCCTGACCGAAACGCAGGACGGCCAGCCGGCCTCAAGCCTGATGGGCAAGCGGACCGACTGGGACCTGGGCCGGATGCACGTGAGCTTCAGTCCGTTCAGCCACGTGGTTGCCGACAGCGATTTCGCGATGCTGTTCCGCTTTACCCCGCGCGGGGCCATGCAAACCGATGTCGATGTAACCTGGCTGGTTGACGGCGCGGCGGTGGACTACGATGTTGAGAAGATGACCTGGGCCTGGCACACCACGACTCTGCAGGATCAGAAGATCACCGAAGACAACCAGGCCGGAATCCTCTCCAGCCGCTATCAGCCCGGCCGCTTTTCCACCCAGGAACGCGCGCTTGTCACCTTCCAGCAATGGTACCTGAGACACCATGACCATGCCTGATCCGATCCCAGCCACGATGCGCGCCATGGTCCTCACCGGGTTTGGCGGGTTCGACAAGCTGGAATACCGGATCGACGTGCCTGTGCCGCAGCCCGGGCCGGGCGAAGTGCTGGTCAAAGTGGGCGCGGCAGGGGTCAACAATACCGATATCAACACCCGGATCGGGTGGTATTCGCCCGCGGTCGAAGGTTCGACCGCAGCCGGCGGGGCCAGCGGGTTTGAGGAAACCGCTGGCGAAGGCTGGAGCGGCGAACAATTCACTTTCCCACGGATCCAGGGAGTCGACGCGGCCGGGCGGATCGTCGCGGTGGGCGAGGGGGTCAGCGCGGAGCGGATCGGCGAGCGGGTGCTGGTCGAACCGGCGCTGCGCCGTGCCGATGGCGGGGTCGATTTCCTCGGGTCCGAGCGAGATGGGGCTTTTGCCGAGTATTGCGCGGCGCCATCGGCTCATACCCATGCGATCGTTTCGGACCTGAGCGACATCGAACTGGCCTCGTTCCCGTGCGCCTATTCTACCGCCGAAAACCTGCTGCATCGCAGCCGGGTGGCTTATGGCGAGCGAGTGCTGGTGACCGGGGCGTCGGGCGGGGTCGGTTCGGCGGCAGTGCAGCTGGCGCGGCGGCGTGGGGCCTTCGTGACCGCGCTGGCCGGGACGTCGAAGCACCGCGCGGTTGAAGATCTGGGTGCTGACGAAGTGCTCGATCGCCACGCCCCACTTGAAGCCGACTATTTCGATGCCGTGATCGACGTGGTTGGCGGCCCCGGTTTCGGCAGTCTGCTGGGCGCGCTGAAACCAGGGGGGCGTTATGCAGTGTCGGGCGCGATTGCTGGCCCGGTAGTCGACCTTGATCTGCGAGCGCTCTATCTGAAGGACCTGACCCTTTACGGCTGCACGGCGCTGGACGACGGAGTCTTCGCACAGCTTGTCGGTCATATCGAACGCGGCGAGGTGAAACCGCTGGTTTGCGCCACTTTCCCGCTCGAACGGATCGAAGCCGCGCAGCGCGTGTTTCTGGAAAAACGCCACGTCGGCAAGATCGTGCTGACGATTGATCCGGCGGCCTGACAGCGCTTATCCAAACCATTAGAAAGCGCCATAACGCGCGCCAATGTTGTCGGCGCACCCCCCGTGCTGGCATGGGATCGGCTCGGAACAATTCAGGCAGGCTTTGGCAATGAAATCGAGCGCACGGGTAGTGGTAATCGGCGGCGGCGTGGTGGGGGTTTCGACCCTCTATCACCTCGCCAAGATGGGCTGGAGCGACTGCGTGCTGATCGAGCGCAAGGAGCTGACCAGCGGCAGCACCTGGCACGCGGCGGGGCTGCTGCCGTTGTTCAACCTCAGCTACTCGGTCGGCAAGCTGCACCAGTATTCGGTCGATTTCTATCCCAGCCTTGAGGCCGAGACCGAGCTCAACGTCGGCTTCTCCAACGTCAGCAACATTCGCCTGGCGCGCACCGAAGACCGCTTCGATGAATACAAGTATTATGCCGGGGTCGCCAAGACGATCGGGGTGGAGGTCAACTTCCTGACGCCGGATCAGGTCAAGGAAGTGTGGCCGCTGTGCAATATCGACGGGATCATCGGCGCGATCCAGCATCCGGTCGATGGCTATATCCAGCCCGCCGACCTGACCCAGGCGCTCGCCAAAGGCGCCCGCCAGCGCGGTGCGAGCATCGAGCGCAACACCACCGTTACCGGAATCACCCAGAAGGCGAACGGCGAATGGGTGGTCTCCACCGATAAGGGCGAAATCACTTGCGAGCACGTGGTGTCCTGCACCGGCAACTTCGCCCGCCAGACCGGCCGCATGGTCGGGCTCGATGTGCCGGTAATCCCGGTCGAGCACCAGTACATCGTCACCGATCAGCACCCCGCGATCATGGAACGCCGCGCGGCTGGCCTGCCCGAAATGGGCGTGCTGCGCGAGAGTGATTCCAGCTGGTACATGCGCGAAGAAGCCGGCGGGCTGCTGCTCGGCCCTTACGAGATTGGCGCGCCTGCCTGCTACGTCGATGGCCCGGCAGCGAACAGCGAATACGAACTGTTCCCCGACGCGCTCGACCGGCTGATGCCCTATATCGAAACCGCGATTGCCCGCGTCCCGGCGTTTGGCGAAGTCGGGGTCAAGAAAGTCTACAACGGCGCGATTGCCTATACCCCCGATGGCTCACCGATTGTCGGTCCGGCCTGGGACAGGAAGAACTTCTGGCTCAACGAAGGCCATTCCTTCGGCATCACCGCTGCGGGCGGGGCCGGGTGGCAGCTGGCGCACTGGATCGTCGAAGGCGAGCCCAGCGTTGACATGATGGGCGTCGATCCGCGCCGCTTTGGCGACTATGCCGGCGAAGGCTATCTGATCCAGAAGAACGAGGAAGCCTACGCCAAGGTCTTCACCGTCCACTATCCCGACGAGGAACGCGAAGCCGCGCGGCCCTTGCGCCAGACCCCGTGCTACAGCCGGATGAAGGACCTGGGCGCAGTATTCGGATCGGTCTTCGGGTGGGAGCGCCCCAATTGGTTCGCGCCGCAAGGCTTTGAGCTCAGCGATGCCGATCTCGACCGGCCCGACGTGCTGCTCAACCACAACCACCCCGATGTCGATGGCGAGCCGATCCGCGAAAAGTGGTCGTTCCGCCGCTCCAACTATTTCGAGCACGTCGGCAATGAATGCCGCCACGTGACCGAAAAAGTCGGCCTGCAGGACATGAGCGCCTTCGCCAAGTGCCGGATCAGCGGCCCGGGCGCGGAAGCCTGGCTTGATGGCCTGCTGACCAATGCCGTGCCCAAGAAGGTCGGCCGGGTCACGCTGTCCTACCTGCTTACAGCAAAGGGCGGGGTCCGCGCCGAATTCACCGTCTACAAGACCGCGCCGCAGGAGTATTACCTGGTTTCGGCGGGGGCCTATGAACGCCACGACCAGGATTACCTGAAGAAGGCGCTGCCCAGCGACGGTTCGGTCACATTCGAGCGGCTGACCACGTCGATGGGTGTGCTGGTGCTGGCTGGCCCGCGCAGCCGCGATGTGCTGGCCAAGCTGACCCGCGCCGACTTGTCGAACGAAGCGTTCCCCTGGCTGACCGGTCAGCGGATATCCATCGGCGCGGCCCCGGTCGATGCCTTGCGGGTCAACTTCATCGGCGAGCTGGGCTGGGAAGTGCACCACCCGATCGAAATGCAGAACTACATCTTCGACAAGCTGATGGAGGCCGGTGCCGAGTTTGATATCAAGCCGTTCGGCATTCGCGCCATGACCTTGATGGCAATGGAGAAGAGCTACAAGCTGATCCCGCGCGAACTGTCGATCGAATACAACGCCTACGAAAGCGGGCTTGACCGGTTCATCAGCCTCAAGAAGCCCGGCTTCCACGGCAAGGACGGGCTGCTGGCAGGCAAGGAAGCGGGCCTGGGCTGGCAGCTGGTGACGATGGAAGTCCTGGGCGTAACCGATGCCGATGCACGCGGCAGCGAGGCGATCTATCTGGGCGAGGAACTGGTCGGCCGCGCCACTTCGGGCGGCTATGGTTGGCGCTGTGGAAAAAGCCTGGCACTCGCCATGCTGCGTCCGCAGCACACGGCGATGGGGACCGAGCTGGAGATTT
>PNJT01000008.1 GCA_013822005.1 Novosphingobium sp. | reverse complement strand
TGTGGTCAACAATGCAAATGTCATTTTGACCGGGTCGTTCGATATTTATGGCGGCAATATGTCGGGGACCGGCAATGTCGAAATTCAAGGCACCGTCGGGCTGGCCGGGACGAACACCTACTCGGGCACGACCACGGTGGCGGTTGGCAATATGCTTGGCGCGCTCAGCCTCAATGGCCTCAGCGCCAATTCGACCCACATCATTAACGGCACTTTGGGCGATCAGTTTGGCGGTTTCGTCGGCAACCAGGCGATCGGCGCGCTGTCGGGTTCGGGAACTGTGCAGACGGATGGCAATGTACTGACCACCGGCGGCAACAATGCATCGACCACCTTCTCGGGTCAGTTTGCGGCCGGATCGGGCGGTCTGACCAAGGTTGGGACGGGAACTTTCGCCCTCACAGGGGCTGGCAGCGTGCTGACCGGCAACCTTGGCGTCAATGCCGGCACGCTCGATCTCGACGGCACGTTGAGCGCGGCGACCACCACCGTGGCCAGCGGGGCGACGCTGCGGGTCGATGGCACCTTGACCTCGCCAACGGTGACTGTCGCTTCGGGCGGCACGCTGCGCGGCGGGATCGGCACTGCGCCGGGTACCATTGTCGGGGCCGTGACCAGCAACGGCACGGTTTCGCCGGGCCTGAGCCCTGGGATTCTGGCCGTTGTGGGCAGCTACACGCAGGGCTCAAGCGGGACCTATGCGGCCGAAGTGCTCTCCAACGGGACCAGCACGGTTGTCGCCGGGGTCGACTTTGACCGGATCGCCGTTTCGGGCGTACCCGGCACCGCCACCCTGGCCGGAACACTGGCGATCACCAGGAACAGCAACCTCTATGTGGCGGGGACGAACTTTGACATCATCACCACCACCGGCGGGATCACCGGCAGCTTTGCCACGGTCACCGGAACCAATATCTCGGCCTTCCTGAACCTGTCCAACGCGGTTGCCAACGGCGGCGGGATCCAGGGCAACAACTATCGCCTGGTCGTGGTTCGCACCGCCTACAACACTGCGGCCACCAATCCCAACCAGGTCGCGGTTGCCAATGGCCTGACCGGGATCATCGGCAGCGCGGGTGCGGCCCCGACAATCCTCAAGATCGACAACATGACCGCGGCCCAGGCCGAGGCGCTGTTCACCACGGCCAGCCCCGAACCCTATGGTGCCTATGCCACCTCTCTGCTGGACCAGGGTGAACTGTTCACGCGCCAGGTTGCGCTTCGCCTGGCCGAAAATGGCAGCGACGATGCCAAGACCGGGCTGTGGATCAACGCCTACGGCAGCTGGGGCAGCGGCAAGGACCGCGGTGATTACCGGATGGGTAACGACCATTCGATCACCGGCGGGGCGATCGGTGCCGACCTCGGAACGGACAACCTGCGATTCGGCGTGGCCGGCGGCTATAGCGAAGACAAGGTGACCTACCTGGGCGGCAATTCCGCGGGCAAGAGCAAGTCCTGGCAAGTTGGCGGCTATGTCGGCTATGCGGCGGACAAGCTTCACGTGAATGCCCAGGTGGCTTACGTTTCGGGCGATATCACCGCGACCAAGGTTGTCTCGGGCGGTAGCGGCCAGACCCTGATTTCGGGTATTGCGACAGCCAGCACCAAGGGCAACCTGTTCAAGGGAGTGCTGACACTGGGCTATGACATGGGCGGGGAAAAGTTCACCTTCGTTCCCTATGTCGGGGTCAATTTCGCTTCCGGGCAAGTCAACGGCTTCACCGAAGCGGGAATGGGCGCGCTCAACCTGACGGTGAACCAAATCGATGCCAAACGGACCGACCTGGTGGTCGGCGCGCGGATAGCGGCTCCAATGGGTTCGATCTCGCCTTACCTCAATGTGGCCTACCGTTACGACGTGAACGAGAATCCGGGCAGCGTCAGTGCCTATTTTAACGGCGTGACCGGCGGAACATTTACGGTTTCGACCATTGGTTCGGGGCGGTCTGTGATCGATGTCAATGCCGGGCTCAGCGCCAAGATCGGTGGCAGTGCCGGCGTGTTCGTGGGATATCAGGGCTCGTTTCGCAACGATCTTAACAGCCACGGCGTGAACGGGGGCATCCGCCTTTCGTTCTGATCCGCAAGAACACAAGGCACTTGGGACGGGCCGGCAAGCGATTGTCGGCCCAATCCTTTTTGGGTTCAGGGTGCCGGACAACGCCGATGCTTCCCTGAAGGCATCTCAGGGCCTATGGCGCGGCGATGATCCGCCTCTCCAACCTTGCCTTGCCGCTTGATCATCCGCCTGAAGCGGTGGAGCCGGCGATTGCCGCGCGGCTGGGAATTGCGCCGGCCGAACTGGTGCGCTTCCGGCTTGTCCGGCGCGGCAATGATGCGCGCAAGAAGGCGGCAATCAGGCTGGTCTACAGCTTCGATGTCGAAGTGACCGACGAAGCAGCATTGCTGGCCCGGCTGACAGGCGATCCGCATGTCCAGCCCACGCCCGATACCGCTTACAAATTCCCGGTCCGTGCGCCCGAGGGCTGGAGCGGGAAGCGTCCGGTGGTGATCGGGGCCGGACCTTGCGGGCTGCTCGCGGCGCTGATCCTGGCGCAAATGGGCCTCAAACCGATCGTGATCGAGCGCGGCAAGGCGGTGCGCGAGCGGACCAAGGACACCTGGGGGCTGTGGCGCCGCGCGGTGCTCGAGACCGAGAGCAACGCCCAGTTCGGCGAGGGCGGGGCGGGGACCTTTTCCGACGGCAAGCTCTACAGCCGGATCAAGGACCCAAGGCATCTGGGCCGCAAGGTCCTGGCGGAGTTCGTCAAGGCCGGGGCGCCGGAAGAGATCCTGACCGAGGCCCACCCGCATATCGGCACGTTCCGGCTGGTCACCATGGTGATCAGCATCCGCGAGACGATCGAGGCGCTGGGCGGGGAATACCGGTTCGGCACCCGGGTCGAGGACTTCGTGATCGAGGACGGGCAACTGGCCGCGCTCAAGCTCTCGACCGGCGAGACTCTGCCCGCGCGCCACGCAGTGCTGGCGGTCGGCCATTCGGCGCGCGACACGTTTGAGGCCTTGTGTGCTGCCGGCGTGTATGTGGAAGCCAAGCCATTCGCCATCGGTGTGCGCATCGAGCACCCGCAGAGCTGGATCGACAAGGCCCGCTTTGGCCCCAATGCCGGCAACCCGATCCTGGGCGCGGCGGCCTACGCCTTGTCCCACCAGGCCAGCAATGGCCGGGCGGTCTATTCGTTCTGCATGTGCCCCGGCGGCCGGGTCGTCGCCGCGACCAGCGAAGAAGGCCGGGTCGTCACCAACGGCATGAGCCAGTATTCGCGGGCTGAGTTCAACGCCAATTCGGGGCTGGTGGTGGACATCGATCCGGAACGCGATTTCCCCGGCGATCCGCTGGCCGGGGTTCGCCTGCAACGCGCGCTGGAGGAAAAGGCCTTCGTGGCAGGGGGCTCGAACTATCATGCGCCCGGGCAGAGGGTCGGCGATTTCCTGGCGGGACAGCCCTCGACCGAATTCGGCGTGGTCGAACCGAGCTACAAGCCGGGGGTGAAGCCCACCGACCTGGGCGAAGTCCTGCCCGCGTTCGTCACCGACGCCCTGCGCGAGGCGCTGCCGGTGTTCGGCCGTCAGGTCCCCGGTTACGACCATCCCGACGCGGTGATAACCGGGGTCGAAACCCGCACCTCCGCGCCGATCCGGATCAAGCGCGGCGCTGACCTGCAAAGCATCAACACCCGCGGGCTGTACCCGGCTGGCGAAGGGGCGGGCTATGCCGGCGGGATCCTTTCGGCCGCGGTTGATGGGATCAAGGTTGCCGAAGCGCTGGCGCTGGACATGCTCCATTCCTCCCCTTCAGGGGAGGGGGACCATGCGTAGCATGGTGGAGGGGCACAGGCGGATTTTCCTGCGGCGTCCGGACAACTCGCACGTGCCCCTCCACCATCCTCTTCGAGGATGGTCCCCCTCCCCCAAGGGGGAGGAATGACTTACGATGCCATCATCCTGGGTGCCGGGGCCGCCGGACTGTTCTGCGCCGCCCAGGCCGGGCAGCGCGGGCGGCGGGTGCTGGTGCTGGACCACAATGCCGAGCCCGGTCGCAAGATCCTGATTTCGGGCGGGGGGCGGTGCAATTTCACCAACCTGCACACCGCGCCCGACCGCTTCCTCAGCGCCAACCCGCATTTCGCCAAGTCGGCACTGGCGCGCTACACCCCGCGCGATTTCCTCGAACTGGTCGAAGGCCACAAGATCGCCTGGCACGAAAAGACCCTGGGCCAGCTGTTCTGCGACGGATCAGCGCGGCAGGTGCTGGCGATGTTGCTCGAGCTTTGCGAGCAAGGCGGGGTGACCTTGCGACTGGGCGAGCCAACTGGTCCGGTCGAACACCGCGACGGGCGCCTCCACGTCAATGGCGCCAGCGCCCCCGCGCTGGTCATCGCCACTGGCGGTCCCTCGATCCCCAAGCTGGGCGCGAGCGCGCTGGCCTATGACCTTGCCCGCCAGTTCGGGCTCAAGGTGGTCGAGCCGCGCCCGGCGCTGGTCCCGCTGACGCTCGGCGGCGAGGACGTGCTGTTCCGCGAACTCAGCGGGGTTGCCGCACCGGTCGAGGCGCGCTGCAACAAGGCCAAGTTCCGGGAGGCGGCGCTGTTCACGCACCGCGGCCTGAGCGGCCCGGCAATCCTGCAAGTCTCCAGCTATTGGAAGCGCGGCGACGATGTGGGGATCGATTTCCTGCCCGAAGCTCAGCGCGGCTGGCTGCTCGAGGCCAAGCGGCAGAACCCCCGCAAGGCGCTGCGCACGGTGCTGGGCGATGCACTGCCCGAACGGCTGGCCTCGGCTTTGCTCGATCGGCTCGGCCTCGCAGGCGAACTGGGCAACCTGTCAGACAAGGCACTGGCAGCCGCCGAGGCGCGGCTCGCCGACTGGCACTTCACCCCCAATGGCAGCGAAGGCTATGCCAAGGCCGAAGTCACCGTAGGCGGGATCAGCACCGCCGAGCTTTCCAGTCAGACGATGGAAGCACGCAAGGTCCCCGGCCTCTACGCCATCGGCGAGGCGGTGGACGTGACCGGCTGGCTGGGCGGCTACAATTTCCAGTGGGCCTGGGCGAGCGGCTTCGCGGCTGGCGGGGCGGTTTAGGCCTGCTTCGCCGCAAAGCGCGGGATCTGGTAGTCGGGGCGCAGCCAGCGGACCTCGCCCTGGCGCTCCTCTTCGGCGCGCTCCGCATTGAGCGCGACCAGCCGGGCGACCACTTCGGCGGGGGGCAGGTCGCCATTCTTCCAATCATCGGCCCAGCCATAGGCCGCCGCCACGGCAGCATCGATTTGCTGGTGAAGCTGATCGACAATCCCGGCCCGCGCCTGGCGGGCGCGGTCGGCATCTTGCGCGGAAAGCTCCACACCGACGCGCAGCTTGTCGCGCCAGTTGTACAGCTCGGTCATGGTCAGGCCGGGCACTTCGGCCAGCGCCGCCTTGCGGGTGGCGTCGAGTTCCTCGGCAAGGTCTGCGATGGCAGCGCGCTGTTCGGGAGTGGGATCGGGGAAGGGGAAGGGGTCGAATATCTGGCTCTTGTTGTAGCGTGGGCGGTCTTCGAGTGTGCCGCCGATTCCCAGCGACCAATCGACGTGCCAACTTGAGGACAAGATACCGAGTTGAAATGCATCATCGCTGGCCGTCACAACAATCATGTTGTCGGGCAGTATCGCGGCATCGAGGAACTGGAACACCCGGTGCTTGGCGGTCTCGACCGTCGCGATATAACGCGGCAGTCCGGCCAGCGCGGGGCGCAGGTCCTTGCGCGGTTCGCCGAAAATCCACCACAGCTTGCGATAGCTGTCGCGGCGATTGGCGTCGCGTTCGCCTTTCACCGTTTCCAGCAGATGCTGATAGACTTCGGGGTAACGCTGGCGCACGGCCTTTTCATCCAGCCCCAGCAGGTCGATCACCATCATCCCGCGCGAATTCTGCAGCAGATCGCGGCCGTTGCGATAGGGGCGGATATGCACCTCAAGCCCCTCGCGCTTGCCCAGGCCAAGGTGTGCGGCTTCCTGAGGTGAGACGATGAAGCCTGCGCCGTGGAGCTTGACGCCTGGTGAAGCCAGACCTTCGTTGGCTTTGAGCGTGACCACAGAAGTAGCATCCGCCCCCAACTTTAAGTCCGGATTGATTCGCCCTTCGGCCTCGCGCTCTTCCAGCACCGGATTGTCGGTATCGAGCCCGCCTTCGCTCACGATCTCGATCAGCTTGCCGTGCTTCACGCCGGCCTCGGCCACGGTCATGGCAATCCGCACCGCGGCGGCGTCCTTGGTGGCGCGGGTCCAGGGGTGATCGGGGATCGCGAGGATGAGGGATAGGGTGCGTTCCTCGCCCGCTTGCTCCCCTCCCCGGTGGGGAGGGGCTGGGGGTGGGGGTTCGGTGCTGTCCGGCTGGGGCGGAACCCCCACCCCTAACCCCTCCCCGCCGGGGAGGGTGACAGAAGGTTTGCCCAGATAGCCTTCGATCACCCGGCGCGAGAAGGTCTGGGTGATCGAATTGGTGGTGACGAACCCGAACCGCCGCAGCGGGCTGTCCTGCGCGGTCAGCAGATGCGCGGCGCGGTCCCACCATTGCATCACGAAATCGGCGCTCTTGGGGACGCGCGGGTTGGCTTTCCACAAAGCCTCAGCATAGTCCCCGCCCAGCTTGGCACGGAGGTCCTTGCCGCCAATAAACGGCGGATTTCCGACGATAAAGTCCGCCTCAGGCCAATCGGGGATCACCGGATTGTCGGTATCGGCCTCGCCGGTCGGCTTGTGGCGCAGCACTGCATCATAGCCGCCGTGGGTGCCGAAGTTGATGTTGCTGAGCGTTGGCAGCACCGGATCGCCGATCGCTTCGGGCTGGTTGGCCAGGCGGTGGCGCAGCCAGCCAATCCACAGCACCAGTTCGGCGATCACCGCCGCGCGCGGGTTCAGTTCCAGCCCCAGGAACTGGTTGGGATGAACCTTGGGGCTGAGCGGTTCGCCCAGTTCGGCGGCCAGCTGGATCGCTTCGCTTTCCAGCTGGAGCAGCAGTTCCATCGCCACATAAAGGAAATTGCCGGTGCCGCAGGCCGGATCGAGCACCCGGATCGCGCAGAGCCGCTGGTGGAACCGGCCCAGCGCTTCCATCGCGGCGGGATGATCCCCGGCCAGCTCGGCGGCGCGGGCCGCATCGCGCGCTGCTTCCCATTCGGGAACCAGCAGATCGCCGATGGTCGCGTTGACCAGCCGCTGGACATAGGGCCGGGGGGTGTAATGCGCGCCCAGCTTCGAGCGTTCGGCCTGGGTGAGCACTTGTTCGAGCAGGGTGCCGAAGATCGCCGGTTCGACGCTGCGCCAATCGCGCTTGGCGGCTTCCCACAGCTCGCCCTTGAATTCCTGCGGCAGGTTATAGACGCTGGCCGAACTGAACAGGTTGCCGTTGAAATAGCGCACGATCGCATCGCCATAGGGCCAGAACCGGTTGACCTCTTCGGCCTGGTTCATCTTGGCCCACAGATCGTGCAGCCCCGAAGACCACCATTGCGCCGATTTGCCGCGGGCTTCTTCAAGGAACTGGGTGAAACTGCCCTTGGGCAGCAATTCCACATCTTCTGCAAACATGCAGAACAGCACCCGCATCAGGAACAGCGAGGTCTTTTCGATCCCCAGCGCAACTTCGAAATCGGCTTTGCCGGGGTTGCGGGTGCGCTCTTCGGCTTCCAGCGCTTCGGCCACGCGGCTGAGCCGGGCGGCGATATCGCGGGTGACCGCCACCGCTTTCTTGCGCGGATCGACGCTGGCCGGATCGAGCCAGATTGCCTTCAGCAGATCGAAGGCGGACAGGCCGGTGCTGCCAACCTGATCGGCCTCGCCCAGCGCGGTCAGGACGATCCGGTAGCTTTGCTGATCGGGAAAGAAGCCGTACCCGCGCCCGTCGCCGGTATAGTCGAAGTACAGCTCGAACGCCCGGCCGATATCGGCCACGATCAGGAACGGCGGCGGGCGGTGGCCGCTGGGCAGGGCCAGCATATAGCGTTCGGCCTGGACGCGGGCATCGGCCATCAGCCGGTCATAACGCGGCTTGCGCCTGCCGCCGGGAGACTGGTGCCCGGTGATGTTGCCGAACAGGTCGTAAACCGGCTCCAACGCTTCTTCGGGCGGATCGAGCGGGAGCACTTCGCCGGGTTTGAGCTGGCTCTGCTTGGCTTCAAGGATGAAACAATCGCGCTTGTAAAGGTCGATCCGCTTGTTCGCCTTTGACAGGAACACGGCTTCGCTCTTGACCGGGCCTTCGAACTGGTAATTGCCCAGTTCACCCCCGCCGCTGCCCGGATCGGGGGTGGGCGCGCCCAGCATCTGCGCCAGTTCGGTCAGGAACATCTGATAAGTGGCGCGTTCGGCGCCTCCGGGCTTGCCCCAATACTTGGCGATGAACGCTGCGATATCCACGCCGTGCTAGTGCCGGGATCAGCCGGGGCTGTAAAGGCGCGGGGATAGCTGCCCACATTTTCCTGCATCCCCGCCGCCTGCAATGTTCGCAGCGGTTCTTTGAAATCGTTGGCTTGCGTCCCCGGCTTTGCGGGCATGGTTTGCTCTCGCTGCAGGACGAGAATTTTTCCGCTCAAGGGTGTGGTCCAAGCGGTCCAGACGCGCGGCAATTGCGATCAGGCGATTACCCCGAACAGATCGTGCGCGTCGGCGTCTTCGATCTGGACCTCGACGAAATCACCCGGCTTCAGCGTGTCCGGCACTTCGCGCAAGTATACCGCACCATCGATCTCGGGCGCGTCGGCCTGTGATCGACCGGTCGCGCCGCGATCGCCGTCTTCGTCGGGCTCGCCAACCTCGTCGATGATCACCTTGATTGTCTGGCCGACCTTGGCGGCAAGTTTCGCCGCGCTGATCGCCTCTGTCTTTGCCATGATCCGCCCGTAGCGTTCTTCCTTGACCTCTTCGGGCACTGCGCCGGGCAGGTCATTCGCTGAGGCGCCGGCAACGGGTTCGAAGCGGAAGGCGCCGACGCGGTCGAGCTGGGCTTCATCCAGCCAGTCGAGCAAGTACTGGAAGTCGGCCTCGGTCTCACCGGGGAAGCCGACCACAAACGAGCTGCGCACGGCGATATCGGGGCAAATTGCGCGCCATGACTTCAGCCGTTCGAGCACTTTGGCCTCGTTGGCGGGGCGCTTCATGGCTTTGAGCACCGAGGGGCTGGCGTGCTGAAAGGGAATGTCGAGATAGGGGGTGAGCAGCCCTTCAGCCATCAAGGGGATCACCGCATCGACGTGCGGATAGGGATAGACATAGTGAAGTCGCACCCACGGGGTGTCACCCTCGGGCGTGCGCAGCTGGCCGAGTTCGCGGGCGAGGTCGGTCATGTGGGTGCGGACCGGGTGGTCCTTCCACGTGCGTTCCTCGTGGCGGACATCGACGCCATAGGCCGAGGTATCCTGGCTGATCACCAGCAGCTCCCTGGTCCCCGCCGCGACCAGCTTTTCCGCCTCGCGCAGCACCGCGTCGATCCGGCGGCTGGCCAGTTTTCCGCGCAAGCTCGGGATGATGCAGAACGAGCAGGCGTGGTTGCAGCCCTCGGAAATCTTGAGGTAGCTGTAGTGGCGCGGGGTCAGCTTGATGTCGGGCTGCGGCACCAGGTCGATGTAAGGGCCTTGGCTGGGCGGCGCGGCTTCGTGAACCGCCTCGACCACTGCTTCGTACTGGTGCGCACCGGTGACCGCGAGCACTGCGGGGAACTTGGCGCGGATCAGCTCGGCCTCATTGCCCATGCAGCCGGTGACGATCACCCGCCCGTTCTCGGCAATCGCCTCGCCAATCGCGGCCAGGCTTTCTTCCTTGGCAGAATCGAGAAACCCGCACGTGTTGACCAGCACCACGTCGGCACCCTCGTAGTCGGGCGACATGGCATAGCCATCGGCGCGCAGTTTGGTGAGAATGCGCTCGCTGTCGACCAGCGCCTTGGGACAGCCCAGGCTGACCATGCCGACACGCTTCTGATCTGGGATTACGGTTGCCATCGCGCGGCCCCTTACACGGGGTGGCGGCAAAGTGCTACTGCTGGTGCGCAATCGGCGAAAACACTCAAGGGCGAGGTCCAAATCGCATAGATCCTCCCCCTTTGGGGGAGGATTTTGAGAGGACTCACGGCTTCGGCAGATACCGCGCCGGATCCTGCGGCAGCTTGTTGCGGCGGATCTCGAAGTGGAGCTGGGGTTCGGTGGCGAGGCCGGTTTCACCCACTAGCCCGACCCGCTCCACAGCCTTGACGGAATCGCCTTCCTTGACCGTGATCTTGGACAGATAGCTGTAAGTCGTGGTCCAGCGGCCCGTGTGCCAGACGATCACAGTCAGTCCGTATTCCTCGGGCCCCTGTCCGGCGAAGATCACCTTGCCCGCTGCTGCCGCGCGCGCTGCGGTGCCCTCATCGGCCAGAATGTCGATCCCGTCGTGGCCGGTCTTGCCGCCCTTGGCGGCGAGGAAGGCGCGGCGCACCTTGCCTTTGACCGGCCAGGCGAACTTCGGCGCGGCGGTATCGGGAAGGTCCTTGCTGTCTTCGGTGCTGATCGACGGCGAAGGCGTGCTCTGCGGCGCGGCCTTGACCGCGGTGGTGGTCGGGATCGCCAGCTTCTGCCCTGGCTTGATCTTGGCGTCGCTCTTCAGGCCATTGGCAGCAGCGATATCGGCCCAAGGCACGCCATAGGCCATCGCCACGTCAAAGGCGCTTTCGCCCTCTTTCACCGTATGGCTGCGGCGGCGCGGGATCACCAGCTTTTGCCCGGCTTTCAGCGCGTAGGGTTCTTTCAGGCCATTGGCCTCGATGATCAGCACGCGCGGCACTTCGGCGCGCTGGGCGATCCCGCCCAGCGTCTCGCCCGGCTGGACGACATGCATCGTTTCGGTCTTGGGGTCGCTTTTGGGCGTTTGCGAACGGGATGGAGCGGCGATCAGCGCCGCGAGTATCAGGGCCAGGGCGCCCGTGCGCTTCATGTGGCGAAACGCGGAGCCAGCGCCGCCAGCGACGCATCGTGGGTCAGGTCGAGTTGCAGTGGTGTCACGCTGATGTACCCGTCCTGGATTGCTTCAAGGTCGGTGGCATGACCGGGGGTATGCTCAATCCCGTGCAGGCCGAACCAATAGTACTGATACCCCCTTGGATCGGTTCCTTCAACCACTGATCCGCGCGCATAGTCATGAAATCCTTGGCGAACCACGCGAATTCCCTGAACTGCACTCGCCTCGATCGCAGGAAAGTTGACATTGATCACCGTACGCGGCGCGAAAGGCGCATCGAGCAAGGGCCCGACCACTTTGGCCCCCCAGGCCTCGGCGGCCCCGAACGGCACAGTGTCGCCCATGCCTTCCCTGGCATAGACCTGGCTCAGCGCGATTGAAGGGATCCCCGCCAGCGCGCCTTCGATAGCGGCCGAAACGGTGCCCGAATAGGTCACATCGTCGCCCAGATTGGCCCCCCGGTTGACGCCCGAGAGGATCACGTCGGGCCGGTCCGGCATGACCTTCCTCAGTGCCATCATCACCGCATCGGTCGGCGTGCCGGATACGGCAAAGCGGCGTTCGGCATGCTGGCGCAGCCGCACCGGGCGGCCCAGCGTGAGCGAATGCCCCGCCCCCGATTGCTCCTCGACCGGGGCAACGATCCAGATGTCGTCCGAAAACTGCCGCGCGATCGCTTCCAGCACGTCGAGCCCGGGGGCGTGGATGCCATCGTCGTTGGTGAGCAGAATTCTCACATCATTCCCCAAATCCGTTCGCCCCGAGCGAAGTCGAGGGGTCGCGTGCGCGGCGGTCCCTCGACTTCGCTCGGGACGAACGGGCTATTTGAAACATCACAGCGGAACCAGCCGGTCGATCCCGCCCATAGAGGGCAGCAAAGCCTTGGGAATTTCGACCGTGCCGTCTTCCTGCTGGTAGTTTTCCAGCACCGCCACGAGGGTGCGGCCCACTGCGAGGCCCGACCCGTTGAGCGTGTGGACGAATTCGGTGCCTTTACCGCCCTCGGGCCGGTACCGCGTATTCATCCGCCGGGCCTGGAAATCGCCGCAGTTCGAGCAGGACGAAATCTCGCGGTAGGTTTCCTGCCCCGGCAGCCAGACCTCAAGGTCATAGGTCTTGCGCGCGCCAAAGCCCATGTCGCCGGTGCAGAGCAGCACCTTGCGGTAGGGCAGCTCCAGCGCTTGCAGGATCGATTCCGCCGCGTCGGTCATGCGTTCATGCTCGGCCGCGCTGTCTTCGGGGCGGACCACGCTGACCAGCTCGCATTTTTCGAACTGGTGCTGGCGGATGAACCCGCGCGTATCCTTCCCCGCCGCCCCGGCCTCGCTGCGGAAGCACAGCGACAGCGCGGTCATCCGCATTGGCAGGGCCGCCTCGTCAAGGATCTGGCCCATGACCGAGCTGGTCAGGGTGACTTCCGAGGTTGGGATCAGCCAGCGGCCATCGGTGGTGCGGAACGAATCCTCGGCGAATTTGGGCAGCTTGTCGGTGCCGTACATCGCCTCATCGCGCACCAGCACCGGAGTGTTGCATTCGCTGTAGCCGTTTACGCTGGTCTGGTGGTCGATCATGAACTGACCGATCGCGCGTTGCAGCCGGGCCATGCCGCCGCGCAGGAACGTGAATCGCGCACCCGAAATCAGCGCGCCGGTTTCGAAATCGAGCCCCAGTGCCGGGCCCAGGTCGGCATGCTCCCTGGGCGGGAAGTTGAAGGCACGAGGGCTGCCCCAACGGCTGACTTCCAGATTGGCATGCTCGTCCGCGCCTTCGGGCACATCGGGGGCGGGCAGGTTCGGGATGATCGCCAGGGCATCGGTGAGGCGCTGGGTCAGCTCGCGTTCTTCGGTTTCGAGCGCGGGCAGAGTGTCTTTCAGTTCCGCAACTTCGGTCTTGAGCCGTTCGGCCTCATCCTTGTCACCCCGGCCCATCGCCGCGCCGATCAGCTTCGAGGCGTCGTTGCGGCGGCTCTGCGCTTCCTGCATCCGGGTAGCCACACTGCGCCGCTCGCTGTCGAGGGCAAGGATTGGGGCCGAAAGCGGCTCAAGCCCCCGGCGCGCCAGACCGGCGTCGAAAGCTGCGGGGTTTTCGCGGATGAACTTGATATCATGCATAGTGCGGGCGCTATGCCGCTTCGCACCAAAGGGTGCAAGGCTGCGAAGCTGCGCTGCCTTCAACAGATACTGCTCCCCCCAAACCCGTTCATGCTGAGCTTGTCGAAGCACTGTCCTCTTCTTCGGGCGTCAGTACGCGCGGCACGAAGGCAAGGGCGGCCCTTCGACAAGCTCAGGACGAACGGGGTGGGGGGTGGGGAACGGGTTTTGGCGCGCACGGTTAACGCGATAGGAAGTTGTTTGGGCGAGGGGTATGTTCATGATGATGACGCGCAAACTTGTCTTGGTGACCCTTGCCGTGCTGGGCGGCGCTGCGGCGGCGCTGGCCGGAGGGCAGGGTGTGCCTGCGCCGCTCAAACCCGCACCGGCCAAGGCCGCACCGGCACCCGCGCTGCAGCCCGTCGCGCCTGCGCCAACATCGGCCTATCCTTTCTACATGCCGATGCAGGGCCTGCGCCGGCCCGCCGTGCGGCTCTACGTCAAATGCGATGCTTCGCGCGCGGCGGGGCGCGAGGTGTTCTCCGGGACCAGCCGGGATTCGCTGGGCGGGCGGGCCGAGGGCGGGTTTGAGATAACCTACGAGGCCAAGGACAAGGCCGGGAACCCTTGTGTCTATCCGTTCTACCCTTGGCTGCCGCAGATCGCCGGTTCGGCCGATCGCACGCAGTACCTGCTGCACAGCTCGATCCCCGGCCAGCGGGTGATTTTCCGGACGAATGACCAATGGGCCACCGTCACCATGCGCTTGCTCGGTATCGGGCGGCAGCGCGTCCATTTCGAGATGGCCGATATCGAGCTCGATTTCCCCGGCGCGATCCAGCCCAAGGGCGCGATCCATCTTGAGGCGTTCGAGGGCGGGCGGCCCGGGCTGTTCACTGCGGTGATCCGCCGCTCGAAAGTGTTCGGCGGCAAGAACGCGCTGTTCATCCCCGGCGGGCAGTCGATGCTCTATGTCGAGGACAGCGAGTTCACCGGCAATGTCGGCACCAACAGCGACCAGGAACACGCGACTTACGTGAACGGCATTCTGGTTTCGCACATGCGCAATTCCATCTGGCGCGGGCAGCGCGGCTGGGCCGATCAGGCCAGCGGGCATCAGCTGAAGGACAAGGCCTACCTCAGGATCTACGAGAACGTCACAGTCGCCAACACCCCCAACGGCGCGCCGCCCTCGGCCATGCCGCCGCTGGATATTTCGGCGTTCGGCTTCACCTGGTCGAATGGCCTCAAGATCCAGCGCCAGGCCCCGGCACAGGCGGTGCGCGATACGCTGGTCGATCTGCGCACAGAGATCATGTACGGGCAGCCTGGCCTCTATCCCTGGAACATCATGGTCGATCCGCGCTGGCGCATGCCGGCTGCACCGCTGCAATCGCTCGACCAGGTTTACCTCTCGGTGTTCTTCAACACCTCGGTCGACAGCTTCCGGACAGAGCCTTACGTCTTTGCGCTGCGCCCGCAAGGCACCGGGTTTGAGCCCGGCAGCACGGTGGTGGATGGCAATGCCCTGACCACCAGGGCGCAGCAGCGGATGGTCTCACTGGCGTTCAATACCCGCGGCAAGTTCGCGCGGGTCTATTCGAAAGAGGGCTGGACCTTCACCGATCCGCAACTGCCCCCGCAATCGCAATGGGTGGCCGACCGCGATATGTTTATCCGGCACGCGCTGGGTCTGATCGGCTATTGAGACTGGCGGGAATGGTGGGCGCGACAGGGATTGAACCTGTGACCCCACCCGTGTGAAGGGTGTGCTCTACCGCTGAGCTACGCGCCCATTCCCCCAAAGGCCGCAAGGGCCGTTCGGATAATGCGATGGGCGCCATTAGAGTGCCCTGCGCGAATTGACAAGGGCTGAAAGCTGGGTAGTGCGCGCAGGATGAGCGAAGAAACCAAATCCGGACCCGACCTGCCGCCCGACCGCATCGCGATCAGCCCGCGCAGCGAATATTTCGACGAAGACAAGCTGATGCGCGGCATCGGCATCCGCTTCAAGGGTACGGTCCGCACCAATATCGAGGAATACTGCATTTCCGAAGGCTGGGTGCGGGTTCAGGCCGGCAAGACCATGGACCGCCACGGCCAGCCGCTGACGCTCAAGCTGAACGGCCCGGTCGAGGCATGGTACGAAGATCTGGGCGACGATGCCCCGGTGGCGAAGGCTTAGGCCTTAGTCCTCCTCCTCAGGGGGAGGATTACCAGCCCGTCTTCTTCTTGATCAGATCGGCGATCGGGTCCTTGCCCGGTTTCGTCGGCTTGGCTGCCTTCTCCGCCTTCGCAGGCTTCCCCGGCTTCCCCGCCTTGGGCGCTTCGGGCCATGGCAGCAGCGGTTGGCGGGTCAGCTTCTCGGCCTTGGCGGGCTTCCCCGGATAGATGAACCCGCTGACCGGCCAGTGCGAGCCGCCCAGCGCCTGGATCGGGGCATACCAGATCCGCACCGCGCTCCAGTCGCCCGCTTCGGAGACGTCCACCACTTTGACATTGTCCTCGATCTGGCCGCGGCGACCGCCTATCGGGCTCCAGTTCGAATGGCGGATCAGGATCGTGCGCGAATCGACGATTCTGCTGACTGCCGCCACATGGCCCAGCCGCGAGTTGGCGTGGGGCTTCAGCGCCATCACCGCGCCGACCTTGGGCATGAAGCCGCGGGCATAGCGGCCCTCGGCCTGATTCCACCAGGTCCAGGCGTCGCCGCGGATCTGGATCCCGGTCAGCTGGCGGGCATAGGGCACGCATTGCAGGTAGGGCGGCAGGTTTGCTCCGCCGCCGCCGGTTACCGCGCTGTCGTCAGTATTTATCTCGATCCGGGCATTCACCGGCATTGCCAGAATGCTCGCCGCGGCGCCCGCTGTCAGAAGAATGCGCTTGATCATGGTCCCAGCACATAGGGATAGGTGGTTAGGGCGAGGCTGCGCGGTTTGGTTAACGGCGCGGCAACCAATTGCCGTTCGCCTTGCAAAAAATTGCCGCCCGGCGCACAGGCGCGCTCATGGCGCTCCCGCAGGTTATCATTATCGGTCGCCCCAATGTCGGCAAGTCCACGCTGTGGAACCGGCTGGTGGGCAAGAAACTGGCGCTGGTCGATGACCAGCCCGGGGTGACCCGCGACCGCCGCTTTGGCGAGGCGCACCTGTTGGGGCTCGATTTCCAGATCGTCGATACCGCCGGGTGGGAGGACGAAGATCCCGGCAGCCTGCCCGGGCGGATGCGCCAGCAGACCGAAGCTTCGCTGGTTGGCGCAGACGTCGCGCTGTTCGTGATCGATTCCCGCGCGGGCCTCACTCCGCTCGATGAAGAGATCGGCCGTTACTTGCGCGAATCGAGCGTTCCGGTGGTGCTGATCGCCAACAAGGCTGAAGGCAAATCAGGCGATCACGGGGTCTACGAAAGCTTCGCGCTGGGGCTGGGCGAACCGATTCCGTTTTCCGCAGAACATGGCACCGGCATGGCCGATCTGTTCGAAGCGCTGCTGCCGCTGCTTGAAGACAAGCAGCCCGAAGCGGAAGAGTTTGAACCGTTCGACGAAGAAGACGAAGAGGCGCTGAATGCGGCGCCGCTCAAGCTGGCGATCGTCGGGCGGCCCAATGCCGGTAAGTCGACGCTGATCAATGCCCTGCTGAAGGAAGACCGGCTGCTGACCGGACCCGAAGCCGGGATCACCCGCGATTCGATTGCGATCGATTGGGAATGGACCGATCCCGACAACGGTGATGTGCGCCCCGTGCGGCTGATCGACACTGCGGGGATGCGCAAGAAGGCGCAAGTCACCGACAAGCTGGAAAAGCTGGCGGTGGCCGATGCCCGCCACGCGGTCGATTTCGCCGAAGTGGTGGTCTTGTTGCTCGATGCCACCAGAGGCCTGGAGCACCAGGACCTCAAGATCGCCTCGATGGTGCTCGAAGAGGGCCGGGCGCTGATGATCGCGATCAACAAGTGGGACGTCGCGGGCAAAGACGCCGCCGAGGATGCCTCGACCCTGTTCAACGGGATCAAGGGCGCGCTGGAAGATGGCCTCAGCCAGGTCAAGGGACTGCCGGTGCTCACGGTTTCGGCACGGACCGGCAAGGGCCTCGACACGCTGCTCAAGGTCGCTTTCGAAATCCGCGCGGCCTGGTCCAAGCGGGTGCCGACTGGCCTGCTCAACCGCTGGTTCGAAGAAGCGCTAGAAAAGAATCCGCCGCCCGCGCCCGGCGGCAAGCGGATCAAGCTGCGCTATATCACCCAGGCCAAGACGCGCCCGCCCGGCTTCGTGCTGTTCGGGACCCGGCTGGACGACCTGCCGACCAGCTACCAGCGTTACCTGGTCAACTCGCTGCGCCGCGACCTGGGCTTTGACGCAGTGCCGGTGCGGCTGACCCTGCGCAGCCCGAAGAACCCGTTCAAGAACTGAAGCCATTCCCGATTTGGTGTGGCCAAGAAGCCCTTCCCCGGTGGGGAAGGGTTGGGTTGGGGGTAAAACGCCAGCATGGAACCCCCACCCCCAACCCCTCCCCACAGGGGAGGGGGGAATCAGCCTGCGCCGACTATCCTGAGCTTGTCGAAGGATGGCTCTTTTCTTCAAGCGGTTGCGGGCGAGGCACGAAGAAAAGGGCAGTGCTTCGACAAGCTCAGCATGGACGGAATTTGGGTCAGGTTTTGCCCAAGTTGCTCTGGTTCGCTGACCCAACAAAAAGGGGCGCAGCTCTCGCCGCGCCCCTTTTCGTTTGCCGTGAAGGCCCGGATCAGAACATCAGCCGGATCCCCGCGACCACGCCGTGGCTGGTGTAATCGTCGCGGTAAGAACCCTGGTAGGCGAGGAACAGCCCGCCTTCGTCGTCCGAGACCCAGTTGAGCCCGGCATCGACGTCGAACTGCGTCTTGCCTGCGCCGCGCCCGGTGACCGTGAAGGTCGAGGTCGGGATGTCGATGAAGGCTGCGGTCACGCGATTGCTGGGTCCGGTGCCGATCATGCTGCGGTAGGTCCCCTTGACGTAAGGTCGCCAGCGGCCTTCGCTGCGGGTCAAGGTGGCACCGGCCAGGAGGTCGGTGCGGTCGGCGTTGATCTTGCCGACGATCAGGTTGGCCGCGCCCGCGCCGGTTTCGGTGAAGCCGTCGATCGAGCCCTTGTGGTATTCAACCCCCACGAAAGGCCGCAGGGTGATCGGCCCGGCATCGAGATCGGCCCCGATCCGCCCGCTGGCGGTCAGCAGCTTGCTGTTCGCATTGGCCGAAGAGACGCGCACAGCGGTGCCCGCGGTGCTGGTCTTGGTCGCCTTGATCTTGCCGAACTGGTAACCGACGATTGCGCCGATAAACAGCGGGCCCATCGAATACTGGGCATAGGCACCCAGCTGGTAGGCGCTGTCGCTGCCTTGCATGGTGCCCGGGCCATACTTCAGCGTGCCCCTCGAATAGCCCCCGGTCAGGCCGATCACATAGTTCGGTCTGGAGAAGTCATAGCCGCCGGCGAAATTGAAACCGGTGACCCTGGTCTTGTCGGTCCCGGTCACGTTGCCGCCCCGCGCGCGCATTCCGAAGTTCAGCCACCAGCCCTTCTGGGCCTGGTCGCTGTTGTGATCGTACATGCGGGCCGAAACCTGGCGCTGGAACAGGCTGGCATGGTCGCGCATCGAATTGGCATAGGCGAGGTAGCCTGCCGGGCTGACCGAATCGAAGAAAGTCGCTGCCTGGGCCGCGGTGAGGATATCGACCGAGCCGACCAGCGCGGCGGAATCGGTGGTCAGGCGCGTGTCGGCATAAGCGACCAGCGGCTGGAAGCCCGCGGCAACCGCCAGCTGGTTGGGCGTCGCGCCCGAACCGAGCCCGGCGGCATAGGTCGTGGTGCGGTCAACCCTCAGCTGGAAGGCCTGCTGGGTGCCGGCCAGCGTCACGATCCCGACCGGCGTGAAAGTGACGAAAGTCAGCACATTGCCGGTGATCGTGCTGAAGCTGCCGGTCACACCCTGATCGCCGACCACCACGTTGTAGAGCGTGTTGGTGGGGTAGTATCCGGGGGCCACGGTCAGCGCCAGGGTACCGGCCAGATTGGCCGTGCCGGTTGCGCGCAGCTGGCTGTAGGTGCCGCCGCCAACCGGACCGGTGGTGGTCTGCGCGCGAACCGTCAGGCCCAGGATGCCGGTGCCCGACTGGATGTAGTTGCCATTGACGGTCAGCAGGGTCGGTGCCGTGGCGGTGCCGATGTTGAGCCGGTTGTTGTTGGTGAACGAGGTGCCGACCGACGAGAACGAGGCGATCGCCGACAGCCCGGTGATCGTCATGTTGCCATTGTTGGTCACCACGGTCGAATCCCCGGTGTTGATCAGCCCGGTGAAAGTCCCGGCGGCGGTGTTGTTGATGTTGACCGTGCCGGTTGCGGCCAGCTGGCTGATGTTGCCGGTAAAGCGGCCCGCATTGGTCAGGTTCAGATTGCCGCTGGCAGTAACATTGCCAGAAAAGCCGAACGCGGTGTTGTTGTTAGTGAAGGTCGAGACATTGGCCCCGATGCTGGGTCCGAACGCAACATTGCCGGTCACCGCGGCAGGCGCGCTGGCATTGTTGATGAAAGTGCCGCCAACCCCGAAGCGCGCGACATTGAAGCCGGCCGTGGCGGTCAGCGTGCCGTTGTTGGTCAGGGTCGAGAAATCGCCCAGCACCACGCCTTCCGAACCTGCAGTGGTCCCGGACTGGACCAGCGAGGCCCCGGCCGCGTTGGTGACATTGCTGTTCGCTCCCACGGTCAGGGCCGCGCTGCCGGCCGCGCCGTTGAAAGTGCCCGAGTTGGTAACCGTTGCGGTGCTGCCGATGGTCATCGGCCCGGTCACCGTGCCGCCCGCCTGGGCATCGACCGTAACGCCCGAGCTGCCATTGGCATAGGGCCCCGAAGTCCCGGTGCAGGTCACCACCAGGCCGACCGCGGTGCAGGCGGCCATGGCCGGTGAGGCGAAGGCGGCCAGACCCACCGCCAATGAGGCAGCCAGCGGTTTCATGGCGAAAGAGAGCTTGCGCGAACGGATAGTCTTGGAAATGGTCATGGGGGGCCCTTTATTGCTCCGGGTCTGATCCGGTCCAGGGCCTTAATCGCAGATGAATGCGGGCGCAATCAGCGCATGCGATTTGGCAACAGTTGCCACTCGGTCAGGCTGCGCCACAGCCATTCGAGCGGGCCCTGCCTGTATCGCGTCAGCCAGGGCTGGCTCCAGCCCAGCATCAGCGCCCAGCCCAGGAAGACGAACAGCCACAAGGCGGCGGTGCCGTACTGCCCGAACAGGCCCAGGCCCCAGCCGCTGAACAGCGCGGTCATGGCCAGGCTGGTGCCCAGATAGTTCGAAAAGGCCATTCGCCCCGCGGCTTCCAGCCGCTGGCCCAGCCGCGAGGCCAGCAGGCGCGGGGCGCAAAGCACCAGCAGCGCGGCATAGCCCAGCGCGGTGAGCAGGTGCGCGAAACCCAGGCCATAGCCGATGGCCATGCGCATCGCCATTTCGGGATAGCCCTGCGGGTGCGCCCAGGCTGCGAATGCGGTGGTGGCTGCCAGCCCCAGCGCGGTTCCGGCTGCGGCGAGCAGCACGGTCCGGCGGCGCTGCCAGCCACTGGCGAAGAACCCGCTTTTGAGCAGCGCCATGCCGATCATTCCATAGGTCAGCGTCTCGCCCCAGATGTAGATCAGCAGCAACAGCGGATATGCCGGGCGATCGCCAAGCCGGGCGGCGACTTCGGCGCTGTAGGGCGACAGCGTGGCGGCGGCGTCCGCGCGGTCCTGGCGGCGCTCTTCGGTAACGAATGCGGAATACACACTGCGCTCGGCGCGACTGGCGGTCCCGGCGATGACGTGTTGTTCGGCTATGACGGCGGGCATCCAGCGGACCACGCCCCAGGCCTGCCACAGCGCGAACAGCGCCAGCGCGATCCCCAGCAATTGCCCCGGCGGAGTGCGGTGCATCAACAACAGGGCGAAGCCGATGATCGCATAGATGAACAGCACGTCGCCATCCCACAGCAGCGCGAAGTGCAGCCAGCCGATCAGCGCCAGCCACCACAGCCGACGCAGTTGCAGGCCATGCCCGTCCCGGCCTTGCGCTTCGCGGCGCTCGACAAGCAGCAGCAGGCTGGCTCCGAACAGGATCGAGAACAGCGCCCGCATCTTGCCTTCGAGGAACACCAGCGAGAATGCGAAGGACCAAGTGTCGGCAGTGCTGCCAGGCTGCGGCAGGTTGGGCGAAAAGCCGGCCGAATCCGGCGCGGCGAAACTGGCGATGTTGATCGTCAGGATGCCCAGAACGGCCACCCCGCGGATCAGGTCGAGCGTGCGGATCCGGTCGGGGGCGTCAACGCTCACGCGTTAATTGGGCACGGCAACGCAGGTAAAGCCCGCTGCCTTCAGCCGGGCGCAAGCGGCCTGGGCTGCGGCCTGGCTGTAGTTCCCGGCCTGCAGCTTGGTCACCGCGCCAGCCTTGAGGTTGAGCCGCGGATGCCCGGCCACTTCTGGACGGCCCTTGACCCTGGCCCACAGCGCATCGGCATTGGCGGCAACCCCGAAAGCGCCCAGCTGGATCCGCCACGAGCCGCCAGCAGCGGGCATTGGCGCAGGCGCAGGAGCCGGGCGCGGCGGCTGAGCGGCAACCGGGCGCGGTGCGGGCGGGGTCACGCCCGGCGGCGGGCCCTGGTGCACGCGCACCGGGTTGGCCGCTGCCTGGCGTGCGCGGGTGGCTTCGTAGCTGTCGTTGGGGCGGGTAAAGACCGGGTTCGCCTCTTGCGCGGCCTGGGCCGTACTCTGGGCCGAGGCCACGACCGGGCCGCGGACCGGCGCGGGAACGGGATTGGGCATCTGGCTCCCCAGATCGACCGCCGCCAGCTGGCGCGCGCGGGTGGCGTCGGCCTGGCTGGCCAGCTCTGCGGCCAGCTGCACGCCTTGCTGGCGCTCGCCATAGGGGATGTGCTGGTCCATCTGGGCCATGGCTCCGGCTGCCTGCGGCAGGCCCTGCTGCTGCGCCAGGGTGACCAGCGCATAGGCCCGGACCCAGTCCTTGGGGACCAGCTCGCCGTTGAAATGCATCACCCCCAAAAGGTACTGCGCGCGCGGATCGCCGCGATCGGCGGCGGCGCGGATATAGGGCAGGCCGCGCTGACGGTCGCCGCGCTGGAACAGCAGCAGCCCGTAGTTGTCACCCGCCTGCAGATGGCCCATCGCTGCGGCCTGGGCGAATAGCTGTTCGGCCTTGATCAGGTCCTGTTTGACGCCTTTGCCCAGCTTGTAGGCCTGGCCCAGGTTGAACAGCGCATCGGCGTCGCCCTTGGCGGCTTGCACCTGCCATTCCTTGACCGCGCCGGCATAGTCGCCCTTGGTCCAGGCATCGACTCCGGCCCTGGTATCGGCACGTGCGGGTGCGGAAGGAATCACTCCGGCACCCAGCGCCAGTGCGGCGATCAAATAATTGCGGCCCATTGAAAAATTCCTGTCCCCACGCCAGCGGATTAAGCCCGGGCGGTATTGGAACCGCCCGCGCCAGACCTGCCAGCGGTTTGCAATGCTTAACTGACATAGTAAATGGCACGTTAGCAACGGATTAATGCACCCGCTGACCGCCCTCCGCCCCGCAGTGCAGCGCGGGCGTTAACTCAAAATTAGGAACGATCTGCGATCCCCCACGGCAAGTCCAAATGGGCTCCTGCATCTGGTTAGGGGGAATTGCATTGCGCGTACTGGCATTGGCATCACAGAAGGGCGGTTCGGGCAAGACTACCTTGTCCGGGCACCTGGCCGTGCAGGCCCAGCGCGCTGGCGCGGGTCCGGTCGTGCTGATCGACATCGACCCCCAGGGCTCGCTGGCCGATTGGTGGAACGAACGCGACGATGAATTCCCCGCTTTTGCGCAGACCACCGTCGCGCGGCTCGCCGCTGACCTTGCGGTGCTGCGCCAGCAGGGTTTCCGCCTGGCCGTTATCGATACCCCGCCGGCGATCACCATGGCGATCCAGTCGGTGATCGCGGTGGCCGAACTGATTGTTGTTCCCACCCGTCCCAGCCCGCACGATCTGCGCGCCGTGGGCGCCACGGTCGATCTGTGCGAGCGCGCAGGCAAGCCGCTGATCTTCGTGGTCAATGCCGCGACCCCCAAGGCCAAGATCACTTCGGAAGCCGCGGTTGCGCTGTCGCAGCACGGCACCGTTGCCCCGATCACGCTGCACCACCGTACCGATTTCGCTGCGTCGATGATCGACGGGCGCACGGTGATGGAAGTCGATCCCAATGGCCGCAGCGCCGCCGAAGTCATCGCGCTGTGGAACTACATTTCGGACCGGCTGGAAAAGAACTTCCGTCGCACCGTGTTTGCCGCGCCGACCGCAGTGACCTCGATCCAGGGCGTCCACCGCCCGGCCGGGGGCTTCGGCCGCCGGGTCGCCGGTTCTTAAGGGAGCCGCGCGGGCATGGCCGATTCCAAACCTTTCGCTTCGCTCAATCCCGCGCTGCTGGCGCGCAAGGGCGGAGCCAAGCCGGCGATGCGCTCGCAGGCCAGCGCGGTGATGGTCAGCCATGAAGACCTCGGCTGGAACGACATGGGCCACGAGTCCCCCGAAGCCGAAGTGGTTCCGATCAATTCCGATGCGCGAGTTCCCGAAGTGGTCCGCCAGCAACGCGCGATTGCCCGTCAGGTCGCCAGTGAGCGCCGCTCGGCGCTGGCCGATGGCCGCCGCGCGGCCTTTACGCTGCGGGTCGATGCCGAACGCCATCTCAAGCTGCGGCTGGCCTGCACCGTCAAAGGTCGCAGCGCCCAGCAACTGGTGACCCAGGCGCTCGACCAACTGCTCGATAGCCTGCCCGATATTTCCGACCTGGCCGCCCAGGTGGCCAAGCGTCGCAATTGAGTTTCTGAGAGGAAGGGAGTTTTCCCATGAATAGCAAGCGCATCACTCGCTCTGTCCTGCCAATCGGGGTCGCTGGCGCCATCGCCATCGCGCTGGCCGCAGGCGCGGGGGTCAGCAGCGGGGCCGTGGCCAAGAACACGCCCGACAAGACCGCCGCCGAAGCGCAGAAGGCGCTGGCCAGGGGCGATGCCGAAAAGGCGATCGTGCTGGCTGAAGGCATCGTTGCGGCCAATCCGCGCGAAGCCAGCTATCGTGCGCTGCTGGGCCAGGCTTACTTGCGCGCCGGACGCTTCACCTCGGCGGTCACCACTTTCAACGATGCGATGAAGCTGGGTGACAATTCGACCAAGACCGCGCTCTCGCTCTCGCTCGCCTATGTCGGTGCGGGCCGCAACGGCGAAGCCGTCGGAATCCTCAACGACTGGCGCGACGCCATTCCCGCGTCCGACCTGGGCCTGGCCTATGCGCTGGCCGGGGAAACCGGGCGCGGCACCGCGATCCTCACCGATGCGCTGCGTTCGGGCGACAAGTCGCCCAAGCTGCGCCAGAACCTGGCCTATGCCTTTGCGCTCGACGGGCGCTGGCGCGAAGCCCGGCTGATGGCCGCGCAGGACGTTCCCGCCGATCAGCTCGACGCGCGCCTGTCAAGCTGGGCCGCGCAGGCCAAGCCCGAAGATTCGAAGCTGCGCGTTGCGGGCCTGCTCAAGGTGCCGATGCGCGCCGATCCGGGTCAGCCCACTGCGCTGGCGCTCAATGCCAATGGCGATCAGGTTCAGCTGGCCGCCGAAGTCGGTGCCGCGCGCAACCCGGTTCCTGCCGGTGAACTGCCCGCAACCGGCGAAGGCGCCGCTGCGCTGGCCCAGTACCGTCCGGTCGATGCGCCCGCTGCGGCTCCGGCCGAAGCCACGCCTGAGGCTTTCTCTTCGCAGTTTGCCAATGTCGAAACGGTCCAGCCGCTTCCCGCCGTTTCGCCCGAAGCGGCGCCGCTGGCCAAGCAGCGCCCGGTTCGCGTTGCCGCCGCGGTGGTTCCGGCCAAGCCCAAGGCGGTTGCGCACCGTCCGGGTCTGCGTCCGCGCCAGGCCAGCGTCCGCGTGGCCGGTAAAGGCAGCAGCCACGCCGTCCAGCTCGGCTCGTTCGCCAGCGAACAGGGCGCTCGCCGCGCCTGGGGTTACTACGCCAAGAAGAACCCCGAACTGCGCAATTTCAAGATGGCGATCAGCCAGGCCACGGTGAAGGGCAAGCGCTACTGGCGCGTTGCCGCAGCCGGCCTCGATGGCCGCGGTGCCGGCGGGCTGTGCTCGGCGGTCAAGAGCCGCGGCGGGGTCTGCTTCGCCTATTCGGTCAGCCCGGCGCGCGGCGGCCAGATGATGGCCCAGGCCAAGGTCAAGGCCAGCCCCAAGCTGGCGTTCAAGCCCAAGGCCGCTCCGGTCGTCAAGGGTCCTGCCGGTCCTTCGAACGCCCGCAAGAAATAAGCGAAAACAGCCCCATAACGGGATCGCAGCCCCTCCCCATCGCGGGAGGGGTTTTGCGTTTGGGCGTCGCTAATCCGCGATCAACACGCCGCCCTTGAACAGCGCCAGCACGCGGCCTTCGACGCCCTGCTTGTCAAACGGGGTATTGCCCGCAGTGGCCGCCATCATGTCGGAATCGACCACCCAGGGCTTGGCCGGGTCAATCAAGGCCATGTCGGCTTCAAGCCCTTCCTCAATCCGGCCTGCCTTGACCCCAAGCAGTGCGGCGGGGTTGGCGGCCAGCAGTTCGAAAGCGCGCGGCAGGTCAATCACGCCGTCGCGGACCAAGCCCAGCGTTAGCGGCAGCAGCGTTTCGGCCCCGGCCATGCCCGGTTCGGCATCCGCGAAGGGCAGCCGCTTGTCCTCGGGTCCGCGCGGATCGTGGCCGGATGAGATCACGTCGATGGTTCCGTCGCTCAGCGCGGCCAACACAGCCTGCCGGTCCGCCTCGCTGCGCAGCGGCGGGGACAGGCGGGTGAAGGTCCGGAAATCGCCGATCGCGGTGTCGGACAGCATGAAATGCGCGGGCGTGACCCCGGCAGTCACCTTGATCCCGCGCGCCTTGGCGGCGCGGACCAGCGCGAGGCCCTTGGCCGTGGTGACCTGGCGGAAGTGAATCCGCGCGCCGGTCAGTTCGGCCAGCGCGAGGTCGCGGGCAATTGCCAGCGCCTCGGCTTCGGCGGGTGCGCTCGGCAGGCCCAAGCGCGTCGCCATTTCGCCGGCGGTGGCAACTGCCCCGCCGGTCAGCCCGGCATCCTCGGCATGGGTGATAACGACCAGCCCCAGCATCGCGGCATAGGACAGCAAGCGGTGCATGGTGCCGGAATCCCCGATCCAGCGCCGCCCGGTGGCCACTGCCTTGGCCCCGGCATCGCGCATCAGCGCCAGTTCGGCGATCTCGCTCCCGGCCAGGTCGCGGGTCGCGGCGGCCAGCGGGTGGACCCACAGGTCGGGCTTGCCCGACTGCGCGGCGAAACGGACCGAGCTGGGCTTGTCGAGCACCACGCCCTGATCGGGCATCAAGGCTGCGCGGGTGATCCCGCCGAATTGGAAAGCCGGCTTGTCGATCGCGAAAACGCCCAGATCGACCAGCCCGGGCACGACCAGCGCGCCCTTGGCGTCGATCACCAGGTCGTCAGGCCCGGCAATCGCCCCGCCGACAGCGCGGATCAGCCCGCCCTCGCAGCGCAGCGATCCGGGCACCGGGCTCTTGCCGGGCAGCACCAGCTGGCCGCCGGTGATGGTCAGCGGACGCGGCGCGCTCATGCCCAGCCCTCCAGCCCGCGGGTTCGCCGGGTCAGCACGTCAAGGCAGGCCATGCGGATTGCCACGCCCATTTCAACCTGAGTGGTAATCGCGCTGCGCCCCGCCAGGTCGGCGACATTGCTGTCAATCTCCACCCCGCGGTTCATCGGGCCGGGGTGCATCACCAGAGCATCGCCCTTGGCCTTGGCCAGCCGGTCCAGCGTCAGGCCGTAAAGGTGGCGGTATTCGCGGGGGCTGGGGATGAACTGCCCGCTCATCCGTTCCTGCTGAAGCCGCAGCATCATCACCACGTCGCTGCCAACCAGCGCGGCGTCGAAATCGTGGAACGGGTGGACTTTCAGCGCCTCGATATCGGCCGGCATCAGCGCGGGCGGGGCGCAGACGCGCACTTCGGCCCCCAAAGTGGTCAGGCAATGGATGTTCGAGCGCGCGACCCGGCTGTGCAGGATATCGCCGCAGATCGTCACGCGCATCCCTGCGAACTCCGCGCCCTTGGCATGGCGGATGGTCAGCGCGTCAAGCAGGCCTTGGGTGGGATGCTCGTGCTGGCCGTCCCCGGCGTTGAGCACCGGGCAATCGACCTTGTCCGCGATCAGCTGCACCGCGCCGCTGCTCTGGTGGCGGATCACGATCGCATCGGCGTGCATCGCGTTCAGCGTCATCGCCGTGTCGATCAGCGTTTCGCCTTTCTTCACAGAGCTTTGTGCGGCATGCATGTTGACCACGTCGGCACCCAGCCGCTTGCCCGCAATCTCGAAGCTGAGCAGCGTGCGGGTGCTGTTTTCGAAAAAGGCGTTGATGATCGTGAGGCCTGCCAGCCGGTCATTGCGCTTGTGCGGCTGGCGGTTCAGTTCGACCCATTGTTCCGCTTCGTCGAGCAGGAACAGGATCTCCCACGGGGCCAGCCCCGCAAGGCCCGTAAGGCTGCGGTGCGGGAAGGCGGCGGAGCCAGCCGGATAGCGGCCCGCAGCATCAAGGTTCGGCGATGTCATTGAAGACGGTGCCTTAGCGGCGCGGCGCGCAGTTCGCAAGTCGCAGTTGCCAGAACTACCGTGCTTCGACGAACCGTTCTCCCGCGTTGAGCCAGGTTTCGATCTGCTCCCAACGCAAATCCAGCCAGACGGTCAACGCCCGGTTGGTGGAATTGCCGCAGCGCAGCCACAGGAATGCGAAGCGATCAGGCAACCGCAAGGTCAGGAAATCCTCGTCCTTGCTGACCAGGACCATTGCGTGTCGTTCTGCGTGTTCGGCGATTTCGCGATCGCTGGCAATTTCCAGTCCAAGACCGGAAACATGTTGCGCACCATGCCCGCGCTCATTCAGCCAGTCGCACAGGGCTGGCGGCAATTGCGCATCGATCAGGAAGTTCATTCAGCCGCCAGAGCAACCGGATGGTCGGTTTGGGCAGCGGCATAGACCAGTGCCGCGCGAATATCGTCCTGGCCGAGATATGGAAAATCTTCCAAGATCTCAGCCTCGCTCGCTCCCCCTGCGAGCATCTCAAGGATGTCAGAGACGCGGACCCGGGTGCCAGCAATAGTCGCCCGTCCACCGCAAATCGCGGGGTCGATGGCGATACGGGGGAATCCGGCGAGAAGCATTGGTGCAGACTGACTCACTTGGGTCAGTGCGTCAATGCGATTGGCGGCCATAATGGTCATCCGCAAGCCGCAGTCGGCGGTTCATCGACAGCACACTGGCCAATCGCGCCGGCGCTGCCTATGTCTTCGGCCAAGTCCCTTGAAAGAAAGCCCCAAGCAATGCTGTTTGCCCGCAAGGTCTGGCACCTCCTGGTCGCGATCAAGGATGGCCTGGTGCTGTTCTTCATGCTGCTGTTCTTCATCATGCTCTATGGCGCGCTGACTGCCCGGCCCAGCGCCGGGCTGGTCAAGGACGGCGCGCTGCTGATCAAGCTTAACGGTTCGCTGGTCGAGGAACCGGCCGAAAGCGATCCGCTGGAACTGCTGATGGGCGGGGCCCCGATCCGCGAATACCGCACCCGCGACGTAGTCCGCGCGATCAAGCTGGCGGCCAAGGATGACCGGATCAAGGCGGTAGTGCTCGACCTGTCGAGCTTCACTGGCGGGGGCCTGGTCAATGTGGAGGAAGTCGCCGCGGCGATGGACGAGGCACGCGCCGCCAAGAAGCCGGTGCTGACTTATGCCATCGCCTATCTCGACGACAGCCTGATGCTGGCGGCCCATGCCAGCGAGGCCTGGGTCCATCCGATGGGCGGCGCGGCCATTGCCGGGCCGGGCGGCAACCAGACCTACTACGCCGGGCTGCTCGAACGCTTCAAGGTCAAGGTCCACATCTACAAGGTCGGGACCTACAAGGATTTCGTCGAGCCCTATCTGCTTGATCGGGCCTCGGCGCCCTCGAAAGAGGCGCGCACCGCGCTGCTCGAATCGGTCTTCGACAATTGGCTGGCCAATGTCAGCAAGGCCCGGCCCAAGGCGCAATATGCCCAGGTCGCCAAGGACCCGGTGACATGGGTCAAGGCTTCGAACGGAGACCTGGCGCAAGCCGCGCTCAAGGCCGGGATGGTCGATAAGCTGGGCGATGCGGTGGAATTCGGCGAACGCGTCAAGCAACTGGCCGGTAAGGACGGGTCGAGCAAGCAACCGGGCAGCTATGCCCATTCGGGCATGGGCGCGCTGCTGGCGGCGCATCCGGCGGACCAGGATGGCAAGGCCATCGCGGTGGTGACCGTTGCCGGCACGATCATCGACGGCAAAGCCGGTCCGGGGACCGCCGGGGGCGACCGGATCACCCGGTTGATCGACGAGGCCAATGCCGACGATGCCGCGGCGCTGGTGCTGCGGATCGATTCGCCGGGAGGCTCGGCCTTGGCGTCCGAACAGGTTCGGGGGGCGGTTGATCGCTTCAAGGCCAAGGGCAAGCCGGTGGCGGTGTCGTTCGCCAATGTCGCCGCCAGCGGCGGCTACTGGATCGCGACCGGCGGCAACCGCATCTTCGCCCAGCCGAGCAGCGTTACCGGATCGATCGGGATCTTTGCGATCATGCCATCGTTTGAAGGGACGCTGGCGCAATACGGGATCACCTCGGACGGGGTGCGCACCACGCCGCTCAGCGGCCAGCCCGACGTGATGGGCGGCTTCACCCCCGAAACCCACGTGCTGATGCAGGGCGCGATCGAATCCGGATATCGCCGCTTCATCGATCTGGTCAGCAAGGCCCGCGGCAAGACCCCCGAACAGGTCGATGCGATCGCCCAGGGGCGCGCCTGGGATGGCGGCACAGCGCGGCAGAACGGGCTGGTCGATCAGTTCGGCGGGCTTGACGATGCGCTGGCCTGGGCGGCCAAGCAGGCCAAGCTGGAGACCTGGCACGCCCGGCATTACGGCGGCGAGGCCGATCCCTATGCCAGCCTGCTTGAGCGGCTGGGCGGCGGCGAAGAGGACAGCGCCGGGCAGGGGGGCGATATGTTCGCCCAGATGGCGCTGCGCGAACAGGCCAAGCAGAGCCGGGCGCTGGCTCAACTCAGCTGGCTGGGCGAGGTTCGCGGGGCGCAAGCTTTGTGCCTCGATTGTCCGGTTCCGGCAGGCGGCATGCGGCTTGAAAAGCAGTCCAATTGGCTGCTCAAACTGGCAACTGTGCTGGGGATCGGCTAAACCGCTGCATCCCTGCTTGCCCTTTGGCAAAGGGGCCACTAAGGGCCACGCCTTGATTCCAGACTCTCGCGCTGAACTGCGGGGGTAGGGCTTCGTCGGGCCGCGGGCGTGGCGGAATTGGTAGACGCGCTGGTTTTAGGTACCAGTATCGCAAGATGTGGGGGTTCGAGTCCCTTCGCCCGCACCAGTTCCACTGGCATTGCCGTCCAACGGGGCAGTTAGTTCGAAAAGGCCTGTTTAGTCATGCAGATTGTCGAGACCACCAACGAGGGTTTGAAGCGCGCCTACAGCGTGAAGATCGCCGCCAAGGATATTGCCGCGCGCATTGATGGCGAAGTGGCGAAGATCGCTCCGCAAGTGCGCATGCCCGGCTTCCGCCCCGGCAAGGTCCCCGCCAACCTGGTCAAGAAGATGCACGGGCCGCAGCTTCACCAGGAAGCGCTCAACACCTCGGTCCAGGAAGCGATCCAGAAGCTGCTGGGCGACAACAAGCTGCGCCCCGCGATGCAGCCGCAGATCGCGCTGGGTGAAGGCTATGAAGAAGGCAAGGACGCCGAACTGAACGTCAGCCTTGAAGTGCTGCCGACGATCCCGGCCCCGTCGATCGACGGCCTCAAGCTCGACAAGCTGGTCGTGCCGGTCAGCGATGCCGAAGTCGATGAACAGGTCGCGCGCCTGGCGGGCAACGCCAAGAGCTTTGTCGATGCCAAGAAGGGCAAGAAGGCCGAAGACGGCGACCAGCTGATCATCGACTTTACCGGCAAGCTCGACGGTGTCGAATTCGACGGCGGCAAGGCCGAAGACGCGGCGCTGGAAATCGGCTCGGGCCGGTTCATCCCCGGCTTCGAGGAACAGCTCGTCGGCGTGAAGGCCGGTGACGAAAAGACCATCACCGTGACTTTCCCGGCCGACTATCCGGCTGAGAACCTCAAGGGCAAGGACGCCCAGTTCGACATCGTGGTCAAGGCCGTCAAAGTGGCCGGCGAAACCAAGATCGACGACGAATTTGCCAAGAGCCTGGGGCTGACCGATCTGGCCCAGCTCAAGGGCCTGCTGCGCGGCCAGCTGGAGCAGGAAACTGCCGGCCTCACCCGCACCCAGATGAAGCGCGCGCTGCTCGACATTCTGGCCGCGGGCCATGATTTCGATGTGCCGCCGTCGATGGTCGAAGCCGAATTCCAGCAGATCTGGGCCCAGCTCCAGCAGGAAGCTGCCCAGGACGCCGATCCGGCCGCTGCGCTCAAGGAAATCGAGGACGAGAAGGGCGAATACGAAGCCATCGCCGTGCGCCGCGTGCGCCTGGGGCTGCTGCTCTCGGAAATCGGCCAGGCCAACGGCGTCGAAGTCAGCAGCCAGGAAATGTCGATGCTGATGCAGCAGGCTGCCCAGCAGTACCGCCCGGAAGACCGCCAGCGCTTCGTCGAATACATCCAGCAGGATGCCCTCGCCGCCGCCCAGCTGCGCGCCCCGCTCTATGAAGACAAGGTCGTCGATTTCCTGTTCGACAAGGCCGAAGTCACCGAAAAGACCGTGACCAAGGAAGAACTCCAGGCCGCGATCGAAGCCGAAGAGACTGCCCCGGCCCCGGCCAAGAAAGCCGCACCCAGGAAGGCCGCCGCCAAAAAGGAAGCTGCCCCCAAGGCTGAGAAGAAGGAAGCAGCGCCCAAGGCTGAAAAGGCCGAAAAGAAGGCTGCGCCCAAGAAAGCTGCCGCGAAGAAGTAAGCCGCTTTCCGGTCAGGAATTCGAAGGGCTCCGGAGAGATCCGGAGCCCTTTGTTCTTTATTCCCCCCAGCGTTTGAAGCTGGGTGCCTTCAGCTGCACCGTCCGCGCGCGTTCATAGGCGGCACCCAGGTCCAGCACCAGCTTGTCGCCCCATTTGGGCCCGATAAGGCTCAGCCCCACCGGCAGTCCTTCGACATCGCCCATCGGCACGGTCAGGTGCGGATAGCCCGCCACCGCCGCCAGCGATCCGGCGCCGATCCCGATGTAGTGATCGCCGTTGACCAGGTCGATCGGCCAGGCCGGGCCCTCGGTCGGCGCGATCAGCACCACCACCTTGTTGTCGGCCAGCAGCTTGTCGATCCCCTCGGACCCGGCCAGCCGCAGCGAATTGGCGCGGGCCTTTTGATAGATCGCGCGGTCGACCGGACTTTCGGCCTTGATAAAGGTCTCCTGCCCGAACCAACGCAGCTCCTCGTTGGCGTGGTCCTTGTTGAACATGATCACATCGGCAAGGCTGCGCACCGGCGGCGTGCCAGGCAGGGCGGCGAGGTAGGCATCGAGGTCCTCGCGCAGCTCGAAATAGAGCACCACGCCCTCATCGCGGCCCAGCTCGGGGGGGAAGTCATAGGCGATCGGCACCAGCACGGCTCCGGCGGCAGAGAGATCCATCAGCGCGCGGTCGAACACCCGGTTGACCCCCGGATGCTTGCCGCTCTGCTTGCTCAGCACCCCGATCCGCACGCCCTTCAGGCTGGAGAGGCCGAGGCCGGCGGTGTAATCGGTCTTGTACTTGTCGGCTTCCAAAGTCGCCGGATCGGCCGGGTCGCTGCCGGCCATCGCACTCAGCAGCAACGCGGCGCCGAACACCGAAGCAGCCATCGGCCCGGCGGTGTCCTGGCTGTGGCTGATCGGCACCACGAAGGTGCGGCTGACCAGCCCCACCGTGGGCTTGAACCCCACGATCCCATTGGCGCTGGCCGGGCAAGTGATCGACCCGTCGGTCTCGGTCCCGACCGCCGCCCAGGCCATCCCCGCCGCAATCGCCGCCCCGCTGCCCGAGCTGGAACCGCAAGGGTTGCGGTCGGTCGCATGCGGGTTTTTCGTCTGCCCGCCCACACCCGACCAGCCGGACGAGCTCGCGGGCGAGCGGATGTTGGCCCATTCGCTCAGGTTGGTCTTGCCCAGCACCACTCCGCCATCGGCCCGGATCCGCGCCACCAGCGGCGCATCGCGGCCAGTCTTGTTGTCCTTCAAGGCCAGACTGCCGGCCGTGGTCGCCCACTCCTTGGTCTCGACATTGTCCTTGACCAGCACGGTCCGTCCCTTGAGCCGCCCGGTCGCCGAAAGCCGCGCCGCTTCCGCTGGCGCTGTGGGGTTGAACACGATCACCGCATTGAGCTGCGGGCCGCCCGCGGCATCGTCCAGCCGGGCGATGGCATCCAGATGCCGCATCGCCGCCGCAGAGGCCGCATTGGCCGCCGCCGCGCTTTGGTCAACCACCGGCACTGGCTTGAGCTTGGGCTTGCGTTCCTTCGCCGTGGCGGGCTGGGCGAGGACGAGGCCGAGGCCCAGCAGGGCCAGCCGTAGTGATATCCCGCTCATGTTCAAGCCCGCGGATCGGCGGTCGGGGCCGGGGCGCGCTCCGGTTCGGGCACCACCTCATTGGCAAAGCCCGGGACAAGCCGCTGCTCGTCATGGCCCTTGTGGTTCAGGTCCATGTGGATCTCGCTCTCCTTGGGCTCCCCGCCCTCGCAAGTGACGATATAGAGGTCGACGATATTGCCGAACGGCCCGTCGCCAATATTGTCGGCGCGGAAGAACCGGGGTGCCTTGCCATCGCTGCACCGCAGCCGGCCCAGATAGCGCCGCTGGCCTTCAGGCCGGGCGACCCGCACCGGGTCCTCCTTCGATCCCTGCGTATGCTTGTCCGCCAGCGCGAGGGAAAGAAAGCCAAGGTGTTGCCGCATCGCGATTCTCCTTCTTGGCCGGAAGGATGCCTGCGGTTGCGGCGGCTGGCAATGGGGTGCCGGGGGAAGGGTGGAGGGATGGTGTCCCCGGACGTGGTGTAGCTTGGGGTTGAGGCGAGCGCACGACCTTGCTCAAGCGAGCACGGTCAGACATGGTGAGTGCGAATGGTATCCCTTTGCGCATCCAACCTCAATCGCATATCCAAAAGACAGATGGGAACCCCCAATCGGACTCTTTCGTTTCCGCCAATCCACTAGC